>CANIID010000076.1 GCA_947467315.1 Betaproteobacteria bacterium | reverse complement strand
TCGCGTTGACCGCCTCACTGAGCTGCTGCCGTTTAACTGGAAACCCAGGGCGGCCTGACTTCGACCTGCCTTCGACTCATCTCTGGTCGAAAATCAGCAATCTTCATCGCGCAGCTCGGCGTCAATACGGGATTCCCGGACGCTTACTGAGCTGCAGCCACTCTTTGAGAAAGGCCTGTGGATGTTTGGCGCTCAATTTGAATCCATTGAGTTCACATCAAACAAAGGAATGACCAACGTCATTCGGAATTTGTTTGGCGACACATCCGCTAAGGGAAGCCGCAACAGACCTGATTTCGTGGCGCTTCCAGACAGTAGCGTCGGCTTCTATGCGCGCTCATCGTTTGATGACGATTTTAACGAGAACGGAATAGAGCATGTTGTAATCGTTGATCTCAAAACGACAGGACTTGCAATGGGTTCCAAGGAAAAGGATCAAGTCTGGAAGTATGTAAAGGAATTGAGGGGCGGCGGGCACATTCGATCAACAACCCGAGTAGACGGATTCATTCTGGGCGACAAGATAGAAGAAGGCGAGGCCGAGCCGCGGAGGGATGGCGCGCTAACAACTATTCAGCCCATGCTCTACGACACGATATTGATTCGGGCAGAGCGGCGTTTGTTAAATTTGCATACCAAAGTGAAAGATGCCCCCTTCTTGCTTGACCAACGTACTGACTTGGATAAGTTCATTTCCCCAGTGCCTGTTATCCAACCGGATCTGGCGGATGCGCAATAGGCACGGGACTAAAGTGTCCATGCTCGCGAAGAACGGTACGGCGCCAAAAGTTTTGTGAACGTCCGACGATCACTAGCAACCACAGAGACACGCGCAGAGACGATTACACCGTGCAATGAAGCAGTGCAACTCACCCAGTCCCGCTCCTCGGGCCTGTCAGGAATTTCGTGTGTGTGGCATAACATGTTGTTTATAAGGAGCATGTATGTCACGCAAGACGAATATTGCCACGGCGGCAGTGATGCTGCCGAAGATACCAGCAGCACTGCTTGATCAATTGGTCACCGGGCCAATGACGCCTGGCGCCATTGAAGACGTCATGAGGGGTTTCAAGAAGGCGCTGATAGAACGCGCCCTTGGCGCCGAGATGAGCCACCATCTGGGTTACTCGCCCGGTGCTGCCAAGCCCTCTGATGTCACCAACCACCGCAACGGCCACAGTGGCAAGACCGTGCTGACCGGCGACGCCGCGCTGCGCATCGACGTGCCACGGGATCGTGAAGGCTCGTTCGAGCCACAGCTCATTGGCAAGCACGAGCGCCGTTTTACCGGCTTTGACGACAAGATCATCGCGATGTACGCGCGCGGCATGACGGTGCGCGAGGTACAAGGCTTTCTGGCCGAGATGTATGCGGTAGACGTTTCCCCTGACCTCATCAGCAGCGTCACTGACGCGGTCATGACCGAGGTCACGGCTTGGCAGTCGCGCCCGCTGGAATCGATGTATCCGGTGGTGTTCTTTGACGCGCTGCGCGTGAAGATCCGCGAAGACGCCGTGGTTCGCAGCAAAGCCGTGTATCTGGCACTGGGCGTGCTGCCCGACGGCAGCAGGGACATTCTGGGGATTTGGATCGAGAACACCGAGGGGGCGAAGTTCTGGATGAAGGTGTTCAACGACCTGAAGACCCGGGGTTGCAACGACATCCTGATCGCCGTCACCGATGGCCTTAAAGGCATGGGTGAGGCGCTCGGCGTGGTCTACCCCGCCACGACGTTGCAGACCTGTATCGTGCATCTGATTCGCAACAGTCTGGATTACGCCAGTTGGAAGGATCGCAAGGCGCTGGCGGCGGCGATCAAGCCGATCTACACGGCGCCCAGTGCCGAAGCAGCACAGGCCGAACTGGACGCCTTTGGGCAAGGCCCTTGGGGCCAGCGCTTTCCCACCGTGGCGGCGTCCTGGCGGCGCGTGTGGGACAAGGTGATTCCGTTCTTTGCCTTCCCGCCCGAGGTGCGCCGGGTGATTTACACGACCAATGCCATCGAGAGCGTGAATGCGCGACTGCGCAAGATTATTAAAACGCGTGGGCATTTCCCCAGCGACGACGCGGCCACCAAACTGATCTGGCTGGCGCTGCGTAACATCACCGCTGAATGGGGTCGCGCAGCCAATCACTGGAAAACGGCAATGAACCAGTTTGCGATCCTCTACGAGGACCGATTCACAAAGGGGATCGTGTAAGATAAGAACTGACTTTTCCACTGCGTCTGACGGTACGTCGTAAACATCTTCAGCCGTCGTGAAAAAGTCTCACCGCGCCTCACACACAGAATTTCGGACACGCCCGCTGAACCACATTCAACTTAAATATGCAAGTTTGGTTCTTTGGTCGTACCCCGATACGCCACGCTACTTTACCGCACTACAGGCTGAATTGAAGGGGGTGCCAAATCTGTATCCGAACTTGCCTATGCTGCTAAATGACGAAACCGCGATGCGCATAGCCTGCGAGGAACTGTACGAATCCGCGCACCGCTCCGCAATTAAAGAACTCTTTACGCTAACGAAGCTTTATTGCCATGGCACAGGGCAGCTACAGGCACTTAAAGCACAACCTTGGTTTCAGTTCTGGCGCATCATTAGAAATTGCTGGTCGCATGACATGATTTTTAATTTTAATCCGGACGAAAGAGCGCTACTCCCCGTCACTTGGTCGGGCATCACAATCGATCTTTCCATGAACGGAAAACACCTCACTCATGGTCATTGTTCCTATGAAAAGATTCGCGAGCTCATCGAAACCGCGCAGACGTATGCCATGCAACAACTCGCCTGACACGAAGCATATCTATCGCTCCAGCCTCGGGGTAACAATCGTAGACGCAGCTCATCGGAGGTTAGCTCCACTCCAACCAACCACAACCTTACTCCGGCGTGATCCCCGCCACCCGCGTCATCTCGGCATAAGCCTTGATCTCCGACGCCAAATAAGCCTTGAACTGCGCCGGCGTGTTGCCCACCGGCGGAAATCCCTGTTCGCGCAGCTTGTCGCGCACTTGCGTATTCGCCAGCGCCACGCGTGTTTCCTCGTAAATCTTGTTGATGACGGCGGCGGGCACCTGCGCGGGCGCGAACAGGCCGAACCAGCCGGCGTCGATTTCCATGCCGGGCACGCCAGCCTCGGTGAAGGTTGGCGTATCGGGCAACACGGCGATGCGCGATTTGCCGGTGACGCCGAGCGCGCGCAGCCGGCCCGATTTGATGTGCGGCAACGCGAGATTGGTATTGGCGAACATCGCCTGAATTTCGCCGCCGAGCAACGCGGCCACCGCCGGCCCGCCGCCCTTGTACGGCACATGCACCATAGTGGTTTTGGCGCGCGCCGCGAACAACGCGCCGGCCAGATGAATGGTGTTGCCGATGCCGGGCGAGCCGTACGCGAGCTTGGATTCGGGGCGGCGGCCCAGGGCCACTAGCTCCTGCACCGTTTTCGCCGGCACCGCCGCATGCACGGCGAGAATGAACGCATCGAGCGCGCAGACGTTGGTGATGGGCGTGAAGTCGGCCACCGCGTCATACGGCAGCTTGCGATAGATGCTGGGATTCACCGCGATCGAGGCCGACACCAGCAGCAGGGTGTGCCCGTCGGGCGTGGCTTTCGCCACCGTGTCGGTGCCGACGATGCCGTTCGCCCCCGGACGGTTATCCACCACGACGTTCTGTCCCATCTGCGTGCTCAATTGCTGTCCAACAATGCGCGCAATCGCGTCGGGGCCGCCCGCGCCGAAGGGCACGACCAGGCGCACGGGGCGTTGGGGGTAACTTTGCGCGTGGGACGATGGCGCACCGAAGATCAATGCGGTAACCGCAAACAAACCTTTCCAATGACGGTTCATGTTTTTCCCTGGGCGTTGCGAAGAGTGGCAAATTGTAGCCCGGATAAGCGCGGCGCAATCCGGGATCACTTTTCCCGTCGCAATCGCGCCTCGGATTCCGCTGCGCTTATCCGGGCTACGGGTGCTATTCCGCCGGCGTCTTGATCCCCGCCTCCTTCACCAGCTTGGCAAATTTGGCGTGCTCGCCGCGCAGATGTGCACCGAACTGCGCGGCCGTGCCGCCGACGATGGTATACGCCTCCACGCGCGCGGCGTCTTTCATCTCCGGCGTTTGCAGGATGGCGTTGATCTCGCGACTCAACCGCTCGATGATCGCCGCCGGGGTGCGTGCCGGCACACCGACGCCGTTCCAGGTTTGGTTTTCGTAACCGGGCACGAACTCCGCCACCGCTGGCAAATCCGGCAGATGTTCCGAGCGCGTCTTTCCGGTGGTCGCCAGCGCGCGCACGCGGCCGCTTTTCACATGCGGCAGCGTAGTGGACGACACATTGAACGACACCTGCACATGCCCGCCCGCGAGATCGGTCAGCGCCGCCGCCACGCTTTTGTGCGGCACGTGCGTCATGCTGATGCCGCTCATCACGCAAAACAGCGCTGCCGACATATGGCCAAAGCCGCCGATACCGGTGGAGGTGTAATTCAGCTCGCCGGGTTTTTGCCGCGCCAGCGCGATCAGCTCCTTCACCGATTGCGCCGCCACCGACGGATGCACTGCAAGAATCGCCGGTATCGACGACACCTGTATCACCGGCGCGAGATCATTCCGTAAATCGTAATTGAGTTTATACAGATACGCATTCACCACCCACGGCCCCACCGGCGAAATAATCAGCGTGTGGCCGTCGGCGGGCGCGCGCGCGACAATGCCCATGCCGATGGTGCCGTTAGCACCCGGACGGTTATCGACCACCACCGATTGATTGAGCCGCACGCGGAGTTTTTCCGCCAGCAAGCGGCCTTGCAAGTCAGGCGAGCCGCCGGGGAAAAATGGCACCACCAGGCGGATCGGGCGGCTCGGATACCCCCCTTCGGTTTGCGCATGCGCGGCGGCCATGACACAACAAGCGCACAACAGGCCGGCACGGGCAATCACCCAACGCGCGCTACGACGAATTTGCATCCTGGCCATTACCCGTCATGCAGCCCTGTTCATCGCAGCCCCGGAATCCGCCCCTGCAATCCGCGCATCATCTTCTGCATGCCGCCCTTGGCCATCATTTTCATCATCTTCTGCGTTTGCTCGAATTGCTTGAGCAACTGATTCACTTCCTGCACGCTCACACCCGCGCCGGCGGCGATGCGACGCTTGCGCGAGGCCTTGAGCAAATCCGGGTAAGTGCGTTCCTTCGGCGTCATCGAGTTGATGATGCCTTCGATGCGGCGCAGGGCTTTGTCGTCCATCTGCGACGCGCCGCCCGCGTTACTGGCGCTTTTCGCCGCTTGCGCGAGCTGGCCCGGCAGCTTGTCCATCAGCGCCGAGACGCCGCCCATCTTTTTCATCTGGCCGATTTGCTGTTTGAAATCCTCCAGATCGAAGCCTTTGCCGGACTTGAATTTTTTGGCAAACTTTTCGGCTTCGGCGACATCGACGTTTTTTTGCACGTCCTCGATCAGCGACAGCACGTCGCCCATGCCGAGGATGCGCGAAGCCATGCGGTCGGGGTGGAAGGCTTCCAGCCCGTTCAATTTTTCGCCGACGCCGACAAACTTGATCGGCTTGCCGGTGACGTGCCGCACCGACAAGGCCGCGCCGCCGCGCGAATCGCCGTCGAGTTTGGTCAACACGATGCCGGTCAACGGCAATGCTTCGGAAAACGCTTTCGCCACGTTGACCGCGTCCTGCCCCTGCATGGCATCGACCACGAACAGGGTTTCGATGGGCTTTAACGCCGCGTGCAGTTCGCGGATCTCGTTCATCATCAGTTCGTCGATGGCCAGCCGCCCGGCGGTATCGACAATCAACACGTCGTGATAGTGCTTCCGCGCGAAATCGAGCGCGGCTTCGGCGATCGCCAGTGGCTTTTGCTCGCCGGTGGACGGAAAAAAATCCGCGCCGATTTGCGCGGCGACCAATTTCAACTGCTCAATAGCCGCTGGTCGATAGATGTCACAGCTCACCAACAGCACTTTTTTCTTGCGGTTTTCCGCCAGCCACTTGGCGAGCTTACCGCTGGTGGTGGTTTTGCCGGAGCCTTGCAGGCCCGCCATTAAAATCACCGCGGGCGGCGTGGTAGCCAGATTAAGATCGTCGTTGGTCTCGCCCATCAACGCGACGAGTTCTTTATGCACCACACCCACCACAGCCTGCCCCGGCGTGAGACTACCCATCACCTCTTGACCCAGCGCTTTTTCGCGGATGCGTGCGATAAAGTCGCGCACCACCGGCAGCGCGACGTCGGCCTCGAGCAACGCCATGCGCACTTCGCGCAGCGCCTCGGTGATATTTTCTTCGGAGAGCCGCGCTTCGCCGCGCAGCGTTTTCAAAACTTTGGACAGACGTCCGGTCAGGTTGTCGAACATAAGTAGTAAGAACCCGGTTGGTGTAGACTCGAAATATGCCAGTCATTCTACCGTATCTGATCTGCGCCACCCTCTATGCCGCGCTGGCGTTTTACTTCTGGCGCCGGCATTGGTCGGGGGCCGAAACGCCGGACGCCGAGGCCGATTCACGCCGCGGTATCGAACATGCGGCATTGCTGGCCCCGTTTGCGCTGCATACTTGGTTGTTGAGCGTATCGATGTTCGGCGGCACCGGCATGTTCCTGGGTGTGGGCAACGCGCTGTCGCTGATCCTGTGGCTCACAGTATTGATCTACGGCCTGGGCAGTTTGTTCTACCGGCTCGACGGCTTGCACGCGTTGGTCATGCCCGCTGCCGCCGTCGCCGTGTTGCTGCCGCTGGTGTTTCCGTCGACACAAGCACTGGCCAACACCGAAACGCTCGCGTTCAAGGCGCACCTGCTAATTTCGATGGCGGCCTACAGCTTATTCACCATTGCCTCGCTGCACGTGATGCTGATGGCGATTCTCGAAAAGCGCCTGCACGCCGGCGCGCTGCCGCCCGCGCTCGCCAACATGCCGCCGCTGCTGACGATGGAGACGCTGTTGTTTCGCATTATCGCGGCGGGCTTTGTGCTGCTGACACTCACCATCGCCAGCGGCGTGTTGTTCTCCGAAGAACTGTTCGGCAAGCCCGCGCGCTTTTCGCACAAAACCGTGTTCGGCGTGGTGTCGTGGCTGATTTTCGGCGCACTGCTCGGCGGACGCCTGATTTACGGCTGGCGCGGACGCACCGCCGTACGCTGGACGCTGGCAGGCTTTCTCGCGCTGGTGCTGGCTTACATCGGCAGCAAGTTCGTGCTGGAAGTGATTTTAGGTCGGTAAATATAAATAAAAACATATAGTTACGGTAATATCGTTTGCGTCCCGCACAAATCGCCTGGCTGATCGCGCTGGGTGCGATATGGGGCTCCTCCTTTCTGTTCATGAAAATCGCGGTGCCTGCATTCGGGCCATCGGTGATGATGGGCGGACGCATCGGCATCGCCGCTGTCACCTTATCCATCGTCGCGTGGTTGCTTAAAAAATCCCTGCCACGCGGGGCACAGTGGACGCCCGCCGTCGTCACCGGCGTTTTCTATATCGCCATTCCGCTGTTCATGTGGGGCTATGCGTCGCAGCAACTCAGCGTGTCGTTGCTGTCGATCATCAACGCCACCGCACCGTTGTTCGGCGCGGCACTGTCGCTGGTGTGCCTGCGCGAACGCATCAGCCTGCGCGGGCTTGCCGGCCTCGCGCTGGGATTCACCGGCGTGGCGGTGCTGGTGAGCGGCGAGGGATTTCGCGACGGCGACATGCCGGTGCTGGCCATCGCTGCGGCGTTTCTCGCGAGCCTGCTCTACGGCGCGGTATCCACCTATACGCAAACCGTCAAAGGCATAGCTGCGTACTCGAACGTGCTTGGCAGCCTGTGGATCGCCACGCTGCTGATGATGCCGCTGATGATTTTGTTTCCGGTGCGCGAAACGCCGGGCATCGCGGCATGGAGTGCGGTGGCCACGCTGGGCATACTCTGCACCGCCCTCGCCTACGTGGTTTACTTTCGCCTGATTGAGCAAATCGGCGCCGCGCCTACATTAACGGTGACGTATCTCATCCCGCTGTTTGGTGTGCTGTGGGGCGTGGTGTTTCTCGATGAGCACATCGGTGTGCATCATGTCGCGGGCGCGGCGATGATCCTGGCGGGGATTACGCTGGTGGCGAAGGGGCGACGCGAACCACCTCGCGCGTCATAACATGGCGGAAATCTGCCTTAATGCCGCCCTACGCGGCTCCTCCGCGTCTTTATTGCCGATAAAACCGATTTGTGTAGGTGATTCCATTGGCGTGAGTTAGAGTGCCCCCGGCCACGTCAGTATCAAGATCTCGGGCTGCGGAAAACACGCTTCGTCCGGGTCTTTCCCTCATCTCCTTATTTTTCTCGACCGCATGCGTTGCGTGATTTGCAGTTCACGCGACGTGCAACCGATAGTTTCTGGTCGCGCTTTACATTGCGCGCGCTTGCCCACGTACGCATTTCAACACACCGGCACGACGACAACCGAACACCAGGAGACAACCATGGAACAAGCTGCAATCAAGATAACGACCGATCTGACTTGCTGGAAATGTGGTGAAGAAACGCTCAAAGAAGCCGCCAGCGCCGTCGCGACGCGCGGCTCGCACGGCGAACTCATGGCAGCTACCGATATCAAGCACTCCGATTGCCAGAAGTGCGGCGCGTACTCGGTAAACCCGGCGCAGGCGCGGCTTAACAAGATCGCGGGACGCAAAGTGCGCAAGGAACTGATCCGCGAATCCAATCGTACCAGCGCGTAATCGTTGTGTCGTCTCGCAGGACGACAAAAATTACTTAATAAAAACATATAGTTACATTCAAGGCGGTCAGCAATACCCGGCGTGGTGGAGAGCGTGGCGTGCGCGCATTAAAATGCGCGCCGTACACCACTACGGACGGGAAACATGCTGAAACATTTGCTCACGGCGGCCATTGCCGCCGCGCTTTTTGTGCCGCTCACGCACGGCGCATTCGCGCAGGAACGCTTTTCCATCTTCGTTGGCAGCGCGCAGGAAAACGTTGACCGCATGGTCAAGCTCGCGGAGCTGCGCGACAACGACGTCGTGATCGATCTCGGCTCGGGTGACGGTCGCATCGTGCTCACCGCCGCCAAGTCCAATCTCAAAGTGCGCGGCTGGGGCGTGGACATCGACGAAAAACTGGTCGCGCAATCCAATGCCGAAGCCAAGAAGCTCGGCATGGCGGAGCGCGTGCAGTTTTATCAGCGCGATGTCTTCGACACCGACATCAGCGGCGCCACCGTCATAACCATGTGGATGTGGCCGGAAATGCAGCGCATGCTGCGCACAAAAATACTCGCCGAAGCCAAACCGGGCACGCGCGTGCTCACGCCCATCTGGGGCATGGGCGATTCGTGGAAGCCCGACCGGGTGGACGCCACCGATAATGTGTCCGTTCACCTGTGGGTGGTACCGGCGCGTGTCGACGGCTACTGGTCATGGGAGCTGCCGGTCAACGGCGTCAAGCAAACATACACCAGCGTGCTCGAACAGCAGTTACAGAACGCCGAAGGCGTGGTGCGCGTCGGCAGCCGCCGCGGCGTACTCGACAAAATGACCCTGCGCGGCGCGGACATCCAGTTCACGCTGGGCATGACCATCGGCGATGCGGGTTTTGTCACGCATACCTATAGCGGCAAGGTCAACGCCGGCGGCAGCGAAATCACCGGCACCGTCAAACTGCAACGCACCGTCAACGAAGAAACCATCACCGTCGATGTGCCATGGCGCGCCACGCGCACCAGTACCAGCGCCTACTTTGCGCCGACGGGTGCGCAGCCCGCGCAGGCGATGGCGCCGGATAAGGCGAGGGCGAAGAAACCTTAGCGTTCAAGGCCGGGTTCTGCGCGGCCAGGTCGCGCAGCGCGCGCCAGCCGTGCCGCCATTCTAGACCGCCCGGATTTACGGCTAGAAATACCCCTTCAACATCGCCGGCACCCAGTCCGCCTGCTTCGAATTTTCAACGCTGTCGAATTCGGGAATGAAGGGTTTGATGTCCAGCACCGGCGTGCCGTCCATGGCGTCGAGGCCGGCCACGGTGAGCACGTTGCCCTTGATCGACACCAGGCGCGCCGGCGTCACGCCGATCGGGTTGGGACGAAACTTCGTGCGTTGTGCGAACACGCCCACCGGCGCCAGATGCTCCATGCCGCGCGGCTGACGCAGCAACTGTTTGGCCTTGTCGAAGGGCGGTATGCGGTCAAGGTGAAACACCACGACCACATGCGAAAAATCTGCGAGGCCTTGCAGGCCCGGCACGAGATCGGGATCGAGTTCAATAGTCGATTCGGCTTCGGCCCAGTTGCCGGTGGACATTTTATTGACGTCGTTGCGCACGACGCCGATGGGATTGAATGAAATCATTTGCTTAGACTCGCGGTTCGTAGCGGAAAATGTCGCGGGCTTTCTCTCGGTACGGCAGAGCCCCGCACGAATAACTGTAGCACTGCGCGCCGCGAATCACCACTTGCAACGCGGTGTAAAATGGTTTTCCATGAGCACTCTGCTAAGACGCTGCGCCGATTGCAATCAACCCATCGGCAATCGCGACAAATTCTGCGCACGCTGCGCCACGCGGCAACCGCGCGATCCCAAGCTGCGCGCGTGCGCGGCATTTTCCGGCGCGCTGCTACTTTCCTTGACGGCGAATGTGCATGCCGCTGACACGGTACCCGGCTACCCCAACAAACCCGTGCGCGTGATCGTCACCTTCGTACCCGGCGGCGGCACGGATCTGATGGCGCGCACCATTGGACAAAAACTCGCCGATGCCTGGGGGCAGCAATTCGTGGTCGACAATCGCGGCGGCGCGGGCGGCATCATCGGCACCGAGATTGCCGCGCGCGCGACACCCGACGGCTACACGTTGCTGCTCGCGACGTCGGCGGGGCTGATTATCAATCCGCTGTTAAATCCCAAGCTGCCTTACGATCCGTTCACGGATTTCGCGCCGGTGAGTTTGCTGGCTACCAACCCGACGCTGCTGGTGGTGAACCCTTCGGTTCCGGTTACGTCGGTGAAGGAACTCATTGCGTACGCCAGGGCAAAACCGCGGCTATTGAACTACGCCACGGTCGGGCAAGGCTCGCCGATCCACATGGCGATGGAGTTGTTCAAGTCGATGACGGCGACCGACATGGTGCATGTGCCGTACAAAGGTTCGGGGCCGGCGGTAACCGATCTGATTTCGGGTCAGGTGCAGCTCATGTTCAACAGCATGCCGACGGTGTTGCCGCATGTGAAAACCGGCAAGGCGCGCGCGCTGGCGGTGGGCAGCGCACAGCGCTCGCGCACGGTGCCGGATATTCCCACGGTCGCGGAATCCGGCGTGCCCGGTTTCGAGGCGGTGACGTGGTCCGGGATGGTCGCGCCCGCGAAAACACCGGCGGGCATCGTCAACAAACTCAGCGCGCAAATTCAGCACAGTCTCGCCGACGCAAAAACCGTGCAGCGCATGCTGGCCTATGGCGCGGAAGCGCAAAGCAGCACGCCGGACGGCCTCGCGCGTTTCATGCGCGAAGAGTCGGCACGCGCGCGCAAGGTGATCGCTATTGCCAGCATCAAGTCAGAGTAAATCGTGTTTAAAAACATATACTTACAATCATCCCTTGGTATTGGCGCTAATCGTGTTGCGAAAGCCGCCAACCTCCAACTCGCACAGTGACTGCCAGCCTCCAAATCGCCGCGTTCGCGGCACGCTTAGCCTCCGGGTCAACGTCAGCGCCGCCCACCGCCACGCAGCACCATCAGGCGTATCGCGCGCTGCTCGACACCATGGCTTGCGCGATTGCCGGGCGTAACGACGATGCACCGCGCCTGGCCGCCAATTACATGCGCGGCTGCGCTGGTGCCGGCAATGCAACCGTATGGGCCACCGGTGAAACCCTGCACCCTGAAGGCGCGGCTTTTGTGAACGGCGTCGCCGCACATGTGCTCGACTACGATGACGTGATGACGCCGATGCGCGGCCATATCAGCGTGGCGATGGCGCCCGCGCTGTGTGCGCTGGCGCACGTAAGTGGTAGCAGCGGTGAACAATTCAGCACCGCCTACTTGGCGGGCTTTGAGTTGATGGCGAAGTTCGCGCGCGTGATGGCGCTGCAACACTACAGCCGCGGCTGGCATTCCACCTCGGCTCTGGGCGTGCTGGGCGCCACGCTGGCGTGCAGCGTGTTGCTGGGGCTGAGTGAAACCCAAACGTCACACGCTTTGGGATTGGCCGTGGCGCAAGCGGCAGGCACACGGCAAAACTTCGGCGCGATGGCGAAATCCTTTCAGGCGGGGCAATGCAACGCTGCAGCGGTGCGCGCCGTGTTGATGGCGCAAGCGGGCTTCACCGCCTCGCCCGATGCCATCGACGGCAAATTCGGCTATCTCGCGCTGTATGCCTCGGGCGAGGATATGTCGCGGGCGCTGGCCGCAATAGGCACGGCGCCACTGGAAATCGACGCCATGGGCATCGATATCAAAAAGTACCCGTGCTGTTATGCGATACATCGCGCGCTCGACGGGCTGCTCGCATTGCGCAAGACGCATGCGCTGACACCCGCGAATGTCGTAAGAATCGACATCACCAACAGCGCCGGCGGACTCGACGCTCTGCTGCCGCAGCCGCCCGTCAATGGCCTGCAAGCCAAGTTCAACATGGCCTATTGCATGGCCGCGGCACTGACAGACGGTGCGATACGCCTGGCGAGTTTTGATGATGCGCAAGTGATGCGGCCTGGCATCCGCGCGCTATTGCCGAAAGTGAGTTTGCAGGAAGCGCCGGGGGCGATACTGCCGCGCTGGTCGCACGTGCGGGTTGAACTGGTTAATGGACAAGTGCTGGAGCAGCGCGTGAACACCGCGCGTGGCGATGCGGGCGATCCGTTGAGCGATGCGGAGTTGATTGAAAAAGTGGCGGATTGTTTTGCTTACGGCAAGTTTGATGCGGATGCCGGGGTGTTTGCGCGTGACGTGTTTGGGTTATCGACGCGGCGTGTGGGTGATGTGATGTTTGCGCCGCATGCATCGAAATAAGTTTTGTCATTGTTCCGCATGCGGGCGACAAACCACTACCGTCGTTCCCGCGCAGGCGGGAACCCATAACACAGTGCCACGCGGCACAGGATTCCCCCAACCTACCTTCCCCCCAGGGAAGGGGATACCCGCCTTCGCGGGAATGACAGGGTTCCTTTTGTAAGCTCTCCCGAATGGCGTGGCATTCACACTTCATCAAACCTTGCATCTGCATTCCAGCATTGCATGACGACAGCGGCAGATATAATCACCGCTCTACTGTCACGCACAAGGCATCGGCATGAAAATCTGCATCCAAAGCGGCACCCCGCTAGGCACGTCCGACATCTACAAGCCGTACTACGAATCACTCAAGCGCCACGCACAACGTGTGGCCGGACCGGGCGCCGTGGTCGAGTTTCCAAATCTGGGCAAGAATTATCCCGGTGCAGCGCGCAGCATGACGCACCTGCATTTTGTCGCGCATGAAACTGTCCGCAGCGCCATACGCGCGCAGAAGGAAGGGTTCGACGTCTTCGTCACCAATTGCCTCGACTTGGGCTACGACGAGCTGCGCGAGATGGTCGATATCCCGAGCGTTTTCATGACGCAGGCGACACTCGCCTATTACAGCCAGTTGGCGCCGAATTTTGCGTTTATCGTCAACAACGTGCGGCTGCACCATTTTTTTCAGACGCTGGGCGAGCGCTATAAGCTGACACAACGCATGGTTCCAGGCGGCTATGTGGATTTTGCGTTCACCGACTACGCAAACCTGTGGAACAACCCGCAGCCGTTTATCGATGAGTTCATGCGCGTGGCGAAAACACTGGTAGCGCGCGGCGCCACCTCACTCTATCCCGCCGGGCTGTATCTCAGCCAATGGCTGATCGACCAGGGCATACGCGAGGTCGACGGCGCCATCATCATGGACCCGCTCGCCATCGGCATCAAAATGGCCGAGTTGCGGATGCAGCTCGCGCCTGTCGGCATTAAGCGCTATCAGGCTGGGGCTTGGGCCATTCCGTCTGAAGAGGTGCGGAAGATTCTGGCTAGTGAATTTGGGTAGCAACGGCGGGCGCGTTCTCTGCGTCCATGCGTTGCGGAGCAATCAACGTTTGATTGCGTGGGCAAGCCAAGGAACGCCCTTCGACTGGCTCAACACGGGATTTTCCAACTTACAAATTACCTCCAGCCCAAGAACGAGCAGACCGAGGCATATTCTCAAGCATTTGTTTTTAAATGATATTTTTATTTATTTTTTCTATTCCACGCAGCCACCGCCTCGGCACAAGCTTGATTTATCCATGCTTTAATGTAAAAATGTTTTTATGCGAACCACACTGGACCTACCCGATGAAACCTTCCGCAGGCTCAAAGCCGAGGCTGCGCTGCGTGGCTACAAGTTGAAGGAACTGGTCGCCGAGTTCATCGAGCGCGGGCTGAACGCAGGCCCGCAGCCCACTGCGCAGTCGCCGCGCGCGGTCTACGCGATCCCAATTGCCCGCGAGGCCGACGGCACCGTCACGCCCGCGCTCAACAACGCGCAGCTTCAGGCCCTACTCGACGACGAAGACCTCGCTCAAACCCAACGCGTCGCGCCGCACGACACGCCGCGCACGTGACTGCGCACTTGACCGATCTCCTCGACATCAACGTGTGGCTCGCGCTGGTCGACAAGCGTCATGTGCAGCATCAGGCCGCCAGCCGTTACTGGGAAACACAGGCTGCTGAAACGCTGGCGTTTTGCCGCGTCACTGCGCTGGGGTTTTTACGCCTCAGCACCCACGCCCGCGCGCTTGCCAATCCGCTGAGCCCGCAGGAAGCGTGGGCCATTTATCGGCAGTTTCTCGCGATTCCGATCCTGCGTTTTCTGGCGGAACCCGCCGGCCTGGATGAGCACTTCCAGACGCTGACCTGCACGCCCGCGTTCCCACATCATTTGTGGACGGACGCCTATCTGGCCGCATTTTGTCTGGCGGGAAATTACCGGCTGGTCTCGTTCGATGGTGATTTCCAGCGTTTCACTGCGCTGAATTTCCTTCACCTCGCGCCGCCGGCAAACCCGTAACGTCGCCCGCGCGCTTTCAGCGCGACGGGATACGCTCAGGCACGCAGACCTCTCGCGGCGTCTGCACCCGCCAGCCGCCCAAACACCAACCCCTTCAACACCGACGTCGCGCCGGTGTAAGAGCGGTAATACAAGCCCAAGGTTTCTCCCGCCGCATACAGGCCGGGAATCACATCACCCTGCTGATTGACCACCCGCGCCTCGGGCGTCACCTTCAAACCACCAAACGTCAGCACGATGGACGAGATAATCGGGTAGGCGATGTACGGCGGCTTTGCAATCGGTCGTGCCCAGTTGGATTTGCGCGGGGATATGCCGCGCGTGCATAGGCCATCCATGTCGGCTTCGTTGTAGACGCCCGTGCCGCAAGCCTTGTTGTAAGCCGCGACGGTGGCTTCCAGCGCATCGGCATCGATCTTCAATTGCGCCGCCAGACCCGCCAACGTATCGGACTGATACGGCGGTACTTCGCTGCGCACCACCGATTCGGGATGCGCTACTTTGGCGAGCGTGGTGTCGAGCACGGCGTAGGCAATGCCGCCGGGCTGGGCATTGATTTCGCGCGTCACATTTTCGTAGGTTTCGTCGGTCGGGCCTGGGCCTTCATCGACGAAGCGTAGTCCGTTCTGATTGACCAGAATACCTTGCGGGTAGATGTAGATCGACGGGCCAGCGCGATCCGAGCGCGGGTCCATCGGCGAGGCGTGCCAACTGCCGAAGTCACCGCAGGGCGCGGCGCCGATGGCTAGCGCCATGGCAATGCCTTCGCCTTTGTTGTAATGGCAGCCTTTGGACATGGAGCGTAAATACAGCGAACGCGGGCCGATGTAGCGGCTCATCATTTCGGCATTACCTTCAAAGCCGCCGCAGCCGAGGATCACCGCGCGGCCAAGATATTCGAGCGGCTTGTTGCGCGGGCCGGTGGCGCGCACGCCCACCACGGCGCCCTCTTCGTTTTGAATCAGCGCCTGCGCGGCGGTGTCGTATTGAATCACGCCGCCGTTTGTCTCGAACTCGGCGGCGAGCGCTTCCACCAGTGCGAAACCACCACCGTGCGGCGCCATGCGCGGCTGCACGCTGGTTAAAAACGGCACTTCGAGTTTTTCAAAACGCACGCCGAAGCCCTGCAACCATTTCAGCGTGCGCGGCGCTTCTTCAGCAAAGGTAGCCACCACTTCGGGGTCGGCAAAGCTCATCGCGCGCAGATTCGGCGGCCAGTTGTCGCGGTCTTTTGAGGCTTCATGCACCAGCGACGGATCGAGGAAACCACCCGCGTTGACGGCGAAGTGTTCGGTGAAATCGTCGGAGACTTCATCCACGCTTTTCATGCGCAACCACGAGCCGGTGTAGCGCGTGTTGCCGCCGCGCTCTTCCATCGGCGCGCGCTCAAGCACCACCACGCGGGCGCCGCCTTGTTGCGCGGCTACCGCGGCGGATAGGCCGGCTGCGCCGCAACCGACGACAACGACATTAGGTGTTGCCATAAAAACTATTTAAAAACAATCAATTACGACATTCCCGCCTAACGCAATCAGGGTGATCGCCGGCGGATCGGTCCCCTCCCCTTCAGGGGGAGGGCCAGGGTGGGGGTGGGGTCACAAAGACTAACCCCACCCCCATCCCAACCTTCCCCCTGAAGGGGAAGGAGTTTTCTTTGGTCGCTTTACGCAGCTTTGCTCTTGCAAAAGCCCTGGGCGCACCGACTACTTCGCCATCGCCTTCGAAGCCTGCTTCACCGCCTTAACAATATTGATGTAGCCGGTGCAGCGGCAGATGTTGCCTTCGAGACCGTGGTAAATCTCTTCGTCGGTGGGCTTGGGATTGTCTTTCAAGAAGCCCGTCACTGCCATGATCATGCCCGGCGTGCAGAAGCCGCATTGCAGCGCGTGGCATTCGGTGAACGCCTGCTGCACCGGGTGCAGCTTGTCGCCCTTGGCCATGCCTTCGATGGTGGTGATGTCCGCGCCGCTCGCTTGCACCGCGAGCACGGTGCAGGATTTCACTGCCACGCCGTTCATGTGGACGGTGCAGGCGCCGCACTGGCTGGTGTCGCAGCCGACATGCGTGCCGGTGAGTTGCGCGTGATCGCGGATCAGGTTGACCAGCAGCGTGCGGTCTTCGACGTCGTAGGAATGCGCTTTACCGTTAATTTTGAGTTCGACTTTGGCCATGATTATTTTCCCGAGAGTTTGCCGACAGCGCGTTTGGTCATTACTTTGGCAAGATTGGCACGGTATTCTTTCGTGCCATGCATGTCTTCGTTAAGGTCAGTGGCGTCAACACTCAAGCCTTCGACCGAAGCCGCAGCCAGTTTTTTGCCCAGCGCAGCTTCCGCGTCTTTCCAGCGGAATACGCCGGGGCCGGCGCCGGTGATCGCCACGCGCACATCCTTGCCGCGTTGCGATACAAACGAGCCCGCCATCGCAAAACCCGACGCCGGATGCGGAAATTTCTCGTATGCCGCCTTGGCGGGCACCGGGAACACCACCTTCACGATCATCTCGCCCGCGCCGAGCGCGGTGCTGAACAAGCCCTGAAAGAAATCATCCGCCGCGATCTCTCGTTTGTTGGTGACGATGGTCGCCCCCAATGACAACACCGCCGACGGATAATCCGCCGCCGGATCGTTGTTCGCCAGCGAGCCGCCGATCGTGCCGCGATTACGCACTTGCGGATCACCGATCTGGCTGGCGAGGTACGCCAGCGCGGGGATGGCTTTTTTCACCACAGCCGATTTAGCGACTTCCACGTGTTTGGTGGCGGCGCCGATGGTGAGTTTGCCGTCCTTGGCCTCGATGCCCGACAGCTCGGCGATGCCGCCGATGTCGATCAGGTGCGACGGCTGCGCGAGACGCGCTTTCATCGTGGGAATCAGGGTCATGCCGCCGGAGAGCAGCTTCGCGTCGGCATTTGCGGCCAGCAATTCGCCGGCTTGCTTGAGGGTGGTGGCTTTGACGTAACTGAAGGTATGCATGGTCTCAGTCCTTAGTGTTTGGCTTGTTGTGCTTTGGTTTTTTGAATCGTTGCCCACACCTTCGACGGCGTGAGCGGCATATCGAGGTGTCTCACGTTGAGCGCATTGCACACCGCGTTGACCAGCGCCGGCAGCGACGCGGTGCAACCCGATTCGCCCATGCCCTTGATACCCAGCGGGCCCAGCTTCGACAGCGTGGTGTACTCTTCCATCTGGATGGATTTGAGTTGCCCCGCGCGCGGCATGATGTAGTCGCTGAAGCTGCCGGTAATCATCTGCCCGGAGTCCTTGTCGTAGACGATGTGCTCGCCGAAGACCTGGCCCAGACCCTGCACCACCGCGCCGTGCATCTGGCCTTCAACGATGGTGTGGCTGACGATATGGCCGCAATCGTCCACCGACAAATACGTAACGATGTCGGTGACGCCGGTTTCCGGATCGATTTCCACTTCGGTGATATGGCAACCGTTGGGGTAGGTCGAGGTAAACGTGCCCTCGCCGATCACCGACAGTTTTTTCGTCGCTGCCACTTGCCCCAGCGTGATTTTTTTCTTGCTGTGCGGCGATGAAAATTCGCCCTTGCTGTAATTCACCTGCGACGGTTCCACGCCGAGGTCTTCCGCCGCCAGCGATTTGCCGGCGTCGATCAGTTTATTGGCGGCGATATGGCACACCGTGCCTGCGCCCACCATGGTGCGTGAACCACCGGAATGGTTGCCCACCATGGTGACCGAGCGATCCGCGTCGCCCTGGCGTACCTTGACGCGCTCGGCGGGGATGCCCAGCGCGTTGGCCGTCACCATTGCAAACGAGGTTTCGTGACCCTGCCCTTGCGAGTGCGACACCGTGTGCAGCGTCACGATGCCGTCGGCGCCGACGCTGACTTCGATTTCATCGCGCGGGTAGGTGCCAGCACCCGTGGGTTCGATCACCGACGCCATGCCGATGCCGCGCAACTTGCCTTTTTTGGCGCTGGCGGCGCGGCGCGCCTCAAAGCCCGACCAGTCGGCCAGCGTCAGCGCCTTGGCCGACAAGCCCGGCAGATCGGCGATCTCAATGGTGGTGCCGGTGGCGGATTTATACGGATACTCATTCAGCGGCACATAGTTGCGGCGGCGCAGATCCGCCGGATCCATGTTCAGCTCACGCGCCGCGGCATCCACCGCGCGCTCAATGGCGTAAGCGATGTCGGGCCGGCCCGCGCCGCGATACGCCGCCACCCAGCCGGTGCTGGTCAACGCCACTTTGAAATGACCATACAGCGCGGGAATTTTGTAAACGCCGTTCATGCAAGTGGTGGCATTGCGGATATGCCCAGCCGGGCCGGTGGGCGACAGATACGCGCCCTGATCGGTGATCCAGTCGATACGCAATCCGGTGAACTGTG
>CANIID010000075.1 GCA_947467315.1 Betaproteobacteria bacterium | reverse complement strand
TTGGTATTCTTGTCGAAATAGGCGCCCAGTTGCGGCGAGAATTCAAAGTGAATGCCCGATTCCTGGTGATGCGCTGCGGGTTGTTGGTGCGCTTCCCGTACTGCCGCTGGAACCTGCATTTCCATGGTGTCCCTCTTTCAAAGTGGTAGGTGAATGCTCGTTATCCGCTAACCGCAGGGAAGGCGGTATTGGCTTTGACGAACAGATGCTTGATAATTTTTTAAAAACAACGCTTTACAGTCATACTCCGAGGATCAGGTTGAACAGGTCTGAATTTACTGTCCACAACAATCGAAATGCTAATGTGTCAAATATCACGAACCGCATCTCGGTAACCGCCTGCGGTTTTCGAACCAGGCAATTTGTCACGCTTTCGTGCAGGGCCAAATCGTAAGCAGCTTGTTGTGGACTGGTTCCACCACCTAATGCAGAGACAAGCGTATTAAATTCGTGTTTACTAACGCCATGATTACGGTAATTCGGTGGTTGCAGCGGATGATGCGTGAGCCGGTATGCAGGCGCGATCTGTGCGGTGCATGGATGGATGCGGTGACACGGCATGGGCGGGCGACACTCATTGTGGAGGATGCACGCCGGCAGCCGGTGAGCTACGGGCAACTGCTCAAAGAGACGCTGGCATTGGGCAGGTTGTTGTCACGGCAAACAACGGCAGACGAAACGGTGGGGGTAGTGCTGCCGAATCTATCGACCAGCCTGGCGGCTATTCTGGGACTATCCGCGCACGGTCGCATCCCGGCGATGCTCAACTACAGCGCCGGGCCGGAAGCCCTGCGCAGCGCCAGTACGGTCGCGTGTATTAGAACGATTATCACATCGCGCCAGTTTCTGGAGCGCATTAAATTTCAGCTTGCCGTGGAAGTACAGCCAAGCGTGCGCGTGGTGTATCTGGAAGATTTGCGTGAGCAGTTTACCTGGGCTGACAAGCTGTGGCTGATGGGCTACGCGCTGTGGTTGCCGCGACTTGCCATGCCGGAGATCGATCCGCAACGTCCCGCCATTGTGCTTTTTACTTCGGGTTCGGAGGATCGACCCAAAGGCGTGGTGTTATCGCACGCAGCAGTGCTCGCCAATATGGCCCAATTGCAGGCGGTGATTGACTTCGGTCCCAACGACAAATTTTTCAGCGGCCTGCCCCTGTTTCACACCTTTGGGCTAATCGCCTGCGCGCTGATGCCGCTGATAACCGGCACGCGACTTTTTCTTTATGTGTCGCCGCTGCACTTTCACCAGATTCCAGAACTCATTCGGCAAAGCGCCGCTACCTACGTGTTTGGAACCGGTACTTTTCTGGGACACTATGCCAGGAATGCGCAGGCCGATGATTTTCGATCGGTACGCAAGGTGATCAGCGGCGGTGAAAAATTGGACAAAGCAGTCGTGAGTCTCTGGCAGGAGCGTTTCGGACTCACGGTTTTGGAGGGTTATGGAGCGACGGAATGCGGCCCGGCGATGTCGCTGAATACGCCGCAGGCGTTTCGAGCGGGTAGTGTGGGCCGGTTGTTACCCGGTGTTGAATACCAGTTGACGCCGGTGCCGGGTCTGGCTACCGGCAGTGAACTGCATGTGCGCAGCCCGAATCTGATGATGGGCTATTTGCAATATGAGAATCCCGGTGTGATTGTGCCGCCGACGTCGGCATGCGGCGATGGCTGGTATTCCACCGGCGATGTGGTGGAGATCGACGAAGCAGGTTTCGTGACCATCATCGGACGCACGCGCCGCTTTGCAAAAATCGCTGGAGAAATGGTGTCGCTGGATCTGATGGAGCGCATCGTGGCGCATGCATCGCCCGACTTCAGGCACGCCGTTACCTTGAAGCAGGTCGAAGGTTACGGCGAAAGTACAGTGCTGTTTACTACCGACGCCAGCCTTGAGCGCATGGTGTTGGCGCGTGCCGCGCGTGAAATGGGGGCGCCCGAGATCGCCATTGCGCGGCACATTGTGGTTGTGGAGCAGATGCCGCTGACCGGCAACGGCAAAATAGATTACGTCACATTGCAACGACGCGCCGAAAACCATGCGGTATAGCGCAGTACAGCGCAGTGCTTATTTCTTTTCATCCGCAATCTCTGGCAACGCACGCAGATAGGCGATCATGGCCGCGAGATCGGCCGGTGTGAGCAGCCCGGTGGTATTGCGGATGACCTCACCCATCGCTTCGGCCGGCACATCGCCGTCGGGGGTGAGACCGGTGGAGAGGAAATCACTGAGTTCTTTGTCGCCCCATTGTTTTTTGAGGCGTGCCGGTGTGAGGTTGGGTATGTTTTTCCCTTCGGGGCCTTTACCGCCGGCTAGGAAGCGGTCGCGTTTCGGTCCGCCCATGAAATTACGCGGCGTGTGGCATTCGCCGCAATGGCCTAGCGCGGTGGTGAGATACGCGCCGCGATTAACAGCCGGCGTCGCCTTGGGGTCGGGTGTAAACGGGCCGGGCGTGAAAAACAGCCACTTCCAGAACGTCACCGCGAAGCGAATATTGTAGGGAAAACCCACGTCGTGTTTGCGGCTCGGCTGCGCGTTCGCGGGCAGCGTTCGCAGGTAAGCCCACAGGTCGCGCATGTCGGCGTCGGTCATGCCGGTGAACGAGGGGTACGGAAACGCGGGGAAATAATTGGCGCCATCGGGGCGTTTGCCGTGACGCAGCGCCTTCAAGAAATCCGCTTCCGTCCATTGGCCGATGCCGGTTTGCGGGTGCGGCGTGATATTGGGCCCATAGAACGTGCCAAACGGTGTTTTGAGTCCGCGGCCACCGGCGTACGCGACAGCGCCCTTTTTTTCTTCGGTGTGGCAGCCCAGGCAGCCGGCGGCCTTGGATAGATATTCGCCGCGCTTGATGCTTGCCTGTGCGCCGGACTGAGCGGCGCCCTGCGCAAAGGCGGGCGTGGTCGCAAGGGTAAGAATCGCGAAAACAACCATCCCCATCGCTGCCTGCAAGCTGCTTGTCATCGACGCCGTCCTTTCTTATCCGTTACGTCACAATGAGAAAACCCCGCCGTGGCGGGGTTTTCAGTCGAACCGGTGTGGCTTATTGCTTGACGCGGAAATTGTCGTGGCAGCCGGCGCAGGATTTGCCGACATCGGCAATCGCTGCTTTGACTGCGGCTTCATCGCCGCCTTTGGACACTTTTGCCAACTGGGCGATCATGCTCTGCATGCGATCAGCGCCTTCCTTGAACTTGGCGGTGTCGGTGAACACTTCCGGCCGCGCAGCGGATTTCACGTCCTTGGTGCTATCGGCAAAGCCGTCCCACGGCATTTTGCTCAGCACTTCGAGATAACCCGCATTGCGCGTAACGGTTTCGGCGTTGTAGGGCGCCTTGCCTGACGGCATACCGGCGATCGGGCCCCAGTACTTGCCGACCAGCGTCATCGCGGCTTGGCGTTGTTTGACCAGCACCTCGGGCTTTTGTTGAGCCAGCGCTGCTGCGCCGTAACCTGCGCCCACCATAAATGCGAGACCACTCAAAACCAGTTTTGTCGTCATTCGGTTCTCCTAATTCATTGATATATAACGTTTTTATCTTATTGCAACACGCTGCCGGGTGTCTATCTATCGCTGCCTACCCTGACGTAAACAGCACTCAAGTCGCAAATATTCCGTGAGTATTCGACGAGCCCGATGTTATCAATAACGAGCCTAGTCGAGGACCGTGTACGCCGTCAAATGCAGGGTAGGATTGATCAGGAAATGTCCGGTTTTCCGCTGCGGGTGCGCTTGACCTCGCCGCGCTGCTTTTTGCTGTCGAGGCGGCGCTGTTTGGCGGCGCGTGACGGGCGTGTCGCCTTGCGCGGCTTGGGTTTGTGGCTGGCCTCGCGGATCAATTCAACCAGGCGTTCCAGCGCGTCGGCGCGGTTGCGGCTTTGCACACGAAAGCGCTGGGCGGTAATCAAAATCACGCCTTCGGTCGAGGCGCGGCTGCCCGCTGCCGTCAGCAGGCGCGCGCGCACGTCCTCCGGCAGCGACGGCGAGTTTGCCGCGTCGAATTTGAGTTGCACGGCGGTGGAGACCTTGTTCACGTTCTGCCCGCCAGGGCCCGAGGCGCGCACGAAGGTTTCTTCGATCTCCGATTCCAGCAACGCGATGGCGCGTGTAATGCGAATCATGGTATCGATAGTTTACGGTAAACTTGTAACCATGACACTCACCCCCCGATCTGGTTTTGCCGCAGGCTTTGCGCTCTGCGCGGGCCTGCTGGGATTTGCGTATTACCTGCAATATGTCGAGCTGCAGAATCCGTGTCCGTTGTGCATGGTGCAGCGGGTGGCGTTTTATGCGTTGGCAGCGGTTTTTCTGCTGGCCGCGCTGCATGGCCCGGCGCGGCGTGGCGCGATTATTTATGGTTTCACCGCGTTCATCGTCGCAGCGCTCGGCGCGGCGGTGGCGGGGCGACATGTGTGGCTGCAACTGTTGCCTGCGGATCAGGTGCCCGCGTGCGGACCGGGGCTGGAATACATGCTGAAAAAGTTTCCCTTGGGTGACGTGCTGACCAAGGTGCTGGCGGGTTCGGGCGAATGCGCCGAGGCCGGCTGGAAATTCCTCGGACTAACGATCGCCGGCTGGTCGTTGCTGTGGCTGGTGGTGCTGGGATTGTTTGCGCTGTACGTGGGGCTGCGCAAGCCGCGCACGTTATAAACTCAGGCCAGTATGTCCGGGGTGAGTTGCCGTTCCAGCATGCTGATCTGGTCTTTAAGCACCAGTTTGCGTTTTTTCAGGCGCTGCACTTGCAGTTGATCGTGCGGTGTGATTTCCAACAGGCGCGCGATCACATCATCCAGATCGCGGTGTTCGAGGTAAAGCTGTTCAATCCGATTTTTCAACGCTTCAACGTCGGCGGTCTGGCTCATGAGGAATTCCTCCGCACGTTTTCAGGACAGGTAGTATACGGCGCTGAAGCCAAAAACACGAGCGGGTTGGGCTGGAGCTGATACGGTTATTCTTTTGTAAGTATTTGTTTTTAATAATAATTTACGGGGTGAGCGATGGGCATAACAATCACGATTAACGGTCACGCGCATGCGGTCACGGCGAGCGACGAAACGCCGCTGCTGTATGTGCTGCGCAACGACGCCGGCTGCAAAGGCGTGCGCTACGGCTGCGGCGCCGGTCAGTGCGGCACCTGCATGGTGATCATCGATGGCAAGCCGGTGCAGTCGTGCGATGTGCCGGTGTCAGCGGTGGCGGATAAATCGATCACCACCATTGAAGGCATCGGCACGGAAGCACATCCGCATCCGCTGCAACGCGCATTTGTCGAGGAGCAGGCGGCGCAGTGCGGCTACTGCGCGACCGGCATCATCATGTCGGCCAAGGCGTTGCTCGATGCGAATCCGAATGCCGATGACGCCGATATTCGTGATGCGCTATCCAAAAACCTGTGCCGCTGCGGCACCCACCAGCGCATTCTGCGCGCCGTGAAACGCGCTGCTGCAGAGATGAGGAAATAATCATGACCACTGCCAACACCACCCCGCGCAAACTTCCCGGCAGCCTGCAAACCAATCGCTCGCTCGCCACGTGGCTCAGCATCAATCGCGACGGCACCGTCGATATGCGCCCCGGCAAAATTGAAATCGGTCAGGGCATATTGAGCGCGCTGACGCAAATCGTTGCCGAAGAACTCGATGTCAATCTCGAGCGTATCCGCGTGGTGACCGCAGACACCGCGCACAGCCCGAATGAAGGCACGACTTCCGGCAGCCGTTCCATCGAGGAATCCGGCATGGCATTCCGTTACGCCGCGGCTGAAGCGCGTGAGCTGTTACTGGCGCGCGCGGGGGTGAAACTCGGTGTTTCGCTGGAACAACTGAGCGTCAGCGATGGCACGATCACCTCGCGCGGCGGCGGCAGCGTCACGTATTGGGACATTACCGACGCGTCGTTGTTGCAGCGTGAAGCCACCGCCGAGACCGCGCCGAAATCGCATACGCAGCACAAGATTGTCGGCGGCAGCGCGCCGCGCGCGGATATCCCGCGCAAGGTCAGTGGCGTGCCGAGCTATGTGCAGGATATGGAAATGCCGGGCCTGTTGCATGGCCGCGTGTCGCGTCCGCCGAGTCCGGGCGCGCAGCTTGTTAGCGTTGAACTTGACGAGGTGCGCGCCATGCCGGGTGTGGTGGCGGTGCTGCGCGACGGCAGTTATCTGGGCGTGGTAGCGGAGCGCGAAGAGCAGGCAATCCGCGCGCAGCGCCGGCTGGCGCGCAGTGCGAAGTGGCGCGAAGTGGCCAAGCTGCCGGAGTTCGATCCGCGCTTTTTGTTGAAGCTGCCGGCGAAGACCGAAGTCATCAGCGAAAAGAACGACGCTAAAGTGGCCGCCATAGTCACGAAGGGCGCCACGCTGGAAGCCGAATACTCACGCCATTTTCTCGCACACGCGGCACTGGCGCCGTCGTGCGCGGTGGCGATTTGCAATGCAGGTAAATACACCGTGTGGTCGCACAGTCAGGGCATTTATCTGTTGCGCGACGAAATGGCGCCGGCGTTGGGTGTGGCGCTGGAGGACGTGGTGATACATCACATGGAAAGCGCGGGCTGCTACGGCCACAACGGCGCAGACGATGTGGCGTTCGACGCAGCATTGCTCGCGCGCGCGGTGCCGGGGCGTCCGGTGCGGGTGCAGTGGATGCGCGACGAAGAATTCATGTGGGAGCCGGTGAGTTCCGCGATGGTGGTCAAGACCGGCGCGACGCTCGGCAAGGACGGCAACATCGCGTCGTGGCATTTCGATGTGTGGAGTCACGGCCACACCTCGCGTCCCGGACGCGGGACGGGCAGTAATTTGCTGTCGTCGTGGTATCTCGAAAAACCGCTGCAACGCGCGCCGACCGGCAATCCGCCCATGCCCGGCGGCGGTAGCCATCGCAATGCGATTCCGCTTTACGAATTTCCGAATCAGTGCGTGACCAATCATTTGATTCCCGATCCGCCTATCCGCACCTCGTCGCTGCGCGGGCTGGGTAGCCAGACCAATGTGTTCGCCATCGAATCGTTCATGGACGAACTCGCGCTGGCGGCTAACATCGATCCGATTGAATTTCGCTTGCGCCATTTGAAGGACGCGCGTGCGCGTGCGGTGATCGAGAAAGTGGCCGCGATGGCCGGCTGGAAAGCCAACCAGAAGGGCGACGGCGTGCGCGGACGCGGCATCGGTTTCGCGCGCTATAAAAACGCGGCGGCCTATGTGGCGATCATTGCGGAAGTCGAGCTCGCCGAAGACGTGCGCGTGCCGAAACTCTGGTGTGCGTTCGACGTCGGGCAGGCGATCCATACCGACGGCGTGATCAACCAGATGGAGGGCGGCATTATTCAGGCGGTGAGCTTCACGCTGAAAGAAGCCGTGAAATACGACCGCGAGCGCATCACGCAGCAAAGCTGGGATGACTATCCGATTCTGTCGTTTACCGAAGTGCCCGAAGTGGAAGTGGCGTTGATCAATCGGCCGGAGTTGCCGCCGGTGGGCGCGGGCGAAGGCACGCAGGGGCCGGTGTCGGCGGCGATTGGTAATGCGTTATTTAATGCGGCGAATGTGCGGTTGCGTGATCTGCCGTTTACGCGCGACCGCTTGATCGCGGCAATGGCCTAGCTGAAAAATAGGCAAAAAAATGCGGGCCGCTAAAATGGAGGGAAAAGCGGCCCGCGAAGGGAAACACAGAGAAAAGCTGAAAACAAAAAGCCCAAAAACCGATGAAGCCAAAGCGACTACCCGTGCGACCTAAATCTGCGTCGCCAGCGTGTAAGCGCGTTCGATAAATTCCTTGGCATTGAAATCGTAGAATGCCGCCGGCAGATTGGGGCTGTCCTGCAATTCGGATTCCACCGTCGCTAATTGCAGCTTGGGCACGGTGTTGCCGAAGTCGACATAGGCCTGGCGATCTGAATCTGCACCTGAGTCATATACTTTGTCGATCCTGCGATAATCGTCCATGCTGATAATCATTGCTGTCTCCATTTTGGGTTGCCTGCACCCGCTATGTCGCAGCATTCGTGCCAGTGCAAAAATGGCTTGTGCGGTAATTCCGGAATACCTGTAAGTTATTGTTTTTAAACGTAAATAATGTTACTGAATTTCCTGCTTCAGCATGCGTTCGCTGGCGCATAGCGGACTGCGGTGTTGAATTTGCGCAACAGGGGTGATGGAAATTTGACGTTGCGTTCAATGTCCGACAATCTTTTGCAATTCACACTTTTGATACCGTGATTTAGTTCACATCCGCGACATGAGCGATACGACTCCTGATGGCAAAGCCGCGGTGCCTGCCGGCATCGCGTTGTACATGGCGGTGGTGCAATTTTTATTCGTAACCACCTGGACCCTTTACGTTATTTTTCTGCCGAAGCTGCTCGAAACCGCCGGGTTGCCCGCAAGCTACACGCTGAAAATTCTGATCATCGATCAACTGATATTCATGGTGATGGATATCTACGTCGGCGTGGCGGCGGATCGCGCGCAGCGCACGCTGGGCAAGATTGGGCCGCTGATGATCGGCATGACGCTGGTGTCGTGCGTGGCGTTCCTGTTGATTCCGTTTTTTGCCCATCTGGGCGCGGCAGTGGCGCTGGGTCTGATGCTGATCTGGGTCGTCACGTCGTCGGCGCTGCGTGCGCCGCCGTGGGTGCTGCTCTCCAAATACGCTGCGGCGCCCAGCGTGCCGCGCCTGAATACAATGTTGCTGTGCGGCCTAGCGGCGGGCGGTGCAGTTGCGCCGTATCTGGGTATCACGCTGAAGAATGTGGATCCAAGGCTGCCGTTTGTATTGTCGAGTCTGACTTTGCTGGCTGCGACCGCCGGCATTGTTTATGTGGAAAAACGGTTAAAGCTCAGTCCCATCGCACCGCCCGCCGTGGCGCCGGCGCCACCCGAGCTGGTGGGGCGCACGTGGCCGTTTCTGCTGGGCTTGTTGCTGCTGGCCGCCGGGTTTCAGATTCATTTTTCGATCAACACTGCAGGGCAATTTCTCAAATTCGCCAAGCCGGCTGATCTCGAATGGCTGATGCCGCTGTTTTGGGTGGGCTTCGGCGTGCTGATGATGCCCGGCAGTTCGTTGTGCAAACGCTACGGCACGATGCAGGTGATGGCGGTGTCCGCCGTCATCGGTGCCGTGGGCGCGTATCTGGCGGCGAACGCGGGCTCGTTGGATAAGCTGATCGCGGCGCAACTGGTGGCCGGCGGCGCGTGGGGCAGCATGCTGATGTGCGGCTTTACCGCCGCGATGAACGCGGGGCGCACCGGGCGCGAAGGTCTCGCGCTGGGCCTGTTGTTCGCCGCGCTGGCGTTCGCCACCTTGAGCCGCATCGCCACTGTGCTGATGGGCATACCCAAGCAATCCGAGTATGCCGTGCTGCTGTCATGGGGGCCGGTGGCGTGCTGGTTGGCGGGTGCGCTGGTGATTGGGTTGCTGGCGACGCGCAAACCAGCGGCGCTGGTGGTGTGAGGTGGCGTGAGCGGTTTGCGGGCCAACTATGCCGACGTGGCGGTAAAGAGCAAAAAGAATCGGCGTGTTATTCTCCAATGCCAATAGGGATGTGAAAAACCGCGTGCGTTGCCTGTGCTGAGTGTTAAATAAAATACTTTAAAAACATATACTTAACGAAATCTGAATGCTACTTTACGCCGGCACAATTTTCCTCAGCGCTTTTCTCCTGTTCCTGGTTCAACCCATTATCGCCAAGCAAATCCTGCCGTGGTTCGGCGGCGCGGCTTCGGTGTGGGCGGTGTGTCTGGTGTTTTTTCAGAGCGTGTTGCTGCTCGGTTACGCGTATGCCGACTGGAGCACGCGCCGTATCTCCCCGCGCACGCAGGCGAAATTGCATATTGCGTTGCTGGCAGTGAGCCTGTTGTTGCTGCCGATTATTCCCGACGTGCGGTGGAAGCCCGGCGGCGAGGAGGGGAGTGCGCCGACGCTGGCTATCCTCGGCTTGCTCGGCGTCACTATCGGTTTGCAGTATTTCATGCTGTCGGCCACCAGCCCGTTGTTGCAGTCGTGGTACTGGCGGCATTTCAAAACCGCTGCCCCGTATCGTTTGTTTGCGCTGTCGAATTTTGCGTCGCTGCTGGCGTTGCTGTCTTATCCGGTGGTGATCGAGCCGTATTTTCGGCTGGTGGTGCAGTCTTATTCGTGGTCGGCGTTGTATGCGGTGTTTGCCCTGGTGTGCTCGATCACGGCATGGAAGAGCGCCACTGCGGCCGGTAACGCAGTTGAGCAGGCGCCCGTTGTAGCCGAAGACGCCAGTGACAAGGCACCGACCTGGGGCGAGCGCCTGTCTTGGCTGGGTTTTTCCGCGATGGGCTCGTGCTTGCTGCTGGCGGTGACGAATCACCTGACGCAGAACATCGCGTCGATTCCGTTTCTGTGGCTGGTGCCGTTGTCGCTGTATCTGATTACGTTCATTATTTGCTTCGATCATCCGCGCTGGTATGTGCGGCCGTTGTTCATGGGGCTGGTGGGGGTGGCGCTGCCGGCGATGGCGTTTTTTACCGAGTCGCTCGAGCTGTATGTCGCCGCGCCGTTGTATGCGGCAGGGATGTTCGTGTGCTGCATGTTCTGTCATGGCGAGCTATATCGTCTGCGCCCGGCGCCGCGTTACCTGACGGCGTTTTACCTGATGATTTCCGTCGGCGGCGCGTTGGGCGCGCTGTTGGTCGCGATTGTGGCGCCGCTGGTGCTCAAGGGTTACTTCGAGCTGGGGATCACGCTGATCGTGTGTGCGGTGGTGGTGGCGTGGTGCGCCATGGCGATGCGAAAATGGATGGCTGCGGTGGCGTTCGGCGTGGTGTGCGCCACGAGCTGGTTTGTGCTGGATAACTTTAACGACTACTCGCGTGACATGCGCGTGATGGTGCGTAATTTTTACGGCGTGGTGCGCACGCGCGACTATAGCGATCCTTCGCCGTTTCGCGTGATGTATCACGGCGCCATCAATCACGGCGGCCAGTTACGCGGGCCGGGCGACGAGCGCAAGCCCTCGACCTATTTCGGCCCCGACAGCGGTTATGGACGTGCCTTCGCCAGTTTGCCCGAGGGGCCGCGCCGTATCGGCGTGCTGGGTTTGGGGGCGGGCGCAATTGGCGCGTATGCACGCAAGGGAGATCTGTTTCGCTTTTATGAAATTGATCCGCAGGTGGCGGCGGTGGCGATGAAGGAATTTACCTACCTCACCGGCAGCCCGGCGCAAATCGACGTGATTCTCGGCGATGGCCGCCTGTCGCTCGAACGCGAAGCGCCGCAACGCTACGATCTACTGGCAATCGATGCCTTCGCCGGTGATTCGATACCGATGCATTTGCTCACGCGCGAGGCGATGGCGGTGTACGTGAAACACCTCGCGCCGGACGGCGTGATCGTGTTTCAGGCCACCAACCGCTTTGTCGGCATTGCGCCGGTGGTGGAGCGTCTCGCCGCCGCCTTCGGCATGACGGCGCTAATGGTGACTGACGAACCGGAAAATGGCTTCAGCACCGGCGCGAATTTCTGGCTGTCGTCCACCGACCAGATCATCGTCAGCAAAAGCCGCCGCATTCTAGACGCGGAGCCGATTCGCGCAGCGGCTGATCCGTTGCCGCTGAATCCCAAGTTTCCGCTGTGGACCGATGATTTTTATAATCTGCTCGGCATTTTGAAGCGATGATCACCTGGGCACGCGGCGTATTGGTTAAAAAGTAGGCGGGGCCCATGCGTCGGCTACCGTCAACGGCTTACCTGACCTTATTCGCCGGGTTGCACACAGGGTTATCCACAGAAAATGTGTGTAATTTCACTGCTTTTTTGTAATTAAATAATGGTTATATAACAAATAGTTAGAAAGCATCTTGGCTACGGATGCGGCTGACTTGTTGATTTATGACGATATTTTCCCGGCGACTTCCGAAGCGCGGCGTAACCTGCGTGTCACATTGCTGGTAATACCTGCAATAGCTGCGCTAACCTCCTGTGCGGGTTGGTTTTTTTCGGGCAGCGGACATCGTGTTATCGTGTCGGGCGTGCGCCGGAAAAAAACGACGCGATGCTACTGTCGCAATGACTTTACCTACTGCAATAACCGTACATGGGGCACAGCATGAAAGTTGATGAACGCCGTCAATCTGCACCGGGCCGCAGGCTGGGTACTGACCGTCGCTGGATTGTTGATCTGCACTACGCGGGGCCGGATCGGCGCACCGGCGTAGACCGTCGTTACGGTGTTAGCCGCCGCGCGGCCAACTGATAGTCCCAAGCATGGCGTTGGTGGCAACAGCGCACGCCCGGTGAGCGCGGGGTTCCGCGAACCGCCCTGTCCTTGGTTCGAGTGACTACCGACGATAGGACGTTTCATTACGGATTCCCTACCAATACACATTTTCCTGTCTTTTCCTGGGCCTGCATTGCGCCCCGTATGGCAAGTATGTCAGGATCACACCCGTGCCATTGCGAAGTCCCGGTTATGAATCGCCTACATCGACAAAGTGTCACCACCGTGCCGTCCGACGTATCGGCGCAAGAGAGCCTATGCGCCGCCCTGTTGGCGCATTCGCCGGATGTCATGTTCCGGCTCGACCATGCGCTGCGCTTTGTCTATGTCAATCCTGCGGTGACGCGCTGGACGGGGCTGAAACCAGAAGCCTTTCACGGCAAGACCGGCGTGGAAGCAGGGCTGCGCGAGTGGGTATGGGCGCAACTGGCGGAGAAATGCCGCGAGGCATTGGCGTCAGGCAAGATCGCGCACACCGAATTCAGCGACAACACGCCGCAAGGGCTGCTGCACTTTGAAGCGCGGCTGATCCCCGAGTTTGGCGATGATGGCCGTGTTGCTACGCTGCTCGGCATCGTCACCGATATCACCGATTCCTGGCGCATGCAGTCGGCGTTGCGCGACAGCGAGATCAATTACCATCTGCTCGCCGACCATGCGCCGGGGATTGTGTGGATTGCCAGCGTCAAGGGCGATGTCGAATACGTGAATCAGCGTTTTTTTGAAGCCACCGGATTGTCCGCCGCCGCGACGTTGAAGGACAATTGGGCGGCGGCCATACATCCGGATGATCAGGCGCGCATGCAAGCCAATTGGGCCAATTGCGTCAAGACGGGGGAACTCTGTAGCGCCGAGTTTCGGCAGCGCAGCAGCGCCGGCGGTTATCGCTGGCAGTTGGGCCGTGCGCAGCCCACGCGTGACGCGCAGGGGCGGATTGTGCGCTGGATCAGTACCGTGATCGATATTGACGACGTCAAGTGTTCCGCCGAGGCATTGCGCCTGAGCGAAGAATCGCTCGCGCTGGCCAAGGATGCCGCAGGTTTTGGATTGTATGATCACGATCTGCGCAGCGGGGAATCGCGTTGGGACGAGCACGCGCGTGCGCTGTTGGGCATTGACGGCGGACCTCCGCTGACGCGTAACGGGATTGCGGCGTACGTGCATCCGCTGGACCGCGAGGCGAGAGTCGCGAGCATTGAGCGGGCGCTCGATCCCGGCGGCGACGGTCGTATCTATACCGAATATCGTACCGCGCCCCGTCCCGGCGTAGCCGTGCGATGGTTGGCGGGGAGTGGCCGGGTGCAATTCGAGCAGGGCCGCGCAGTGCGCATCGTCGGCCTGCTGCGCGATATTACTGAGCAGAAACTGGCGCAGGAGCGCGCCCTGCTGGAAAAGGATGAACTGTTGTCGTTGGCGGAGGCGGCGGGCAACGCCGGCAGTTTCGAGTGGCTCGTGCCCTCGAACACCTTGCGCCTGTCGCCGCGTTTGCTGGCACTTTATGGCATACCAAGCTTCGACGGCAACCGCGACACCTGGTGGCGGCTGGTGCATCCGGACGATTTACAAGCGGTTCGTCTCAGACTGGCGGACGTTTTCGCGCGAGGAAAGACGTCGTATGAACATGAGTACCGGGTGGTGCGGCCCGATGGACGGTTATGCTGGGTGCAGTCGCATTTCAATGTGTGCTACGACAACCAGAGGCGTCCGTTGCGCGTGATTGGACAAAACGTCGATATCACCGCGTACAAAGTAGCCGAGCAGCGCCTGATCGAGAGCAATGAAAATCTGCAGCGGGCAACCGCCAACCAGACGCGGCTGATTGAAGAGGAACGCAGCCGCATCGCGCGTAATTTGCACGACGGCGTGGGGCAGTTGCTTTATCTGGCCGGCATCCGGCTTGCCAGCGCGATGAATCTTGCCAAGGGCAAGCCGCTGCGCGCGACGCTGGAAGAGGTGGTCGGCGTCATCGGGCAGGCGAACCGTGATATTCGCTCTATCGAATTCGAAATGAGTCCGCCGCAATTACGCCAGTTTGGATTGCTGTCGGCGTTGTCGTGGTTGAGCGAAGACATGCAGCAGCGGTTTGGCTTGCGCGTCACGGTGACGGATGACACGTCCGATAAACCGCTGGATTCTGTCATCAGTGCGATTCTGTATCGCGCCGTGCGCGAGTTATTAATCAACGTGAGCAAACACGCACAGGTGGATGCCGCGCGCGTCGCCGTGCGGCGCATCGAATGTGCGATTGAAATTACCGTGAGCGACCGCGGCGTGGGCCTGCGCGGACGGGAGCTGTTCTCGTCCAGCACCGGGATGGGATTACGCGGCGTACGCGAAGCGCTGCTGTCCAGCGGTGGAAATATTGTTATCATCAGCCCGGATGAAGGCGGGACTGTTGCGACACTGACCGCGCAGCTCGCGCTAGCGCCTACCGATGACTTTGCCAGGGAACCACGTGCCATGCCCCATCCGACCACTCCGAGCACGGCCCCGGCTGCCTTGCCTACTACCGAGAACACCCCATCATGACCATCCGTGTCGCCCTGTGCGATGACCACCGCATGCTGCGCGATGCGCTGACCGCAATGCTGGTCGCCGAAGGCGATATCGAAGTCGTCGGCACCGCGAGTGACGGCGAGGCTATCCTGGAGGTGGTGCGGGCGCAGGCGCCGGATGTGCTGGTGCTGGATATTTCCATGGACGGCATGGGTGGCGTCGAAGTGGCGCAACGCCTGCAACGGATGAATTCACCAGTCAAGATTCTGGCGCTGTCCGCTTACAGCGACCGCCACTTTGTGCAGGAAATGCTCAAGGCCGGCGTCGCCGGCTACCTCACCAAAGCGGGCGCGACGACCGACCTGATACGCGCGATACGCGACACCGCTGCCGGGAAAACCTACCTAAGCCCCGACATCGCCGGTGTGTTGGTGGCGTCCATAGTCACTGAAACGCCCAGCGTGCCGCCGCCTGCGGTACTGAGTCCGCGCGAGCATCAGGTGTTGTGCCTGATTGCCGAGGGCATGCGCTCCATCGATGTCGCTGAACGCATCGGCATCGCCGTGGCCACGGTGGAAGTCCATCGCCGCAACGTCATGCGCAAACTCGATCTGCATAACATCGCCGATCTGACGCGCTATGCCGTGCGCTCGGGTATGACCAAGCTCTGATCTGCGCCCGCACCCTGCGACTACCGGGTTTTTGGTAGTCGCGCTACCCTCATTTAAGAATTGTCAATAACCCGTAGCTGGGTGACTATCTATTTGTAAATAAACAATAATTTGATGCCATCAGAGCGGCGGGATCGCCCGGTCTGACGCGAAAATAACCCATAACAAGGGCTCCGTACTATGGTTGAGTTAGCGCAAGCCAAGTCTGTCGCCGCGAGCGGGCAGGCCGGGCATCTGGCGCACGATAGGGCGTTCAATAGCGAGCAGCATTATGAAGCGGCACTGGCAGGATCGGGTGTCGCGATGTGGGATTGGGATATCGCCAGTGACGTGGTCAGTCTTTCCACGCAATGGCAGGTCATGCTCGGGGCCGCGGGCGAACCCACGCTCACCACATTTAGCGCGTTGTCGGCGCTGGTACATGCCGACGATTGCATCGCACTGAGTCGCCAATTGAGCGACGTGCTCAAAGGCGCACGCAAGCGCTACGAGATGGATCACCGGGTCAAAACGCCGGCGGGCGACTGGCTCTGGATACACAGCACCGGCGCTGTTGTCGGACGTGACAGCACCGGCCGCGCGCTGCGCATGGTCGGCGCCAATATCGATATCACGGAGCGCAAGCGCACCGAGAGCGCATTGAAGGCGAGCGAGGAGCACTTTCGCCGGGTGTTTGTGCAGGCGGGTGTCGGATTTCATATTACGTCGTTAGTCGGCCAGTACATGCAGGTCAACGAAAAATATTGCGACATCATCGGCTATTCAGAGGCGGAATTGTTGTTGATGTCGGTGCGAGACACCCAAGGCGCGGCTGACCGGTTGGAGTCGCAGGGCTTTCGCGGCAGCATGTTGAGCGGCCAAACGGAATCCGGCTACCGTGAAAGACAGGTCGTACGCAAAGATAAATCGACTCTCTGGATTTCGGTGGGTATGACGCTGGTGCGTGACGATGCGGGCAAGCCGCTGCATTTCATGTCGGTGGTGCAGGACATTTCCGTGCGCAAGCGCATGGACGCCGAGTTGCGCGAAAGCCGCGAACAATTCGAGCAACTGGCGGACCATATTCCGCAGGTGTTCTGGATTTCCGATGCGGCGCACCAGCAAACGGTCTACATCAGTCCCGCGTGCGAGCGCCTGCTGGGGTATGACGCGCAAACGTTACGGGAAAATCCGCGCTTGCTGGTGCGAGGGGTGCATCCCGACGACCGCCGCGAGCTGCGCGACGCGCGGCAGGAGATGATCGAAGAGGGCTACGATCAGACCTATCGCGTGATCAAGCCGGACGGTTCGATACGCTGGGTGCATGACCGCGCGTTTCCGGTGCGCGACGCGCGCGGCAAGATCCATCGCTACGCCGGGATCGCCGAGGACATTACCGACAGAAAATCCTCGGAAGAGCGGCTGGATACGTTGGTACACTATGACGCGCTGACGGGTTTGCCCAACCGCACACTGCTTCACGATCGTTTGCGCCAATCGCTGGCGCAGGCCGAACGGGTGCAACGGCAGGTCGGCGTGATGTTCATCGATGTGGACCATTTCAAGAAAATAAACGATACGCTGGGACACGAATTCGGCGATCTGTTGTTACAGCGGGCCGCGCGGCACATGAGTGAGGCGGTGCGCTCCGATGATACGGTCGGGCGCCTGGGCGGCGACGAATTCGCGGTGATCCTGAACACGCTGAGCCATGGCGAAGACGCCACCCGGGTAGCGCAAAAAATCATGGCCGAGTTCGACAAGCCGTTGCACATCGGCGGCACCGAACTGCATATCACGGTCAGCATCGGCATCACGCTCTACCCCGATGACGGCGCGGATGCGGGCACCCTGCTGAAGAATGCCGATATCGCCCTCTACAGCGCCAAAAACGCCGGGCGCAACGCGTTCAAATTTTACAATGCCGAGATGGACGCCCGGTCGCTGGAGCTGTTGCGCATCGAAAACAGCCTGCGCCACGCGCTGATCCGCAACGAATTCGAGTTGGTTTACCAGCCCAAGGCCAGCGTCATCACGGGGGGGATCACCGGTTTCGAGGCGCTGCTGCGCTGGCGTCATCCGGAGCGCGGCATCGTCATGCCGTCCGAGTTCATTCCCCTGCTCGAAGACTCCGGCTTGATACTTCCAGTCGGCGAGTGGGTGCTGGAAACCGTGTGCGCGCAACTGCAAGCGTGGTCGCGCGAGAGTGATGATATGGCCGATGCGCATGTCGCCATCAATATCTCGGCGCGCCAGTTCGCGTCCAAGGATCTGGCGCAGCGCTTTCAGGTGATAGTGGAAAAGTACCAGGTCGATCCGCGCCGTATCGAACTGGAAATCACCGAGAGCGCGCTGATGATTGATCCTGAAGCCGCGCGGCGCACGCTGGATTATCTGAAAGCGCTCGGCATGAAGCTGTCGATCGACGATTTCGGCACCGGTTATTCCAGCCTGGCGTATCTGAAGCGCTTTCCGCTCGATACGCTGAAGATCGATGCGTCGTTCGTGCGCGATGTCACCCGCGACGCCGATGACGCCAATATCACCCGCACCGTGATCGCCATGGCACACAACCTGCGGCTTAACGTGGTGGCCGAGGGCGTCGAGACTGCTGAGCAACTGGCGTTTCTCGCCGAGCACGGCTGCGACTTGTATCAAGGCTATTATCTGTCACGACCGCTGTCGACTTCGGCTTGCAGTGATCTTGCCAGCCGATTGCCGAGGCCTCAGTTGGCGGTGGTGTAAGCAGGTTTTCGCGCGCACCGGATGGCGGCATTTTTGCATACATGTTATTTCTAAGAGTGCATATCAAAATGAATGCAATCTTCACCAGTGGTTCGACAAGCTCACCACGAACGGATCTCAAATCAGCCGTTCGCCCTGAGCTTGTCGTAGGGGCAGTGTTGATTTTGAAGTTCTATCTAAATATCTGATTTAAAACAAAATGTTAGGCGGTCTTCCGGATAATTCCCGTACGCATGGCGATGGTGCCGCCGGCCACGCCGGCGCGCACCATGTGCCTGTGCCTGTGCGTGCTTTGCCGCTACGGGTGGTTTTTGGCGTAGCGGCAGTGTTGATACTGATGGCGGCGCTCGCCTACGCCGGGGTGGAATGGAGCGAGGTCAAGGAGGACGAGTCGAAGCGACTGACGTACGTGAGTGAGCTGGTGGCCCACAGCAGCGAGCAGACCTTCGACACGCACGCCGCCAATCTGCGCGCACTGGCCCGCACCGTCGCAGCGCCGGCGTTGCGCGGCGACTACCCGGAGGTCGAGCGGCTGTTCCGCGAATTCAACGCCAACTATCCCGTGCTGGTGAGCATGAATCTGATCGCGCCCGACAGTCAATTACTGGCCACGACCCTTCCCTAATCACAGCGTAGCGCCTTACCGAAGATCACCGATGCCCCTGGGGCGATGGACACCTTTACCATGTCTACCGAAGGCGGCTCACCTACAAGACTGCGTGCCATCAAATCGATTATGGGCAAGGCGTGGGCAATACCCTTACGCCACGTGATACGTGATGCAGCGGACAAGCCTTTGTTCGTGATTTCAGCCCTGGTGTCGATCGAGCGGATGGGCGAAAACTGGAATGCGAGCGCGGCGCCGCCGGGCACCGTGTATCTCCTGATGCGCCCGGACGGCCATCGGCTGCTGCGTTTTCCCGCGCCCGCTGACCCCGAAGCTTTCTACAGCACGCGAGGCTCGCAGGGTTTACCCGAGGTGCTGAGTGCGAAACCAGCGGCACAGCAAGGCAGGTACACCACGCTACGAACGGATGGTTTGCCGGTGCTCGGCGCCTATACGCGGCTTGCACGCTATGATCTAGCCGCTGCGGTATCGGTACCTCGGAGCGGTCTGTGGACGATGTGGATGCAGCGGATACTCCTGCCGTTATCGATATTAACCGTGATGTTTGCGGCGGCGGTGGTTGCCAGTGTGGTCGCCGGGCGCATCCAGCGTAGGCACATCGACGCGCGCATAGCGACCGAGGCCCGCCTGCGCGAGGCCGATGCGCGCGTCAATCTGGCGGTTGACGGCAGCAGCCTTGCCATCTGGGAATACGACCTCATGTCCCGGCGCCTGTTTTTGGACAGAGGCTGGCGGGAACA
>CANIID010000074.1 GCA_947467315.1 Betaproteobacteria bacterium | reverse complement strand
CTGCCGGAAAACACGTTGCCCGCTTTTGCGCGCGCGTTGTCCATCGGCGTGACCACGCTGGAACTCGACAGTGCGATAACGCGCGACGGTGTGGTGGTGGTGAGTCACGATTCGACGCTGAATCCGGACATCACGCGCGGCGAAGACGGCCACTGGATCCCGCGTGGCGATCTGGCTATTTCACAATTCACCTTCGACGAACTTAGATGCTTTGACGTGGGCCGCATCGATCCGGCATCGGAGTACGCCAAACGCTTTCCGCATCAGCAGGTGGTGGACGGCACGTGCATGCCGAAGCTGGAAGACGTATTTGCGCTCGCACGCCGCGCGGGCAATAGCACGGTGCGCTTTAATATCGAAACCAAGATTTCGCCGTTGCATCCGCAACGCACGGTTGCGCCCGATGTGTTTGCAAAGACGCTGATTAACGTCATTCAGCGCAATCGCTTGCAAGAGCGCGCGGTGGTGCAATCCTTCGACTGGCGTACGCTGGCGGTGGTGCAGCGCGAGGCCCCTGAAATTGAAACGGCGTACCTCAGTGCGCAGCAAACTTTTACCGACAATATTCTCGCGCGCGAAACGGCGTCGCCGTGGAATGCCGGTCTGCATGTCAGCCACTTCGCTGGTTCGATTCCACGCATGATCAAAGCCGCTGGAGGCGCGATCTGGTCGCCATACTTCGGTGAAGTCGATGTCGCCACAATCCATGAGGCGCAATCACTCGGCCTCAAAGTGGTGGTGTGGACGGTGAACACCGAAGCCGACATGCGCCGCATGATCGCGCTCGGCGTCGATGGCATCATCAGCGATTACCCGGATGAGTTGCGCCGTGTGGCCGGCGAGCTGGGATTTGCGTTGCCGCCGTCAACGCCGATTGCGTAAGCCGCCGCCCGCGTAAAGTTCAGGGTACGGGCTAGTGATGGACACTGTTGCGGGGTTGGGCTAAATTGCTGGCTCCCGCCGCTGGATTTTATATTCTAAGTATTTGTTTTTAAACAATAATTATTGATAACATGAAAGGGTGCCCGTGAGTCACGCCGCCTTCAAGGAAGTATTGCCATTGCTCGGTCGCGCTGCGGCCAATTTGCGTTTCGAGGATCTGCCGCCCAACACCGTCATGCGCGTCAAACAACGGGTGCTCGATACCATCGGCTGTCTGGTCGCGGGTTACGACGCGGGTATCGCGACGGAAATGCGTGATTACATCGCCGCGCAAGGCGGCGCGCCCGAGGCCACGCTGCTGCCGGGCGGACAGAAAACCACGGTGTCGCACGTGTGCATGGCGCACGCGACGTACATGCACGGGCTGGAGTTGACCGATGCCGCGCCGCGCGGCACCTGCCATCCGGGTAACGAAGTCGTGCCGCCCGCGCTTGCGATGGCGGAAAAACTCGGCCGCAGCGGTAAAGACGTGCTCACGGCGGTGGTTGCCGGTTACGAAATCGAAATCCGTTTTGGCCGCGCGTTGTTCCCCAGTGCGTTCTACCGCGGCTGGTGGACACCGGGGCTGTTCGGCGGCATCGGCGCGGCGGTGGCCACCGCGCACCTGATGAAGCTCTCGCCCACGCAGATGGACAACGCGATCGGCATCGCGCTGAACCTGCTGCCCACCGCCATGGCGCGCGCCAACGAAGAGGGCGAAAGCATCAAATGGCTGATCGGCGGGCAATCCTGCACTGCGGGCATTCTGGCGGCGGAAATGGCCGCGCGCGGCGTCAAAGGCATGCGTGATGTGATCGGCGGCTGGCTGCCGGTGCTGGCGAACGAATCGTGGCCCGAGCGCCTGACCGATACCGTGACCGATAACGCCAAATTCACCTACTGGGAAGTGGCCGACGGCATCGTTACCAAGCACTACTCGACGGTGGGGCCGCTTACCGCAGCACTCGATGCGACCTTTGATCTTATCCAGGAGCACAAGATCAAGGCGGACGACATCGCAGAAATCCAGGTCGACGCGATGAAGCGCACCGCGGTGTTCAATACCGTGCATCCGGAAAACGACGTGTCCGCCCGCGGGAGCCTGCCGTTCTGCCTCGCGGTGGCCGTGGTCAAACAGGATCGCGCGCTGCTGGTGGGGCCGGCGTTCACGCCGGAATACCTGAAGGACCCGGTGATCCGTGCCAACGCGAGCAAGGTCAAGATCATCGAAAACGAGGACTACGAGCGCCAGTACCCGGCGAAAAGCCTCGCGCGCGTGACGTTGAAGCTCAAGAACGGCAAGTCAGTCACCACCGAGGTTGATCGCAGCGAGCGCGGCCGCTATCTCACGCCCACCGACGCGGATATCGAAGACAAGGTGCGCCTGATTGCCACTCGCGCCCTCGGCAAAGGCAAGACCGACAAGCTGGTGGCGCTGGGCCAGCGTTTTGAGACGCTGCCTGACATGACGGAACTGATGGATGTGCTTCGCGTCGGGTAGTAACTCGTGTAGTGTTTCGCCCTTCTAATATGGTACTCGCACAGTAGGCAGTCTCCGTGGCACCCCTCCCCCTTCAAGGGGGAGGTTGGGAGGGGGATGGGGTATTTTCCGAACGTGAATGTCACCCCATCCCCACCCTAACCCTCTGCTCCGCTTCAAGTGTGCCCTTGCCCTTGAAGGGGAGGGAATGCCTCATCATGATTGCAACGCTACACTTGCGAACGGAGGCAGCTCAATGGACTCATCGATGGATCCCAAACACGCCAAATTTATCAGCGGCCAGTTCGCGCAATACGCGGCGGACCTGCGCTACGATGATTTACCCGAAGACGTGCGCAAGCTCGCGCACCTGGTGCTGCTCGACACGCTGGGTTGCGCCATGACCGGTGCGGGCACCGAGGAAGTCGCACAGATTCGCCGCGCGATGACGCAGGCCAATGGCCCCGGCGGTGACGCCATGTTCTGGGGGACGCACGATAAAGCCCCGCTGCCGTTGGCGGCGCTCGCCAACGGCGCGGCGGTACACGCACGCGAGATCGACGACTTCGGCGGCTGTGCGCATTCCGGTTCCGTGGTGATTCCCGCCGCGCTGGGCATGGCCGCGCGCGTGGGTGCCAGCGGGCGCGAATTGCTCACCGCGATTGTTATTGGTTACGACATCGCGCGCCGTGCGATGGATGGCGGTGGCGGCTATCAGGCGATGAAAGATCGCGGTTGGCATTCCACCAGCACCTGCGGTGGTTTCGGCGCGGCGGCGGCGGCGGGGCGCTTGCTCGGACTGGATGCGCAGAAATTACAGTGGGCGCTGGGCTACGCCGGCAGCAATGCGGGCGGCACCTGGGCGTATATCCCCGAGGGCGCAATGAGCAAGCGCGTGCATCCCGGCTTCGCCGCGCACACCGGCATCATCGCGGCCTATCTCGCCGCGAACGGCGTCACCGGCCCGGCGAGTATTTTTGAAGCGCCGTGGGGCGGTTACTATCCGACCTATGTGCCGGACGTGGCCACGCCGGAGGAAGCCACGCGCGACCTCGGCAGCGATTTCCGCATCCGGTTGGTGGGCTTCAAACCCTATGCGGCATGCCGCGGCATCCACAGCAGCGTCGATGTCGCGCTGGGCATGCGCAACAAACACAACGTGCGCGCCGCCGATGTCAAGCAGGTGACCGTGCGCGGCAGCCCCACGCATCTCAAACAACTGGGCAAGCAGGACGTGCAAACCATGCTGGATGCGCAGATGAGCCTGCCCTACAGCATAGCCGCGTCGCTGACCACCGGCGGTGCCATGGTCGATCAGTACACGCCCGATGCACTGAAGCGCCCCGACGTGCGCGATCTGGCCATGCGCGTGCATCTCAAGCTGGAGCCTTCGGTCGCCAACGGCGACGAGCCCTACCTCGATGTGGAGCTCAACGACGGCCGCGTGCTGACCGACCGCGTGCTGATTGCGCGCGGCGACAGTGAAAACCCGTTGTCCGAAGACGAACTGCGCGCAAAATTCCGCACCGCCGCTGCCGCCACACTGGATGCGGCGCAGATTGCGCGGCTGGAAGACACCGTGATGCGCGCGTCTGAACTCGCGGACAGCCGCGAACTGGTGGCGCTGTTGACGCCGGGCGCGCGCGCGTAGAATCCCCCTTTCGTAAATTTGTACTCGTCGTAATTTCGTAATCCGCGATTTTTAAACGCGGCAACCTTAACCAGAGTGAACCCCATGCAACTACTCGGCTCCCCCGGCAGCCCCTACGCCCGCAAGGCGCGCATCGCCATGCTGGAAAAAAACATGCACTGCGAATTCGTCGCGGATCGCCCCTCCAACCCCGGCTCGCAGGTGCCCAAGCACAACCCGCTCGGCAAGGTGCCGGTGCTGGTGCGCGACGATGGAAAGGCGCTCTACGACTCGGTGGTGATTGTCGAATACTTTGATCATCTCGGCACCGGGCCAAAGCTCGTGCCGGAGAAATTCGAGGATCGCATCGAGGTCAAGCGGCTCGAAGCGCTGGGGGACGGCATCACCGATTGCATCGTCGCGTTGACACATGACTCGCGCTTTTCCGATACCTGCGATCAAAACACGGATTGGTATCAAAAGCAGTTGCAGAAAATCGAGCGCGGCCTCGCCGTATTGCAAAGCGAAATCGGCGCGCGTGAATTTTGTTTCGGCGCCGCCTTTACGCTCGGCGATATCTCAGCGGGTTGCGCGTTGGGCTACCTTGACCGCGCCTATGCGGGCTTCGACTGGCGCAACAAGTTTTCGGGACTGAAGCGTTACGCGGAAAAATTGTTTGCGCGCGCCTCGTTCGCGAGCACGCTGCCGCCCAAGGGATGATGAAGTATAACTATATGTTTTTATTGAAGTATTTTTCGATCACCGCAATGGCGGCGGGGAGTGCCTGCGCCATCGCGCAAAGCAGCGGACCGTATCCCAACCGCCCGCTGCGCTTCATTGTGCCGTACGCGGCGGGCGGCAACGGCGACATCGTGTCGCGCATCATCGCGCAGAAACTGATCACGCAAATCGGCCAGCAAATCGTCATCGACAATCGCGGCGGCGCGGGCGGCAACATCGGCGCGGAACTTGCCGCGCGCGCAGCACCCGACGGCTACAGCATCATGCTCGGCACCAACACCCATGTGATCAACATGAGCTTGTTTCCCAAGTTGGGCTACGACATCCAGCGCGATTTCGCGCCGGTGACGCGCACCACCTCCGCGCCGATGGTGTTGATTATTCATCCCTCGCTGCCGGCGAAAACCATCAAGGAATTTATCGCGCTGGCGAAGGCGCATCCGAATAAACTGAACTACGCCACTGGCGGCAGCGGCAGTTCCGCGCATGTGATCACCGAGTTATTCCGCTCGATGGCGGGTGTGCAACTCACGCATGTCGCCTACAAGGGCGTGGCGCAGGGCACCACGGATTTGATGGCGGGGCAAATTCAGATGCAATTTAATTCGCCCGCGACCGCACTCGCGCACATGCAGACCGGCCGCGTGCGCGCGCTGGCAATTTCAACTGCCGCGCGCTCCAGCGTCGCGCCGGGGCTGCCGACGATAGCCGAATCCGGTCTGCCGGGTTTCGAGGCCAGCATCTGGCAGGGCATCTTCGTGCCGGCACGCACGCCGCCGGAAATGATCGCGCGGCTGAATCGGGAAATTGTCGCAGTGCTCAACGCGAACGACATCAAGGAACAACTGCGCGTGCAGGGCCTGGATTCGTTGCCTTCCACGCCCGAACAGTTCGGCGCATTCGTGCGTGATGAGATCGCCAAGTGGGCGAAGGTGATTAAGATATCAGGGGCGAAGGCGGAGTAGCGCGGCCCGCTATCATGGCAGTCACGCTATTGATTGCGGCTGCTTGAGCGCCAGAGAGATGTTGGCAACATCCGCAGACCCACAAAGAAAAACCGCGCCGGGAAACCCGTCGCGGTAAACGCAATCATCAAAGGAGGAGTAGAGGGTGATTGCGAAGTCAAAGTATGCCTGTGCCTCCGCGTGCGGTCTGTGAAGTAAGTCACAGACAACCTAAAATAGGGCAACCACACCCTGCGGTAATTTCATGGCGATTTCATTGACAAGCCCCTGAAATCGCCCAAAATGCCGGTTTTCGCGCACATTCACCACCAACTACGAGAAGGCCCATGTCCAAATTACTCGATACCATCCGCGACCGCCGCAGCGACCGCCATTTCGCCAACAAACCGCTCGAAGCCGACACCGTCGAAGCGCTGCTCGATGCCTTTCGCTGGGCGCCGTCATCCAATAACCGGCAACCGTGGCGGGTGTTGATCGCATCAAGCCCCGAAGCTCAGCGCATTTTTGACGACGCGCTGTCCGTCGGCAACAAGCAATGGGCGCCGCCCGGCGCGTTGAAAATGGTCATCATCGGCGTGCCCGAAGAACAGCCGGAACGCAACGGTTTGCAAAACTTCATGCTCGATGTCGGCATGGCGATGGAAAACATGATGGTGCAAGGCTACGCCATGGGACTCACCATACATGCCATGGCAGGTTTTGATTACGACAAAATCTGCAAGGGCTTCAATATCCCCGCCAACGCCAAGCCGGTGGCAGTCATGGCGGCGGGTTATCGCGGCCGCGTGGAAGATTTGGCCGAGGAAGTGCGCGCCAAGGATTTGAAGGTGCGCACGCGCAAGGCGATAGGAGAATTTACTTATCGCGACAATTACGGCGCGGCATTCAAATAGCCACTGCATTTTGCAGGCAATGAAGGCGCGGGCGCTTATTTAAGTCAGTCCGCCCTCGCGCCGGTAGACTTAACCACCTTGCCCCACTTCGCAATTTCACTGCGGATAAACGCGCCGAACTGCTCCGGGTTCAACACCGTGGCTTCGAAATCATTGGCGTCGAATTTTTCACGGCTTGCGCGGTCTTGCAGTATCGCGGCGCTTTCCTTGTAGAGCCGGGCAATAATTTCAGGCGATGTTTTCGCCGGCGCCACGATGCCATACCACACGCTCGCTTCGTAACCCGCCACGCCGGATTCGGCGATGGTCGGCAGATCGGGCAGCTTGGCGATGCGCTTCGCGCTGGATATCGCCAGTGCTTTCAAACGCCCGCCTTTCACCAGCGGCATCGCGCCCGGTGTTGAAGCAAACGACAACTGTATCTGCCCCGCCACCAGATCGGTGTTGGCGGGTGCGGCGCCTTTGTACGGCACGAACACCATGTCGAGGCCGGCCATGCTCTTGAATAACTCCGTCGCCAGATGCGCGGCGTTGCCGGGTACGGCGCCGTAGTTCAGTTGATTCGGTTTGCTTTTCACCAGCGCAATCAATTGTTTGATGTTGCTCGCCGGCAATGCGGGATGCACCACCACGGCAAACGGCGCGGAGGCCGCCAGTATGATCGGCGCGAAATCGCGCACCGGGTCGTAACCGAGTTTCGGATACAGGCTGATGTTGATCGACATCGGCCCCGAAGTGCCCATGAACAAGGTGTGACCATCGGGCGGCGACTTCGCCACCATTTCCGCGCCGATGTTGCCGCCCGCGCCGGGACGGTTATCGACCACGACCTGATGACCGAGTTTTTCTCCCAGCGGCTGCGCGATCAGGCGCGCGAGGATGTCGGTGGGACCGCCAGCGACCAGCGGCACCACCAGGCGCACGGTTTTGGCGGGGTAGGGTGGCTGTTGGGCGTGAACGGCGCTGGTGGTGGTAAGCAAAACAGCAATTGCAATTCGATACATTGTCGGTTCTCTGATTGCGGGCGAGTTGCGGTTGCCCCTCACCCTAGCCCTCTCCCCGTAAACGGGGCGAGGGGATTTTCATTGGTTACCCTGGTTACTCGCCTAGTTCAAAAATCACAATTTCATGATCGGCGAGTTTGGGTATCGTTACTTTAACCGCACCGCCGATCATCGATAGTGGCAACAGAGTTTCGCTGCTCGCCAGCCGCGCCGATTTTACGTGCTGCCCCGCCGCTGGCCGCAGCCGCACCACGATATCACGCACCTCCACCAGGTTGCGCCCCGGATGCCGCCAGCCGGTGTTGAGCGGCTTTTCGAGTGGCAGATTGATGAGATGCACCAGCGCGCGCCCCGGCTGACCCATGTGCGTGACATCAACGTAATCGGGCGCATCTACCTCCAGCGCCATCGGATCACCCAAGGCCCAGCGCACCGCGTTCGCCAGCACGCGGCCGAGATCGGGGAAACCGTAGTGGTAGTACAAGCCTTCCATGGTGTTGGCGACATACACCGTGCGGCCTTGGCCCCCTCCACCACTTGCGCCATGCGTGACCACCGGGATGTTGGTAGTTTCGCGTATCGCGCTGTATTCCGGAATGCTGATGGTGGCGCCGTCATGCGCGATCACTGGCGGGATCAACGTCAGCGGCACGGCGTGCCCCGGCGCCGCCGTGACTTCGATCAGCGCGCCTTCGTTCGGAATCAAATCCGTGTCGCCGATGCCTGCCAGCAGTGGATCGTCGCGTGACTCCAGCTTGGCGTAGGACGATTTCAATCCCTCACGTTTTCCCGTTCGACGGATACCAAGCAGGGCATCAAACGCTGGCGTGGCGCGCGGCTTGCCGTCGGCATTGAACAGCCCGGCCTCGAAACCCGCGATCACGCCGCCCCTGGCTTGGGTGTATTGCTCCAGCGCGGCAACTGCGGCATCCGAAACGCAGGCCAGATTGGAAATCACCACCACGCCATAGCGCGCGAGCCGCTGTGGCGAAATTAATTTATCGGAAATCACATCAAACGGAATATGCGCTTCCTGCAATGCCAGATACCAGCCGCGGATGAAGTCCAGATAACGCGCCTGCGGCTTGTCGCGGCCATAGTTATCCTGCGTGTAGCGCGACAGCACCAGCACCACGCGCGCTTGCGATTGCGCGCCGTCGAGATATTTCTCCCAACGCGCCAGACGCTGAAATACGGCTTTCATCGGCGCGAGACTGCGCCTGTCGAACAAATCGGAGTAGCCGCCGTTGATGTGCAGCCACGGGCTCACACCATTCGCCACCTGCTGCGCGATCCACGGACGATTTTCCGCTTCCGGCGCGGCGTACAACCGCCACCACGGATAAAAATAACTCGCAGTCATCCAGCGTGGCTTTTCCGGTGCGAGTGTCGCAAGATATTTTGCCTGTATGCCCGGCCAGAACGGCGCGGTGTGGCGGCGCTGGCATTCAAACGTGGGGATGTCCTGATGTTCGAGCCAGTAATCGATGTCCCAGCCGCCGGGGCGGATGGTTTCGAGCGACTCCATCAACTGCACGGCGGCGATGAACACGGCGTCGGGTTTCACCGCATGTATCTCGCGATGCATCAGCGCCACCCAATCCGCGATGCGCCGGTAGCGCCATTCGTTGTATTGCCGCCAGACCGGATCGTCCCAATTTTCGGTTTGCGGAATGGCGTGGCCCGACTCGGCCTTGAACATCGACTGGCACGTGTTGCAGTAACACAGGCCGGTTTCCCACGCGGCGAATTTGCCCTGGTTGTTCCAGATGCCGTCGGCGTCGTAGCGTTGCAGAATTTCGTGCACCACCTCAACCATGCGCACGCGGTAATAGCCTGCGTTGGGACAGGTCACATAATGTTCGCTGACTTCGCAGAAATTGCCGTTGCGGTCGCGCGTGAACCACTCCGGGTGTTCAACCGCGAGCGCTTTCGGCGCACAACTCGGATCGATGCGCGCCAGCACACGCATACCTTCGCGATGCGCGACCGGAATGACTTCCGCCAATAGGTCGCGTTCACCCAGCCCATTCGAGATGCGGTGCCCCGCGATCTTCGTCTGATAAAACGCGACGATGCCGCCGCCGCTTAAACAAAACGCGGTGGCGCGATATTCTTTTGCGCCGGCGACCAGTGCTTCGGCGTCAACCTTGGGCTCGTCGCCCTCGCGCAAGTTGAGCAGCAGCACGCGGTGCGGGCCGTTCTGCCATCCAGTAGACAGGGACGCAGTCACTTAAATTTATTTTAAAAACATATAGTTATGGATCTCTAATGGCGGTGGCGCTGAATAAAATCCAGCACCGCCTTCGCACACGCTACCGGCGCGGTGGCCGCGACGTGATAGCCGTCCGCCGGCAACACCAGCAATTCAGAGTTAGGAATTTTTTCCTGCCACGCGCGTATCACGTCCACCGAATACATCGGATTGTTTTGCGTGGTGATGACTTGCGCGGGGCAACGAATCTTCGGCAGGTCCTGCGTGACATCGACCTTGGGCACAGAACCGATGAAACCCAATTGCGTAGAAGAAGCCGTCTTGCCCATGAGGTTGATCCACCACTCGATGCCCGCCGCAGGAAAGCTGCTGCCGAGGCGCTTGCCCATGGTTTCCCGCGCCCACCCTTCGACACCGCTTTTTTCGATGAGCGCTACCCAGGCGCGGTAGCGCTCGCCCGCGTCCTCGCCGCGCGTGGGTGAAGACAACGCCGACACCGTTTTCACGCGCGACGGATGGCGCGCAGCCAGATGCATCGCCATGGTGCCGCCGACCTTGGCGCCGACGAGATAAAACTGGTCGATCTTCAGGTGATCCATCACCGCGATGAAATCATCGACGATGCGATCGAGCGACCACGCGTGGTCACGCGGCATCGGCGTGGTGCGACCAAAGCCGCGCATGTCGGGGCGTACCACGCGGTAGTCGCGCGCCACTTCTGGCATCCAGCCGTAATAGGCGTCGCCGCTCTCGGCGTTGCCGTGCAACAGCAAAATGGTTTCGTGTTCGCGCCACGGCTCGGCGAAATCCGTGACGTCGTAATACATATTGCAATCGGGAGTGACTTGAAGTGTGGGCATGGCGGTTCTCTAAAAGATAAGGTCAACGGCTTTACCGCAAAGGCCCAAAGTACTTCACGCAAAGAAAATAAACAACGGGTTTCTTTGCGTTTCCTTTGCGTCTTTGCGGCGGGGTTTTTGAATTTGTAAGTAAGTCGAAGGCAGCATTATCCATGTTCGTTACGGCTGTCGGCGGGCGCTTCATCACGCGCGCTCATGCTGTAGTCGCGTATTACCGACGCGACGCGGATGCGATAGTCGGCAAATACGCTGTCACGTCCTTTCGCCTGCGCCAGGCGATGACCTTCGACGTTGCGCCAGGCTTGCACAGCGGCTTCATCGCGCCAGAATGAAATCGACACAAACTTGCCCGGCGTGGCGACGCTTTCAAAACGCTCAATGGAAATGAAACCATCGAGCTTCGCCAGTTCGGGCCGCAGCGACGCCGCGATGTCGAAGTACTCGGCGGCCTTGCCGTCCTTGGGCCACACTTCGAAGATGACGGCGATCATGGGTATGCGCTCAGGTATATTCATCGAGGCAGGGCATTTTGTTGGGCGATACATACCATGCCGGGCGCGATCCCCAGAAGATGCTGTTCTCCGGGCGCGGCATGTCCGCGGGCGGCTGATCGAGCAGTCCGGCGGGAATCAGAAAATCATCGCGCCCGCGTACCGCGTGCGGCACGCGCGAGCCGCATTGCGTGCAGAACCACACCGCAAAGCGCTGTGCGGGTGCATGATCGTAGCGCTTGATCAGCGCCTCGCCTTCACGCCACTTAAACTGCGCCGCCGCCACGAACGCGTTCGCGGCATGCGCGCTGCCGGATGCCTTCTGACAGCGCGAACAATGGCAATAACGAAAAGCCGTGAACGGCGGCGTGACTTCAAATTTGACACGGCCACAGAGGCAGCTTCCGGCGAGAGGCAAAGATAGCATGAGCGATCCTTTATTAAAACATGTGTAAAAACATATAGTTACATTATATCGGGCGTCAACGTCACTTGCCAAAACCCCACGTCCACCCAGCGCTCAAACTTGCGCCCCACCTGTGGAAAATGCGCGACTTTCACGAATCCGCATTTCTCGTGCAGCGCCACGCTGGCATCGTTGGGCAACGCGATGCAGCCCACTACTGCATGCACACCGCGCGATTTCAATTCGCGCAGCAGTTCCCGATACAAGGGCTTCGCGATACCGTGCCCGGTAAAAGTTTTGTCCACGTAGATCGTGCTTTCGAGGGTGTAATCGTACGCCCCTCGTGTGCGCCAACGTGTGGCGTAGGCGTAGGCGACAACCGTGAAGTCCACTTCGGCCACCAGCCACGGGTACTGCGCGGTGGTTTCGCGTATGCGTTGCGTCATCTCGCTTTCAGAAACTGGCAACTGCTCGAAGGTGATCACGGTATCGAGTACGTACGGATTGTAGATGGCGCAGATCGCGGCGGCGTCTGACGCGGTAGCCGGGCGGAGTAGGGGACGCATGGGCAAGGTGGCGTCGCGCTCTATCCCGGGCGCAACCGACAGCAAGGTCACGTGGAATTCCAATACCGCGTTGGCTGGGATGCTGTTAGGCACACCTTCGTCGTGATAGCCCAAATGCGGCCCTACGCGCAGGCGCCGTGCCCCTCCCACGCGCATGCCCTCGACGCCATACTCGAGTCCTGCAATCACCCGTCTCTCGCCGAGTTGAAATGAACACGTCTGGTTTTTCTGCACGCTGTCGCCACGATTGAGCATTAAGTCGTATACGATTTGCACCACGCAACCGGGCGCGACGGGAAGTCCCTCGCCCAAGGTGAGGTCCTCATATTCAACGCCGCCGCGCCCCGTTTTCATGGCGTGCGTGGCAAGTCAAACACCGGCGCACCACGGCGCTTCGCCGGGAGGCGATAGCGGTCGATTGCCAATACGCGGGATCGTTTCATCAGTTGGATTGTAGGGCGGGCAAATCCCGTATTCAACTTATTGCCGCCGCGTCGGCACCGCGCCACCTTCGGCGCGGCGCGAGAAAAGGCAGCCTATAATTCTCCGTGACGGGCATAACCGGCTGACGCCAAACATTAGACCAATGGGAAAAGAGAAAAATGCGCGAAAAAGAAATCGGCGTTGCCATCGTGGGATCGGGCCGCATGGGCGAGTTGCGCGCGCAGCTCGCGGCGAATCATCCGGGCGTGCGTTTCGTGGCGTGCGCGGACACGGATGCCGCGCGCGCCAAATCGGTGGCGGAAAAAGTCGGCGCGCAATTTCACTCGGGTAACAATCACGATGTGATTGCCCATCCGGAGGTGGACGCCGTGATCGTGTCCACCCCGAACTACGCGCATCTCGACGCCATGTTACAGGCCATCTCACTGGGCAAAGCGGTGCTGTGCGAGAAGCCGATTGGCCTGGCGCTCGACGATGCGAATCAGGTCATGGAGGCGATCGAGCGTTACAACGGCAACGTGCGATTCGGTTACAGCCGGCGCTTCAAGGAGCGCTATTTGCGCGCCAAAGAGCAAGTCGTGCAGGGGCGATTGGGAACGATCGTCGGCGGACACGCCCGCGCCTACAACCTGCGCTCGCAGGCGCGCGGCAAACGTGGCCGCAAGATCGTGGAGACGCCGGTGGTTACGTCGCTGACCTATTACATCGATTTGATGTGCTGGTTTCTCGAAGGCAATCCGGTGGTGGAAGTGTACGCGCGCGGCAACAGTTCGGGCCGGCAGGACGGCGTCAGCGACAATGTGCATGAGCTGACGTGGGCGCTGCTCACCTGCGCGGACGGCGCGGCCATCAGCGCGGGCATCTACTATGGCCTGCCGGAACAATACCCTTCACGCGGCCTGAGCAGCCGGGTTGAATTGCTCGGCAGCGAAGGCGTGTTGCTGATCGATGGTGACAACACCGACGAGATTCTCTACACCGAGCGCGGCGTGCCGCACGTACACCTTGCGGGGCAAGAGGCCAACATGGTGTTTCTCGGCAGCTCCACGCCGGGAAGCTGGGCGCTCGGCGACTTTTGGGGGCCGCTGGCCAGCGAAACCCGCGCGTGGCTGGACCATCTCACCACCGGTCGCCCCTGCGCGTTGGCGACCGCCGCCGATGCGCGACGCAATCTCGAAATTTCACTCGCCATCGAGCGTTCCGAATGGAGCGGCGAAACGGTGCGCTTGCCGATCGAGCGCTGACGGGTACCGCGCCGCAGCTAAGTAAGCCGGTGAGTGCTGGCCCCGCATCCTTGCGTATGGGCTTCACGGGGTATTCCTCGGCCGGGGTAACGCGCTGGCGGCGCCAGGGAGCATCAGTGCCCATAACAGGGTTTTGAAAACGGTACGCACGGAATCCGATAATAAGATAGGCCCGCGCCGCAGGAAGCCAGCATTCCGCACTCAATCCCGCGTCAGCCCAGCTTGAATAACAACGATGTTATGGTGCCCTGGGATCAGTCGTTGCTCTCGCGAGGCCGCTCGTCTTGAGGTGCCGAAGGCACAGCGCCAGGCACCCCCGCCGGCAACGCCCCTATCGTGCAAGGACCGGAGTTAGACTGCCCCATCACATCGAACGACGCGCTGGTGCCGAACAAGGTGAGCGTTTGTATGCGGTTGGTGTAGCGTTCGGCGGTGGTTGCGGTGGTTGCGGCGGTATCGCGGGGCAGGCGCAGGGTCTTGCCGTCAACCACCAGCAGCGCGGCGGTGTTGCCTTGCACCCGCGTGACATCGAGCGAACGTCCGTTCGGACAGGAATAGTAGAGCCTCGCCGCCTGATCCTGCGGCGTTACCACGACCACCTGACTGGTCTGCCTCCCCGGGCCCGGCATGTGCGGGGTCTGCAAACAACCACCCAGAACCAGAGCAGTTGCCAACGATGTGCTGATGCGGACGAGGCGTATGGCGCCGCTGGAACGCGTGGATTTCATGGAGCGAACTCCCGGATTGAACATTGTCGTGTGCGTGATCATACCCCCATCCGCGAGTTCGGCTACACTGCGGCGGGGCAGTGGTCTCATGCCAAGAATCACATTTTACGAATCATTTACGTTTCACATCTGATGCCGCGCCACGCCAGCAAAACCCCTGTGCCGTCCGAGTTGGCCGAAGTCCGCCCCGGCCAATCGATTGAGTTGTTGAAACAACTGCACATCCTGACGCGCGACGGGCGCATGAACCAGGACAGCCGGCGCAAATTGAAACAGGTGTATCACCTGGTGCAGTTTATCGAGCCGCTGCTGAACCAAATCACGCAGGATCACGGTAGCGCGCAAGTGGCGGATATCGGTGCAGGCAAGTCGTATCTGGGCTTTATTCTTTACGACTTATTTTTCAAGGCGCGTGACGACGTTTCGCGCGTCTATGGCATCGAAGCGCGCAGCGAGCTGGTGCAAAAATCCGCGGCGCTGGCGCAAACGCTGGGCTTCACGCGCATGAGCTTTCTCGACATGCCGGTGGCCGACGCCATTGTGTCGGCACAGCTCCGCGAAAAATTCGATCTCGTCACCGCGCTGCACGCCTGCGACACCGCCACCGACGACGCGATGCGTTTCGCGCTGAAGAAACACGCACGCTTCATCGTGCTGGCGCCGTGCTGTCAGGCCGAAGTCGCGGCGGCGCTGCGCAAACATAAAGGCGCCGCCCTCGCCGATGCACGCACCGGCGCGCTGACCGAAGCCTGGCGGCATCCGCTGCACACCCGCGAATTCGGCAGCCACATCACCAACGTGCTGCGCTGCCTGCAACTCGAAGCGCACGGCTATCAGGTCAACGTCACCGAGCTGGTGGGCTGGGAGCACTCGCTGAAAAACGAACTGATTATTGCCAGCTACAAGGATTTGCCGCGTGCGCGTCCGGCGCAACGGCTTCACGATTTGCTCGAACAACTGGGTCTGACCGAACTGCAAGAAAGGTTTGCCACCGCATGAGCACCCCCACACTCGCTGTCTTCACCAAGAACCATCTCAATCCCGCCTACGCCGCCGCGCGCTTGGGCACCGATCGCGTGGCCGCACGCATGGGCGCGCGCACGGTGCATTACATCCCCGACATTCCCGATCACGCCGGCCAGCAACAAGCGCTGGTCGAACAAGCCATCGCCGCACGGCCCGATGCCTGCCTGTTCGTGGCCACCGATGCCGAGGCGATGATTCCCTCGGTAAAAAAACTCAACGCAGCCGGCATCCCGGTGTTTGCGTTTGTGAATCGTTTGCAGGGCGGCGAGTGGGTCAGCTTCGCCGGCTCGGATGATCGCGCGCTGGCGGTGCGCGTTGCCAATCATTTGTTTACGCATATCCAGCAACGGGGCCGCGTGCTGGTGCTGGCGGGCACCCACGGCTCGATTTCCGGGCGCGACCGCTTGACGGGTTTTGCCGAAGCCTTTGCCGCGGCACCGAACATCACCCGCGTGGCCGATTTACACGGCGAATTTTTGCAGGATGCCGCGGCGCGTGAGATGGCGCAGTTTCTGGCAAAGGGCGTGGCATTTGACGCGGTACTGGCCGCCAACGACGCGATGGCGCTGGGCGTGCTGGAAGCGATGTCCGCCGCCAAACTGCCGCTGTGTCCGATTGTCGGCGTGAACGCCGTGCCTGCCGCCATCGACGCCATCAAGGCCGGCACGATGCTTGCCACCGCCAGTTTCGACGCGATGAAAATGGCGTGTCTGGCCGCCGAAGCTGCGCTGCGTCACCTGCGCGGCGAGCGCGTGCCGCGTGAGATTATGTTGCCGGTGGAGATCGTCGATCGCGCCAATTGCGCGGCTTGGGATCGAGCGTTCGAGGCGCGGGATTTGCCGGTGTGGGACGAGATTGTAGCTGTAAAGTGAGCGCATGCTAACCTGCCGAAAACTCTTAAATAAGAATTTAAAAACAGATACTTATGTAACTTACATCTCAAGCCGCAGGCCGGACGCCTTGACCACCCGCGCCCACTTGCTGATCTCCTGCTTGAGGTAATCCGCGAACGCGTCGGCGCTGCTGGTTTCGGGCTCCATGCCCATGTTCAGCAACTTGCCGCGCACATCGGGCATGCCGAGGATGCGCGTGAATTCCTGATTCAGCTTGAGCACAATCGCGCGCGGCGTTCCAGCCGGCGCGGCCATGCCGTACCAGTTGGTGGCCTCGAAACCGGGCACACCGGCTTCCGCCACCGTCGGCAACTCGGGCGCGGCGGGCGAGCGTTTGGCGCCGCTGACAGCCAACGCGCGTACGCGCCCGGCCTGCGCGTGCGGCAGGCCGCCGGGGATGGTCGGCAGGCTGACTTGAATTTGCCCGCCGATGACATCGTTCAGCGCCGGCGCCATGCCTTTGTACGGCACATGGCCGAAGCGCGTTTCCGTCATCACGCTGAACAGTTCCACCGACAGATGGCTGGCGGCGCCGTTGCCCGCCGAGCCGTAGTGCAACTGGCCGGGCCGCGTGCGCGCATAGGCGATGAGTTCCTTCACCGATTTCACCGGCAGCGCGTTGTTCACTACCAGGATGCCGGGGCCGGAAGTCAGCGGCGCCACCGGCACAAAGTCGCGCACGGTGTCGTAAGGCAGCTTCGCATACAGGGCGGGCGCGGAGGCGAAGCCCGCCGAAATCAACACCAGCGTGTGGCCGTCCGCCGGTGCTTTGGCGGCAAGCTCGGTGCCGATGATGCCGTTCGCACCCGCGCGGTTGTCGATCACCACCGCCTGTCCCCACGCCTCGGTGATCTTCGGCGCGATCAGCCGCGCCTGGATGTCGCGCGGGCCGGCGGCGGGGAAGGGGATGATGAAGCGGATCGGTTTGGCGGGGTAGGAAGGCGCCGAGGAGGGGGTCTGCGCCTGCGCATCCGCCAACGGTCCTAGCGTGCCCAACGCGGCGAGTATCACCCACGCCCGCGCTGCCGGTTTAATCACACACTCGCCAATCGCCATAATGAAGTCACCTCTGCCGCGCGCACCTTGTAGAGCGGATCGGCCTTGTCAGCGGCACGCGGATGTTTGGGTTTGATGTCGATTTTGCCCAACACCTTTAATCCGGCCTTCTCAATCCACGCCAGCAGTTCCACGCGGGTGCGTAAGCCCAGATGTTCCGCGATGTCCGACAGCAGCAACCAGCCTTCGCCACCGGGCGCGAGATGCGCCGCCAGCCCATCCAGAAAGCCGCGCAGCATGCGGCTTTCAAAATCGTAGATCGCGTGTTCCAGCGGCGAACTGGGCTTTGACGGGATCCACGGCGGGTTGCACACAATCAGCGGCGCTTTACCCGCCGTTGCCAGATCCGGAAACAAATTCGCCTCCGTCACCGCGACACGCTCATGCAATCCCAGTTGCGTAATATTCTCTCGCGCACACGTCAGCGCGCGCGCGTCGCTCTCGGTGGCCATCACCCGCGCCACGCCCCGTCGCGCCAGCACGGCGGCCAGCACGCCGGTACCGGCACCGATGTCGAATGCCAGCGCGGGCGTAACCGACGCAGGGAAGGGCGCCTCCGCCACCAGTTGCACATACTCGCTGCGCACCGGCGCGAACACGCCGTAGTGCGGGTGGATACGTCCGCCCACTGAGTGCAGTTCGATGCCGCTCTTGCGCCACTCGTGCGCGCCGATGATGCCCAGCACCTCGCGCAGCGAGGTCACGTAAGCCTCATCCGCGGCACCGTAAACCTGGTAACACGCCAACTGCACGTCGGGCGCGCGCCCGAGTGGAATGCTGTGGCCGGCCTCGAATGGAATCAGCAGCATGCCCAGCGTGCGCGCACGTTGCGCCTGTGCCTGGCGGTGCAAATGAAACGCTTGCGGAAACGACGCAGGCGTCTTGTTGGATTCGCGCGCGGCACGCGCCCGATTGTCCACGCGCCGTGCGATGGCCTGCAACAGCATCTTGGCGTTCTGAAAATCGCCGCGCCACAGGAGCGCGGTGCCTTCGCAGGCCTGGTGATAGGCGTCGTCGGCTTTTAGCGTGTCGTCGGCGACGATCACGCGCTTGGGCGGCGGCGTGCCGCTTTCGGAACGCCAGCGCGCGCTGTGCTCCGCGCGCGCTTCTTTCCAGCTTATCTTGGTTGGGGAGGGGAGCATCGGGGGATGATAGCACCCCGCGCAGTGGGGCTAAGCCGTTAATAATGGCCGCAACTGCCGCACATCCTTGATTTTCTCAATACCCCACACCGCATCGCACAGCTTGCGTGCACGCGTTTTACCAAGTATCGGCGCCATCAGGTGAAAACACTTCTCATCCACCTGCGCCCGCGTCATCGGGTTTTGCGCGGTGCCGAGCACGGCTTTGACGTGAATAGTGAGTTCACGCCCATCCTTGAGTTTCAGCAACAGCCGGCATTGGCGCGCGGGCATGGCGGCGGCCATTTCGTCGTCGCCGAGCAGCTTAACCTTGCTGCGCACCGCCAGCACCTTCGGGTTTTTCATGCGCTTTTCGTCGTGCGCGGATTCAAACGTCACGATGCCGTCGATCAGCATCACCGCGCACATATGCTGCATGCAGATGTCGGGCATGTGGCGATTGTCGGTGGTGTTGGCACCCTGGTGCGCGACGCGCACGGTGAGGCTTTCCACCTGATTGGCGGTGACGTTGTTGGCGCGAATCAATTCGAGCAGGCCGTCGAGCGGCGCTTGTATGGGTGACCCCACCGACCAACGCTTGATGTTGGTGCGCATCACTTCGTAGCGCGAGCCCAGTTCTTCAATCAGGCGTTCCGGCATCGGTGGTTTGCCGATGCGGCGCTCCTCGTTATACGCGTGATAAAAATTGCGCTCGCCCGACAGCGCGTCTTCCACCCCGGTAAAGCCGTGCGACACCATCGCCGCCGCCGCCGTGCCGTTGCGCGCGGGCATGCCGCCGAAGTCGAAGGCTTTTTCGATGTG
>CANIID010000073.1 GCA_947467315.1 Betaproteobacteria bacterium | reverse complement strand
TTGGTGCGCCCGGAGAGATTCGAACTCCCTACCCCTTGGTTCGTAGCCAAGTACTCTATCCAGATGAGCTACGGGCGCTGAGCCGTCAATTATATCAAAAACTCAGGCCGTTACGAAATTACCGATTCCGGGCCGCTTTGTGCGCGGAAACACGTGTAGCATTTCAGCTCATTCATCGTCGTTACAGAGGGGCATCAATTGAAAATCGGATTTGCGGGCATGGGGCGTATGGGTGCGGCGATGGCGGGCCGCTTGCTCTCACAGGGCTGCGACGTCACCGTGTGGAATCGCACCGCTGCCAAAACCCGGCCGTTGGCCGATGCCGGGGCGAAAGTGGCCGCCACGCCGGCGGAACTCGCATCATGCAGCGACATCATTCTGACGATACTCACCGACGCCGACGCGATCAATGACACCTATCGCGGCAAACAAGGGCTGCTGCAAGGCGCGGTCATCGGCAAGCTGTTTGTGGAGATGAGCACGGTGCGCCCCGAGGTCGAGCGTGACCTGGCGAAGTCGATACACGCCAAGGGCGCGTTTCTGATCGATTGCCCGGTGGGCGGCACGGTGGGCCCGGCGCGCGACGGCAAACTGTTGGGGTTCGTCGGCGGGGCGGAGAATCATGTCGCTCGCGCCAAGCCGGTGCTGGACCGCTTCTGCCGGCGGGTCGACCATTGCGGCGCGATCGGCGCGGGCGCGAGCATGAAGCTGGCGATCAATCTGCCATTGTCGGTGTACTGGCAGGCGTTCGGCGAGGCGCTGGTGTTGTGCAAACCGCTGGGTCTTGATCCGGCCAAGCTGATCGAGATTTTTACCGAGACCTCCGGCGGGCCCAACGTGCTGAAAAGTCGCGGCCCTGCGCTGGTCGGCGCGCTGGGCGGCGTTGCGCCCGAGCCGGTAACCTTCGACATCGATTCCATCCGCAAGGATCTGCGCACCATGCTGGAAGAAGGCCGCGCGCTCGGACGTGATCTGCCGATATCGGCCAAATCGCTGGAATGTTATGACGCGGCGTCGCGCAAAGGCCTCGGCCCCGCCGACGCGGTGATGATGACGGCGGGTTTCGTCGACGGCAAACTGTAGCAGTTCACGTCACCACGGGTGATTTACTTCGCCCGGCGCAGGTTTTCCAGATATTCGTCATTGGCGTCCAGCACGCCCACCACCGAACACCGCGGTGGTTGCGCGTTGCGGATGACGGTCATGGTGCCATTGATGCTGCCGAGCATGCCGCAGAATTTTTGTCGCGCAACTTTCTGAAATTCAAAGGTATACGCTTGAGCATTGGCACGAATCACGAAGATGCCCTGCGGCGTCTGCACGCGTGTACCGCCGTCCGCCATTAAACGCCATTTACTCTTGGCATCGTTGCGGTCGAAATCCAGCGCGCAGGTGCGCGGCTTCCATTTGCTGTAGTACGCGAAATTGGCGATCTGCCCGCCGCGCGCTTCAAACGCCATGCGCGCGTGCAAATCCTCTTCGCCGCTGGTGCAATCGACACGCTCCAACGCGCCTTGCAGCACCGGCAGCGCTTTGTCGCCCGGCACATCGGCCATGGGATCCACACGCAGCGGCTCCGGCACATCCTCCGGCACGCGTACTTCTTGTGGCGGTTGTGGTGGGGTCTCCTTAACCACGGGCCTCTGCGCGCACGCGCCCAGCCCTAGTGCCACTACCACTGCCGCCCCTTTGATCCATCCTTGAATTGTTTGCGTCATGATGTTAAGAATTTAAAAATTTATTTAAAAACAGACACTTATGAAAATTTTTCGACTTCCGTTATGGCTTCGGAGCAGCCGACGGTATTTCCTGCTGCGCTGGTTTTATTTCCGCCTTCACGGCCTCTTCCGGCTCTGAATCCTGACGATCCATGATGCCGACCACCGAGCACTGGCGCTTGGGGCCGCGGGTAATGGTCATCGAGCCATTGAGCTTGCCGAGCATGCCGCAGTAGTGCATGCGATCCACGTCGCGGAAGAAAAGTTGATACTCCGTACGCGAGGCCTGGATCAGAAAGTCGCCAAATTCCGTGGTGATCGTGGTGGCTTCGCCGGTGTCTTTCCAGCGGCTATAGGCGTCGCCGCGCTGCAAGTGTACCGAGCAGGTGCGCGGTTTCCACTTGCTGTAGTAGGCCACGCTTTGCACTTCGCCGCCCTGCGCCAGCACCGCCAGGCGCGCGTGCTGATCTTCCGTGCCGATTTTGCAATCGTACTTTTCAATCGGCCCGCGCGGCGGCCCTTTTCTTGCCGCGACCGGCGGTGTGGCGGATTTTTGTGGCGTTGCGGACTTCTGTGGCGGCGCCTGTTGAGCCGGCGCCAGCGCTGGTGCTAACGCCAGCATCACCGCACCGCAAGCCGAATAAAAACTTCTCTGACGTTGCTTTATCAAGTTTGCACTCCGTGCCGGATGCGCCCAGCACAAGGGTGCGAAGGGACAAAGGCATTATTTTATGGGATTTGATTGCATCGACTGAAACCGCACGACGCGACAAATACGACCCGCACCCGCCGCGAAAATTCCCTAAATTCATTAACCGTATGTTTTTATTATACTTTCTGCGACAACCGCATCATCTGGAAAGGTCACCTTGAGATTGCGCGAACTGCCCGGCACCAAGCGCGGTTTCAAGCCCATCTGCTCAATCGCGCTGGCCTCGTCCGTGACGCTGTTCGGCTTTGCATGGCGCAAGGCTTCCAGCAACAAGCGATAGCGAAACATCTGCGGCGTCTGCGCCTGCCAGATTTTTTCGCGCGACACCGTTTCTGTCGCACGCTGCGCGTCGTCACTGCGCTTGAGGGTATCGGCCACCGGCACCGCCAACAGCCCGCCCACTTTGTCGTCAGCCAGTTCATGGCACAAACGGTCGATCAACGTTGCATCCAGGCAGGGCCGCGCGGCGTCATGCACCATCACCCAATCGTCAGGATCCACTGCATCGGCCATCGCCACCAGCCCGTTGAACACGCTGGCCGCGCGTGTGGCGCCACCGCAATACAACGTTTCCAACCGACCGTGGTACGCGGACCAATCATGGTGGCCGAAATGCGCATCACCCGGCGCCAGCACCACGAACGCCACGCTTACGCGCGGATGCGTGCATAACGCACCGACCGCATGCGCGATCAACGGCTTTCCGGCAAGCATTTGATATTGTTTGGGAATCCCCGCGCCCATGCGGCTACCGCTGCCGGCGGCGGGAATCAAGGCAAAAATATCGGGCATGTTTGTAAAAGTTTTATGAAATTCTTTTGTTGAATAGCATTCTAACAGTCCGTGAATCCCCGCCGGTCCAATCCGGCGCACAAGTTCTATAATGGTCGTCCGAACCCTCATTTTGGAAAGGAAATATCATGGGCTTACTGGATTCAATACTCGGTTCCGTTTTGGGTGGCGGCGCTCAAGGTCAAAGTTCCGGCCAGGCCGCATTGATCAATGCCGTGATTCAAATGGTCGCGAACAAAGCGGGCGGCGCTGTGGGTGGCGCTGGTGCATCCGGTGCTGCGGGTGGATTGGGCGGACTGATCGGCGCGCTGACGCAAGGCGGCCTGGGTAACGTCGCCAGTTCGTGGGTGGGCACCGGCCAAAATCTACCTGTGTCCGCGGATCAATTGCAAAGCGCCCTCGGCGGCGGCGGCGGCGGAGTATTGGCGCAACTCGCGCAACAGGCGGGCATGTCGCACGGCGATGCCGCATCGGGGCTGTCGCAAATTTTGCCGGGTCTCGTCGACAAACTCACGCCGGACGGCCAGATTCCGCAGCAGGATTCACTCGACAAATTGCTCGGTTCATTCGATATCGGCCGGTAACTTACAAAGCCGCCCCATGTCATCGATACGCCCCGCCGCGATTGCCGGGATGTTTTATCCCGGCAAGCCGGACGTGCTCGCGCGCAACGTCGATGCCCTGCTCGCAGCAGCAACGCCCGCAGCGACAATGGCCGTTCCCAAGGCGATCATCGCACCGCATGCGGGCTACATCTATTCCGGCCCGATTGCCGCCAGCATCTATGCCCTGATCTCACCGGCGCGCGCCCGCATCAAGCGCGTGGTGCTGCTGGGGCCCACGCATCGTGTAGCGATACACGGCATCGCGCTGCCGGGCGTGAATGCATTCGCCACACCGCTCGGCAATATCGCCATTGATGCCGGCGCGGTGAAACAACTGATGGCACTGCCTTATGTCGGCGTCAGCGCCGAAGCCCACCGGCAGGAACACTCCCTCGAAGTGCATCTGCCGTTTCTGCAAAAGGTTATCAATGAATTTACCTTGGTGCCGCTCGCCGTCGGACGCGCCACCGCGCAACAGGTGGCGAGCGTGATCGACATGCTGTGGGGCGGCGAAGAAACGCTGATCGTCATCAGCTCAGACATGTCCCACTACCTGCCCTACACCGAGGCGCAAGCCACCGACAATGCCACCGCAGAAGCGATACTCGCGTTACGCACGGACCTCCATCACGATCAGGCCTGCGGCGCGACGCCCGTTATCGGCTTGAACCTGCTCGCACAACAACGCGGCCTGAAAGCCCAACTGATCGACCTGCGCAACTCCGGCGACACCGCCGGTGACAAAGCGCGCGTGGTCGGTTATGGATCCTTTGCATACTATGAACAATCTGCCCTCCACTGACGCCGCCCGCACGCTGCTGCCGATTGCGCGCGCCGCTATAGCCAGCCAACTCGGAAAAACGCATCCAGCTGACGAAAGTGCGGCGTGGCTGCGCGAGCAGGGCGCGTCGTTCATCACGCTCAACCTGCAAAACAAGCTGCGCGGCTGCATCGGCTCATTGCGCGCCCATCGCGCATTGCTCGACGACGTCAAGGCCAACGCGCAGGCGGCGGCATTTCGCGATCCGCGCTTCAAGCCGCTGACGCTGGCCGAATATGAAAACATTGAAGTCGAAATTTCGTTGCTGTCCGCCTTAAACGCGCTGGCATTCACGGATGAAACCTCGGCGCTGGCGCAATTGACACCACGCGTGCATGGCGTGATTTTTGAATACGGCCATCATCGCAGCACTTATCTCCCGCAGGTGTGGGAGACGTTTGCCGATCCCGCGATGTTCATGGCGACCCTCAAACAAAAAGCCGGACTGCCGCCGAATTTCTGGGACACCAGCGTCAAAATTCAGACCTACACCGTCGCCAAGTTCAAGGAGTCCGACCTCTCGGGGTAATTCGGATGGCTGACACCACCTATCCCGCTCGCTGGTGGCATCTCAATGACGACGGGCGCATGCAGTGCGACCTGTGCCCGCGCGATTGCAAACTGCACGAAGGCCAGCGCGGTGCGTGCTTTGTGCGCCAGCGCGTGGGTGATGAAATGGTGCTCACCACCTACGGTCGCTCATCGGGCTTTTGCATCGATCCCATCGAGAAAAAACCGCTGAATCATTTTTATCCCGGATCCAGCATCCTGTCGTTCGGCACCGCCGGCTGCAATCTCGCCTGCAAGTTCTGCCAGAACTGGGACATCAGCAAATCGCGTGACATGGACCGGCTCGCCGATCAGGCCACGCCGCAAGCCATCGCGCAGGCTGCGTTGAAAGCTGGCTGCAAGAGCGTCGCCTTCACCTACAACGACCCAGTGATTTTCGCGGAATACGCGATGGATATCGCCGACGCCTGTCACGCAGTAGGCGTCAAAGCCGTCGCCGTTACCGCCGGCTACATGCACGCCGCGCCGCGCCGCGAGTTCTACGCCAAGATGGACGCCGCGAATGTTGACTTGAAAGCATTCACCGACGAATTTTATTTCAAGCAGTGCGCGGCGCATCTTGAACCCGTGCTTGATACGCTCAAGTATCTCAAGTACGAAACCGATGTGTGGGTTGAAATCACTACGCTACTGATCCCCGGCAAAAACGATTCCAGCGAAGAAATCACCACCGAGTGCCAGTGGATCAGAAAGAACCTCGGCCCCGACGTGCCCGTGCACTTCACCGCGTTTCATCCCGATTATAAAATGCGCGACATTCACGCCACGCCACCGGCCACCCTCACCCGCGCGCGCGACATCGCGCTCAAGGCAGGCTTGCACCACGTCTACACCGGCAACGTACACGACGAACGCGGCGGCTCGACCTACTGCCCGTCATGCCACGCGCCGCTGATCCTGCGCGACTGGTATCGCATCGACGAATATCGCGTGACAGCGAAGGGCAAGTGTCCCGATTGCGGCGCAGGTATCGCCGGGCGCTATGCAGAGAAATTCGGGAAACCGTTTGGGCCGCGACGTATTCCGGTGACAATCCAGCAACGATAAGCCGCTGTAGGGTGGGCACGCCGTTTGTGCCCACGCGAAAAACCACTACCGCTCGCCAAAATCACCCGCGCCGAACTCCTCTACGCCTCCCGCCCAATCCACCGGCACCACGCCACGCCTCACATACTCATGAAACGACGAATGCGGCCAATCCGCCACGCGCGGCACCAAGCCGTGTTTTACCGGATTGAAATGTATGTAATCGACGTGACGCTGTAAATCCAGATCGTCTCGAATTTGATGTTCCCAAAACCGGCGTGGCCATATGCCCTTTTCGCGCTTCGCGATTTTGCTTGCGCTACGATTGCCGGACGCCATACCTCGCGAAAATGCGCGCTTTATGACACCCCAGCGTAACCCAAAAGCTGCGTCGTTCTCGGGTAACTGCCATATCGCATGCAAGTGCTCCGGCAAAATGCAGTAAGCCAGCGTACGGAATGGGTATCGTGTCCGCGCCACATCGAAGGCATCGCGAAGCCGGTCGATATCTTCCACCAACAAACGGCTCGCGCGGTCAGCGAGGTTGACGGTAAAGAAGTAAGTGCCGCCTCCTGCTAGGCTTCGACGATAGTACGACATTGCGGAACGTTAACACAGGGGAGTGTGTTGTCCGCGTGGGCACAAAGAACGTGCCCACCCTACGCTTGCTGCCCGTCATGCCACGCGCCGCTGATCCTGCGCGACTGGTATCGCATCGACGAATACCGCGTGACAGCGAAGGGCAAGTGTCCCGATTGCGGCGCAGGTATCGCCGGGCGCTATGCAGAGAAATTTGGTAAACCGTTTGGGCCGCGGCGGATTCCGGTGGCGATCAACCTCACGCGGACATAGATAAAATAGTAAATAAAAACAATAACTTACATTCTAATCGCCGCCGCCACCTCCGCCACCACACCCACCCCCACCACAACTGCTACCCCCGCTGTCGCCGCCACTGCCACCGTCACTACCGCTGTCGCCAGAGCTAAATCCCAAATCCCCAAACCCATCACTGCTGCTGCCGCTATCCGACGACGAACTCGTACCAAAATCAGTTGCGCAGTTTGCCGCCGGCACCACACTGCCGTCTTTCCGGTATTTGGTCACGCGCTTGTTGCAGTTGGGCTCGTAGCGAAAGCCGTCGGGCAGATCGAGTTTGCTGTCGAGCGCAAACAGCAACGGCAGCCGCGACGGCTTTCTGGGATCGATGGTTTCGTCCTTGCATGCGAACCACCAGGTTCTGCGTAATCCGTCATCGGCGACTTTTTGTGAACTCAGCACCACTGCCGGGGTGTGATGCAGAAAATGGCCGAAGGCCTGTTTGCAGAATTTGTCGTAATGCTTGGTGAACAAAATAAATTCGTGCCACAGATCATCCACCGCTTTCGACGGCATCGACACGAAGGCGCCTTTCGCCATCAGGTTGCACAGGAAAAACTTGCGCAGTCCGCGTAAAACCAGTTGCTGTTCCTTCAAGGTTAAATTCGGGCGCTTTTCAGCCAGGCGCGCAAGCAAACCTTGCGGGAACACATACTCGCGTATGAACGCCGACCGCTTGAGTGCCGCCATCGCCTGCATCACAGACCGATAAACACTGTAAGCGATGACCGCCACCACCAGCGCAACCAACCCAAAAAAGACACTCATCTCGCCCCCGTCCCGTGTATCACTGTAAGGGCCAGTATAATAAGACCTTTTTTGAAGCAGCAATTATGTTGTTAGCAGCACCTCGGCCCGGTGAACGCACGCGGGCTGGCCCGTTTCACGGCTCCTCCGATGCCCTGGCCATCGCGGAACTGGCGGGGAACGTGCGTCCGCTGCTCACGATTACCGCCGACGCGTCCTCGGCACAGCGCCTTCAAGCCGAGCTCGCGTTTTTCGCGCCCGCGCTGAAAACCTGCGTGTTTCCCGACTGGGAAACGCTGCCCTATGACACGTTTTCGCCGCACGCCGATCTGGTGTCGGAACGCCTCGCCACGCTCTACGAAATGATGCGCGGCACCTTTGATGTCGCGATTGTGCCGGTGACCACCGCGCTGACGCGGCTGATGCCGGTCGAGTACCTTGCCGCAAATACATTTTTCTTCAAGCAGGGCGGCAAGCTGTCGCCGGATGAATTGCGGCGCCAATGCACCATCGCCGGTTACACCCACGTGACGCAAGTGGTCGCGCCCGGCGAATACAGTTTTCGCGGCGGGCTGATCGATATATTCCCGATGGGCAGTGCGCTGCCGTATCGCATTGATTTATTCGACGAAGATATCGATTCTATCCGCAGCTTCGATGTCGATTCGCAGCGCTCGATTTACAAGGTGAACGACGTGCGTCTGCTGCCGGCGCGTGAATTCCCCATGAACGAGGCCGCGCAAACGCTGTTCCGGCAGAATTTCCGCATCAAGTTCGAAGGCGATCCGTCGAAAAGCCGCATCTACAAGGATGTATCCAAGGGCGTGCCCAGCGCGGGTATCGAGTATTACCTGCCGCTGTTTTTTGAAACCACCGCGCGCTTCACCGACTATCTGCCCGAGGGCACGGTGATCTGTGCGGCGCACGGATTGCAGGAAGCGGTGGATGCGTTCTGGCAGGACACCCACAGCCGCTACACCACGCTGCGCGGCGACCGCGCCAATCCGGTGATGCCGCCGCACGACTTGTTTCTCGCGCCCGACGAATTTTTTGGCTCGATCAAACCGTTCGCGCGTGTCGAATACGCCGCAGCGAGTGCTGAGACACAACCCACGCCACTCACAACCATGGCACTGCCGCCGCTCGGCGTCGAGCGCCGCGCCGATAATCCGCTGCACCGGCTTGGTCAGTTTCTGAATCGTTACCAAGGCCGCGTGCTGCTGCTCGCCGACAGCCCTGGGCGCCGCGAAACCATGCACGACTTTCTCGCCGAGTACGAATTGCGCCCGGCGCCCGCGGCCAGTTACGAAGATTTCCGCACCGCATCCGCGCCGTTCATGTTGGGCGTCGGATCGTTGCACACCGGCTTCGCGATGGGCGATGCGTTCGCGCTCATCACCGAGAACGAACTGTACGCGACGCAAGCACGCAATCGCAGCGCGCGCGAGGCGCGCAAGACCACCGCCGAAGGCATGCTGCGCGACTTGTCCGAGGTTAAGACCGGCGATCCCGTGGTGCATGAGCAGCACGGCATCGGTCGCTATCTCGGTTTGCAAAGCATGGATTTGGGCGAGGGCGAAACGGAGTTCCTGACGCTCGAATACGCCAAGGGCGACAAGCTGTATGTGCCGGTGTCGAGCCTGCATCTGATCAGCCGCTACAGCGGCGCCTCCGCTGAAAACGCGCCCCTGCATTTCCTCGGCGGCGAGCAATGGGAAAAGGCAAAAAAGAAAGCCGCCGAACAAGCGCACGATACCGCCGCCGAATTACTCAATCTTTATGCGCAGCGCGCCCTACGCCAGGGCCACGCGTTCAGCTTGAAGCATCACGATTACGAAGCCTTCGCGGAAGGATTTCCCTTCGAGGAAACGCCCGATCAGGCCGCCGCCATCAAGGCCACGCTCGATGATCTGGTGAGCGGTAAACCGATGGATCGCTTGATCTGCGGCGATGTGGGCTTTGGCAAAACCGAAGTCGCGCTACGCGCGGCCTATGTCGCAGTGGCCGATGGCAAGCAGGTCGCCGTGCTGGTGCCCACCACCTTGCTTGCTGAACAGCATTTCAATACCTTCACCGACCGATTTACCGATTGGCCGGTAAAAATCGCCGAGCTGTCACGGTTTCGCTCGGCCAAGGAACAAACCGAAGCGCTAGCGGGTCTGGCCGCCGGCAGCGTGGATATCGCCATCGGCACGCACAAGCTGGTGCAGCGCGGCGTCAAGTTCAAGAATCTCGGCCTCGTCATCATTGACGAGGAGCATCGCTTCGGCGTGCGCCACAAAGAGCAACTCAAAGCCCTTCGCGCCGAAGTCGATGTGCTGACGCTGACCGCCACGCCGATTCCGCGCACGCTGGCGTTGTCGATGGAAGGCCTGCGTGATTTTTCGGTGATTGCCACCGCGCCGCAGCGGCGCCTCGCGATCAAAACCTTTGTTTCGCGCTTTTCAAGGGCGCAAATCCGCGAGGCCGCGCTGCGCGAACTGCATCGCGGCGGGCAAATTTATTTTCTGCACAACGAAATCGACACCATCCGCCACATCGAGGAAATGCTCACCGAACTGCTGCCGGAAGCGCGCATCCGCGTCGCGCACGGCCAGATGCGCGAGCGCGAGCTAGAACTCGCTATGCGCGATTTTTACCAGCAGCGTTTCAATATTTTGCTCTGCACCACCATCATCGAAACCGGCATCGACGTGCCGACGGCGAACACCATCATCATCAATCGCGCGGATCGCTTTGGGCTGGCCCAACTGCACCAGTTGCGCGGGCGCGTGGGCCGCTCGCACCATCAGGCCTACGCGTATTTGCTGCTGCCCGACGAAGGCAACATCACCCCGCAGGCGAAAAAACGCCTCGAAGCGATACAGATGATGGAAGAACTCGGCTCGGGATTTTTTCTCGCCATGCACGACCTGGAGATTCGCGGCGCGGGCGAAGTGCTCGGCGAATCGCAAAGCGGCGAAATGCAGGAAGTCGGCTTCAATATGTACGCCGCCATGCTCGACACCGCTGTGCGCGCGTTAAAGCAAGGCAAGGAGCCCGACCTCGCCGCGCCGCTCGGCGTCACCACAGAAATCAATCTGCACGTGCCAGCGCTGCTGCCGTCGGATTATTGCAGCGACGTGCATGAGCGTCTGGTGATTTACAAGCGCCTCGCCAATTGCGACAACGATGAAGAACTCGACCGCCTGCGCGAAGAACTGATCGACCGCTTCGGCGAATCACCGAGTCCCGCGCGCGCGCTGATCGACAGCCACCGGCTGCGTCTGGCAAGCAAAGCGCTGGGCATCGCGCGCATCGACGCGAGTGACACCGCGATTCAGTTGCAGTTCATCCCCAAGCCGCCGCTTGATCCGATGAAAATCATCAAGCTCATACAGACCAAGCGCAATTACAAACTCGCCGGTCCGGACCGGCTGCGCATCGACGTCAACACCGATGATGTCGCCGCACGCGTGGCGCTGATCAAAGATGTGTTTAAAATGCTTTCATAAAATAGTGTTTAAAAACATATAGTTAATAGCACCTCACCCGAAGCATCCGTTACCGATGTTACGCAAACGCCCGCCCCCGCCGATTTCCGGATTGGATGCACTGGTCGAGAAGCACGTGCGCGAAGCACAGGCCAATGGCGTGTTCGACAACCTGCCGGGCGCCGGCGCGCCGCTCAAACTCGATGACGATGCAATGGTGCCGGAAGAATTGCGCGCCGCATATCGCATCCTGAAAAATTCAGGCTATGTGCCGCCCGAAGTCGAAGCGCTGCGCGATCTGCGCGAAATTGAACTGATGCTGGAAAACACGCGCGACGAAGCCGAGCGCAACACGCTGATCGCAAAATTCAACGTGTTGCTGGCGCGTGCCGGCGCGATGCGCGGGCGTCACTTCGCCGTCGATAGCGACTACTTTCAGAAGGTCGCGGAGAAACTCGCGGCCCGGCGGCGCTCGTAGGAGCGTTAGCCCTTCCCCGCATCCGGCTGCATCGCCTGCAACATCGCGCTTACCAGCGTATCCGCTTCCTGCGCGCCCGACACGCCTATTGCGCGATTGAAAATAAAAAACGGCACGCCGCTGACACCGGCGTTGCGCGCCTCGGCGTCCCCGCCTACCACCGCATCACGATCCACATCGCTCGCGAGCCACGCTCTGGTTTGCGCCTCATCCAGCCCGCCCTTGGCCCCCACCGCCGCCAGCGTATCGATGTCAGTGAGATTCGCGCCCTTGACGAAATAGGCCTCAAACAGCACTTCCGCCACTGCGTCCTGCGCGCCCTGCTGTTCAGCGTAATGCAACAGCCGGTGCGCGTTCACCGTGTTCGGCTGCACCTTGATCTTGTCGAACGCGAAGGGAATGCCGACGGTTTCGCCCACTTTGGATACACGCTCATACTTATTGCCGCTCGCGCCAAACTTGCGGGTGATGTATTCGGATCGCGGAATGCCCTCGGCAGGCAGATCGGGATTCAACTGAAACGGTAACCAGCGCACGGCCGGTTTCACATCGGGACGCTGCTCGGCGAGCAGCTTCAGCGCAGCTTCAATTCTGCGCTTGCCGATGAAGCACCACGGTCAAACGACGTCGGAAACGATGTCGATTCTTAACTCAATCTGCTGTTCCACGGGCATGTTCATGGCGACCTCACTTATTGGGTAAACAGGTTTTGGTATTGTTCGCGTAGTGTAGCCTTGGGCATCTTGCCCGTCGAGGTTTTCGGAATCGCATCGACGAATTTCACCTCGTCGAACAACCAGAACTTGGCAAATTGCGGCGCGAGAAACGCGCGCAAAGTATCTGCGGTCGCCGTCTGCCCCGGCTTCAACACCACCACCGCCAACGGGCGTTCATCCCACTTGAGATGCGGTACGCCGATCACCGCCGCCTCCTGCACCGCCGGATTTCACCAGGTCCTTGATGCGATCCCCCTTTTGCAGGCCCAACCCCTGCAACGTCCCCGCCAGTGCGCGCGTGCGCCGGTAAAAATCCTGGTAGCTGTGACGATCAGTGATTTATCGGGCAAGCGCGAAACAATCTGCGATTCGCCATACAGCGTTCCCGCGCGCTCCAGCACATGCGTGGGCGTCAGCGGAAAATGCATCATCGCGCCGCGCATCGTCCACTCCCCCGGATCAACAACCCGCCATTAATTTACTGGCAAACATTTTTGCATCGCGCACGCCGCGGCCCACAAATACCGTTGCTTTCGACAGTGCGCCATCGCGATGAATCTGCGCTGTGGCCAGCGTGTCACGCGACCCGGCTGACGGCCGCACCGCCACCTCGTTCGACGATTCGCCGAGCAGCCTTTCCTCGCCCACGATGCCGCCGCCCATCGCCCTGGCGTTGCGCGCGATGCAGATCGACGCCGCATAGGGCGTGTGCGCGCTATTGAAATCGAATTTCGCGCCATCTTGAACCACGCCTTCAGGCGATGTCGCACAACCGCCTATGACCAACAATGCCGACAGTAAACCTGTTCTTTTCATGGATGTCCCCTTATTGACCCATCCGAACAATAAGCGAAAACCCGATAGGCGTGAAGCGATTGCCCCGCAACGCGTCACGTTCAATAATAGCCACCTGCCGTTATCCACAGGAGTCGTCATGCGAGCGGGAATCCTTACAGCCATGGTGGTGTTTTTTCTCGCCGACGGGTGCGCTGGCGGAAATCGGCGTCGATCCCGCGAAGATCGAGCACGTGGCGTTTTCGCACACGCACGGCGATCACGTCGGCAACGGCAATTTATTCACCGGCGCGACGCTCTACATGCAGCAGACCGAATACGACATCGCTTTCCGCGCCGATGCGGTGAGCAAATGGAATTTTGAAGTTACCCGCTACGACACACTGCGCGGGAACAAAACCGTCAAGCTCAATGGCGATCACGATGTATTCGGCGACGGCGCGGTGGTCATTATCGCCACGCCCGGGCACACGCCGGGCCATCAATCGCTGTGGGGGCGCCTGCCGAAAACCGGGCCGGTGATTCTGTCGGGCGACATGGTGCATCTGCAGGACAACTGGACGCATCGCCGGGTGCCCTCGTTCAACTTCGACATGGCGCAAAGCCTGAAATCGATGGAGAAAGTCGCGGGCCTCATGCAGAAGACTGGCGCAAAGCTATGGATCAATCACGACCAGGCGCAAAGTGACGCCATGCCCAAAGCCCCGCAGTTCATCCCATGAAATATTACGTAACCTATTGTTTTTATTTATTTTTTATACACCGCAAGACGGATGCCCACAAAAAAGCCGGCCCAAGGGGAGCCGGCTTTAATTGTGACGCATGGGAGGAATCACAGTGCCTGAATATTGCTCGCTTGTTTCTTGCCCTTATTGCCGTCCGTGATGTCGAACGAAACTTTTTGGCCTTCCTTCAGCGATTTGAAGCCTGAAGACTGAATCGCGGAGAAGTGCGCGAAGAGATCTTCGCCACCGCCGTCCGGTGTGATAAATCCAAAACCCTTAGCATCGTTAAACCACTTCACGGTACCTATCGGCATAAGCATGTCCCTTTTTCGAGTGAAAAATACCGGGGGAATCCCCGTTCGACGTTTGAATCTCAAAGCCCGAAAAAGAACAAAGTTTCCATAAATCGTCCTTAAATCAGCAGCTTGAAACTAACCTCGTAGTGGCGTTATACGCCCGCGTCATTTTAGTTGTCAAGCCCTTGGAAATGGCGTGTCACGGCGAATTCCCAGCGCTTTGACTGGCACGCAAATTGTCAGCGATTGGTAAATTATCCATTTCAGCCATATCAAAAATCCGCCAGTTTTGGTACCTTAGTTCAACCATGCTAAGCGGTGCGGCGGCACTTAGCTTTAAGGGGCTCAAAACCCGCTCAAACGAGACATCGGCCCGCATGGGGTGCCAAGGCCGTTACTATCGATTTTGCAGGCATTTCCGATGGAGATAGCACTTTGAAAGCCGCATTCTTAAACGTAAACAATAGCCCTCTGGCCGTGCCGCGTAAGCGCTCCGCCACTGCGCTGGCCGTATTGGGCGCTGCGTTAACCCTGTCGTCGCTAGCGCAGGCGCAGACGCAAAAATCGCCGACCGAGCGCATTGATGAACTGGAGAAAAGACTCGAGCAAAGCCTGAAACAAATCGAGCAGTTAAGCACGGAGGTTTCGCGTCTGCGCAATGCCAAACCCGCACCTGCGGCGGCCGCAGCCCCCGCCGGCACAGAGGTCAGCAACCGTGTCGCGCAGCAAGACGCAAAAATTGAAGGCCTCGAGCGGCAGATTGAGCAAATCAATGAATCCACCTCGCGCGGCCTGAAATTCGCCGGCGTGCCGCTGCATGGCTTCGCCGATATCGGCGCCGGTACCAGCCGCCAGTCAAACATTTACCAAACCGGCCCCAAAGGGTTTACCGTCGGCAGCTTCAGCCTGTATCTGACGCCCGAGTTCGGTGATCGCGTCAAGAGCCTCGTCGAACTGGTGGTCGAAGTGGATCGCGACGGGTCCGCAGTGATAGACCTCGAACGCTTGCAAATCGGCTACACCTTCAGCGATGCGCTGACACTGTGGGGCGGGCGGTTTCATACCCCGTACGGCATCTGGAACACCGCGTTTCATCACGGGCAGCAAATTCAAACCTCGCTGTCGCGCCCGCACTTCTTGGAATTTGAAGACCGCGGCGGCATCCTGCCGGCGCACACCGTCGGCCTTTGGGCCACTGGCACCCTGCCCGTGGGCGGCGCACGCTTTAATTACGATGTGTATGCCGGCAACGCCCCGCGCATCAGTATCGATCCCGCGACGCCGATCGGCACGCCGGGCGGCACGCTGGATCCCAAGGTGGCGGGCGCCGCCCGTCACTCAACAACGGTGGGCTTTCGCGCCGAGTTCGCGCCGCGCGGCGCGTTGGAGGGTTTGAAGCTGGGCGTACATGGTCTGCGCGCCAATATTGATGACGACAGCGCAGCGCTCAACCGCACCCGTCTGTCGGCCTACGGTCCGTATGCATCGTATAACAACGATCAATGGGAAATTCTGTCCGAGCTCTACAAATTCAAAAATCGTGACTTGTCGGGCGCTACCGGCACGCACCACAGCAACGCATGGTATGTGCAGGCCGGTTACAACACGGGGCGCGTAACGCCCTACCTCCGCGCCGAGCGGGCATCGCTGAATCAGGCCGATAACTACTTTGCTTTCATGAACAGCGGGCGCTCGTACAATGCCACGTCGTTGGGCCTGCGTTTCGATCTGACCCCCAGCGTTGCGCTCAAGTTTGAAGCCGGCCGCACCGCGCTGCGCAACGTAAAGCTCGGCGGCGGCGACGACCACTTCAGCGAATTCCGCACGCAGTTCTCCATACGTTTCTGATCAGGATGAACACCGCCATGAATCGTATTCAGTCAGTCATTCGCCTCATGCCATTGATACTGGCACTGACGTCGGGCGGACTAACCCAAGCTGCGGCAGGCGAAATCTATGTCATCACGCATGCCGACACCAAGCTTACTGCCGAGTCCATCCGCGATATCTACATCGGCGAAAAGCAGTTCGCAGATAGCGTAAAGCTCGTGCCGCTCGACAATGCCGGTGGCCAAGCGGATTTTCTCGGTAAAGTATTGAAACTCGATGCCACGCGGTATGCCAATCTGTGGGTCAAAAAATCGTTTCGCGACGCGTTGAATCCGCCGTCCGTGAAAAACAGCGATAAAGAGATTATCGATCTGGTGCGAAAAACACCGGGTGCAATCAGCTACGTCACCACTGCGCCGCCGGCAGGCGTCGTCGTGTTGCAGAAATACTAGTTTCCGATGGTGGGCGCAGCCCGTCACCGGGCAGCTACCGCAGACTGGCGGCAGCACAGCGATAAACCATTGTTTATAATAGAAAATTACCCTCCCGTCGTCACGCTGCTTTTCCGTTAGCTGCGGCGCTATTTCATGATCCAAGCCCGCTCGCTCAAGCGCCAGATTATTCTTCAGTTCGTAGCCATCCTGCTGCCGCTGCTGGCGGTGCTTTTCTATCAAGGCATCTCGGATTACTGGCGCGCGCAAGCCACGGACCTGGCCTCGCAACGCTCCAACCTCGCGGGCCAAGCCGAATATCATTACAAGCGTTTTGTCGACGGCATCGTCGATGCGGTGGACAGCGGCAGCCTCGCCACTAAAGCGCGGCAGGCGCTCGATGCGGCACAGCAAAAAACAGAATTGCTGCGCGCACTCTCGCCGCGGGCGGAAATTACCGCCGCGCTGAGCAAACTACAGCAACTGCAAGCCGCCATCCCCGCAAACACGCCGATAGCGGAACTTGCCGCCCACCGCAGCCGCGTCAATGAAACCGGCTTGTTGATCGACACGCTGGCGAAACAAGCGATGACAGATGAAGACACCGTCGTGCGCGAAACCGTCGCGGCGGCGCGGACTCAGCTCTACATCGTCGCCATTGCGGCGCTGGCGTCCTGCCTGCTTACGCTGTTTTTCATCGCGCGTATGATACGGGGCTTGACCGACCCGTTGCAACGCGCCGTATCTGCCGCGCGCACCATCGCCGACGGCGATCTCGAAGGCAGCGCCCATCTCGACACCGAAGGTGATATCGACGGCTTGATCGCCTCGCTCAATCATATGCGCGAAGGCCTCAAAGACTCCCGCACAAAATTGCTCAATTACCAAAGCGAACTCGAGTCCCGTGTGGAAGAGCGCACGCGCGCACTGGAGGCAACCACTGCGGAAGCCAAGGTGCTGGCCAAGGAAGCGCAGGTCGCCAGCAGAGCGAAGTCCGCATTCCTCGCCAATATGAGCCACGAAATTCGCACGCCGATGAACGGCGTGCTGGGCATGACCGAGGTGTTGCTGCACACGCCGCTGCAAGAGGAGCAGCGAGGTTACGCGGACACTATTTACCGCTCGGGACAATCCCTGCTGGGCATACTCAACGACATCCTCGATTTCTCCAAAATCGAAGCCGGCAAGCTCGATATCGAGCGGGTGGATTTCAATTTGCGGCAAATCATCGAAGACACCGCCGGGCTGCTCGCGCACAGCGCGCAGCAGAAAGGCCTGGAAGTCATCTGCGATATTCAAGCTGGCGTTCCCCTGCTGGCGATGGGCGACGCGGTACGCTTGCGGCAACTGCTCAGCAATCTGCTAGGCAACGCGATTAAATTCACCCCTCGCGGACAAGTCATTGTCGAAGTAGCGCCGCTCGTGCGTAAAGCGCCCGCAGGCCGCGCCTGGTACCGGTTTTCGATTACTGACACCGGCGTCGGCATTGATGCCCTCACGCTGACAAAACTGTTCACGCCATTCAGTCAAGCGGATGTTTCCACCACGCGCCAATACGGAGGCACTGGACTCGGCCTGGCAATTTCCAAACATCTGGCGGAGCTGATGGGCGGCACCATCGGCGTGTCGAGCACACCGGGCAACGGTTCGACCTTTTGGGTTGAACTGCCGCTGGACCACTCGGCCAATGAACCCGCGCCGGCCGCGTTGCCACCGCTGGCGCCCGACGCACGCATTCTTGTCATCGATGACAACGCGGCCAACCTCGCGGTCGTACAAGGCATGTTACAAGCGCTGAATGCGCCGGTCGGCATCGCGGACAGCGCCGCGCGCGGCATTCAATTGCTCGCGACAGCCGCTGCAACCGGGCAGCCCTACACCATCGCGATCGTCGATATGATTATGCCGGAGGTGGACGGCATGGCGATGGTGCGGGCGCTGCGCGCCGATCCGCGGTTTGCGCCCACCAAGGTGATTATGCTGACCTCCGCCGGCGGCGCGGCGGAGCGCATCGAAGCACGTGAATCCGGCGTCGATATCTATCTCACCAAGCCGGTGCGCCGCAGCGAACTGCTGCACGCTATCGGTGACACGCTGGCCGCCAATGCCCCGCCGCCGTCGGCTACGCTCACCCCAACGGCGCCGTCCGCTACCGCCCCCTTATCCGAAAGCGCCGTGACATCCAACCCGCCCCCCACTCGTAAACAGCAGCGCTTGTTGCTGGCCGAAGACAATAAAGTCAATCAGCAAATCGCGCTCGCCATGCTCAAGCAATTGAACCTCGACATCCGCATCGCAACCAACGGCAGGCAGGCCGTGGCGGCGGTCAGCAGCGAGCGTTTTGACCTGGTGCTGATGGATTGCCAGATGCCGGAAATGGACGGCTTTCAGGCAACGCAGCAGATACGCCAGCAGTACCCGGACCTGACGCTGCCCATCATCGCACTCACCGCCAACGCCATGGAAGGCGACCGCGAGCGCTGTATCACTGCGGGCATGGACGACTACCTGAGCAAACCGTTCAAAAAAGAACAGTTGTTGCAAGTGGTCAGCAAATGGATGAACATGGCAACGTAACGGCTAGCCACACTTTTACGTCGATAGATCGTCGCAACCAATTGTTTTTGGGGACTAATTCAATGAACCTCAAAATATCCACACGTCTGCTGCTCGGCTTTGGCGTACTCATCGCGATGACACTGCTGATGGTTCTTCTCGGCGTGTACGCGGTGACGAGTCTCGGCTCCAGGCTCGATATCATCGTCCATGGCAACTACAAAGACACCATGGATACCGTGGATATCCGCGAGACGGTTAACGAAGTCGCGCGCGCGGTCTACGGTCTCGCTGTCACCCCCGATGTGGAAAAACGCCGTAGCGATGTGGCACGGCTGGAAGGCTCCGACAAAATTATCAACAAGAACTTCGACACGCTCAAGGCTAGTCTGACCACCACGGAAGGCGCACAAGCGCTGAAAAAAGCGCTGGATGCCTATGCCGGCTATGCCACGGCGCGACGCAAGGTACTGGCGCTCGCGCTGCAAGAGCAGGAAAAAAACATCGACGAGGCGATCCAGCAGGATTTGCGCCCCGCGCAAAACGCGCTGTTCAATGC
>CANIID010000072.1 GCA_947467315.1 Betaproteobacteria bacterium | reverse complement strand
TGGGGTTCCGCTTATTGCCCCCACCCCCATCCCAACCTTCCCCCTGAAGGGGAGGGAACCCAGTGAGACTGTGTCTGTTTCTACTTCAACACCGATTTCATCAACTTACCCATCTCCGCGGGGTTGCGTGTGACCTTGATACCGCATTCTTCCATCACGCGCAGCTTCTCGGTGGCCGTGCCTTTACCGCCCGAAATAATCGCGCCCGCGTGGCCCATGCGTTTGCCCGGTGGCGCAGTCAGGCCCGCGATAAAGCCGATCACCGGCTTCTTCATATTGGCCTTGACCCAGCGCGCGCATTCTTCTTCGTCGTCGCCGCCGATTTCGCCCACCATCACCACCGCTTCGGTGTGCGGATCGTCGTTGAACATTTTCATCACGTCGATGTGCTTCATGCCGTTCACCGGGTCGCCGCCGATACCCACGCACGACGATTGGCCGAGGCCCACTTCCATCAACTGGCCCACCGCTTCATACGTCAACGTGCCCGAGCGCGACAACACGCCGATCGGTCCGCGTTTGTGTATGTGGCCGGGCATGATGCCGATTTTCACTTCGTCGGGCGTGATCACGCCGGGGCAGTTGGGCCCGATCAAGAGCGTGCGCATACCGATCATTTTGTACTTGGTGCGTATCATGTCGCGCACGGGAATGCCGTCGGTGATGCAGATCACCAGATCCATATCGGCTTCCACCGCTTCGTCAATCGCGGCGGCGGCAAAAGGCGGTGGCACGTAGATCACCGATACGTTGGCGCCAGTAGCAGCCTTGGCCTCTTTCACCGTTTCAAAAATCGGGATGCCTTCGTACGACTGCCCGCCTTTTTTCGGCGTCACGCCAGCCACGTAGCAAGCCGCACCGTTGGCGTATTCCTTGCCGGTTTTGGTGTGAAACTGACCGGTTTTGCCGGTGATGCCCTGCGTCAGAACGCGCGTGTTTTTGTTGATTAGTATGGACATTTTTACGCTGCCTTTTTAACAGCGGCCACGGCTTTTTGTGCCGCATCTGCCATGTTGTTGGCCGATAGAATCGGCAAGCCCGATTCGGCGAGAATTTTCTTGCCCAGATCGACGTTAGTGCCTTCGAGCCGCACGATTAACGGCACGTTCAATTTAACCTGACGTGCGGCTTCCACCACGCCTTGCGCGATGATGTCGCATTTCATGATGCCGCCGAAGATGTTGACCAGAATCGCTTTGAGCGACGGATTCTTCAGCATGATCTTGAACGCTTCGGTGACCTTCTCGGTGGAAGCGCCGCCGCCGACATCAAGAAAATTCGCCGGCGAGCCGCCGTAGAGCTTGCAGATATCCATGGTCGCCATCGCCAGCCCGGCGCCATTCACCAGGCAGCCGATATTGCCGTCGAGCTCGATGTAGCTCAGGCCGAATCGCGAGGCTTCGATCTCGGCGGGATTTTCTTCATCCAGATCGCGCAGCGCGACGATTTCCGGATGGCGGAACAGGGCGTTTTCGTCGAAATTAATTTTGGCGTCGAGCGCGATAATCGCACCGTCGCCGGTGAGAATCATCGGATTGATTTCCGCCAGCGACGCGTCGGTGTCGTCGAACGCCTTGTAGAGCGACTTCAGCAGATCACGCGCCTTGCCCAACGATTCGGCGGGAACGCCTATCTTGCGCGCAATGTCCTCGGCTTCTTCTGCGGTCAGGCCCGTACCGGGATCGATAGTGACCTTGTGTATTTTTTCCGGCGTGTTGTGGGCGACTTCCTCGATGTCCATGCCGCCTTCGCTGGAGGCCATCAGCACCACGCGCTGCGAGGCGCGGTCGGTGACCATCGCCACGTAATATTCTTTTTTGATGTCGGCGCCTTCTTCGATCAACAGGCGCCGCACCTTCTGGCCTTCGGGCCCGGTCTGCGGCGTAACCAGTTGCATGCCGAGTATCGAGGTCGCGAGGGCTCTTAATTCATCGAGCGACTTGGCGAGCTTCACGCCCCCCCCTTTACCGCGTCCCCCGGCGTGGATTTGCGCCTTGACCACCCACACGTTGCCGCCCAGGGATTTACCCGCCGCAACGGCTTCGCTCACCGAAAAACACGGCACGCTGCGCAGGGTTTTCACGCCGAACCGCTTGAGAATTTCTTTTGCCTGATATTCGTGGATTTTCATGATGGACTCTTGAAGGAAACTCCGGTACGGCACGCCGCGCAATTACTTTAAAAACAGCACTATAGCGGCATGTGCGACTCTATTACAGACGCTACGGCGTGAGCCTTGACGCTGGTCAAGTTCATGCCCTAACTTAATTTCAGACCTGACTTCAGTCAGCGGAATGCCAACCGTATTGGGCGTGCTGAGCGTATCGAGCGAGTGAGTATATCAAGAAGGGGGCAATGGCCGACTTCCGTACCTGTTTCCGCGCTTTGGAGGCCGTTTCGCCTAATTGGAATCTGTTGCGCCTAAGGCGCCCGTGAATAGACCAGGCAAGACATTAGTCCGTATTGTGCGGATTTTTCTATGTTGAAATGTGTACGAATTGCGCACTTATAGCGGATATATTGCGTTGCACTATTTTTCTTCGAAAGGCGCTCTTACAGCTAGCCCCAAAAAAAAACACAATCCCGTGGGATTGCGCTGAAGATTCCACCAAAGGAGGAGGTTTTGGAGGAGTGTGGCCAGCATGGCTGGGCACAGTTGAAGTATGCTCGGCAACGGCGCTTCGATCAAGCGTTATTGCTGCGATGCGGTATACCTTTTCTCAGACTTCGGATTAGTTTAATTTACGCATATCGTTACAAAATTATGATTTTTAAGTGAAATAAACTGGTAGATTGAAGAATAATATTTACCGTTTTTTGATTACCTTATTTAGGCTTATTTTGCGTTAATAGCGTTCGGCGTGCAGCGTGGCCATTCCCACTTTGTTCACTGGCATGTGCAGTCGCTTGACAACCGCCTGGTCCGCACGGTGTACTGCCCATCTCCCGATGAAAATTTCCCGGCTTCACGGCACGGTTTTCGCCACCACTCTATTAAGCAGCGCCGTGATCTTCGCCGCGGACTACCCGGCGCGCCCGATCCGCCTGATTGCGCCCTTTGCGCCCGGTGGCGGCGTCGACGTCTCGGCGCGATTTATTGCCAAGCAATTGACTGAAAGCTTTGGCCAAACCGCCATCGTCGATAACCGGCCGGGCGCGGGCAGCACGCTCGGCACGGATCTGGTCGCCAAGGCCGCGCCCGACGGCCACACGCTGCTCGTCACGCATAACGCCATCGCCATCAACCAGTCGTTGTATCCCAAGCTGCCGTACGACACGGTGCGCGATTTCACGCAGGTGGCGTTCATCGGCGTCACCACGTTTACCCTGGTGGTCAACCCCGCGCTGCCGGTGAAAAACGTCAAAGAGCTGATCGCCTTAGCCAAGGCCAAGCCCGGCGCGCTCAATTACGCCAGCACCGGCGCGGGCGGTGGCTCGCATCTGGCCACCGAATATTTCATGCTCGCTACCGGCACCAAGCTGCTGAACATTCCCTACAAAGGCACCGCACCGGCCTTGACCGATTTGGTGTCGGGCCAAACGCACGTCATGCTGTCCGGGCTGCCGGGCACAGTGCCGTTCATCAAATCCAAGCGCATTTGGGCGCTGGCCACCACCAGCTCCAAGCGCTCGATCTTTTTGCCCGAGTTGCCCACGCTGCAAGAAGCAGGTGTAGACGGCTACGAATTCGATGCGTGGTACGGCATGCACGCGCCGGCCAAAACGCCGCGCGACATTATTGCCAAGCTGCACACCACCGTCACCCAAGCACTTGCGCTGTCCGATGTGCGTCAACAGTTGATGAACCAGGGCATCGAGCCGCGCGACATGAGCCCAGCGGAATTTGCCGCCTTCGTGCGTCGCGAAGTCGAAAAGTGCGCGAAAATTATCAAAGCCTCCGGCGCACGTGCCGAGCTTTAGTGGAAAAAGTATAACTATTTGTTTTCATTGGATATTTTATGACCATCGCCATAGACATCGCCCAGCGCATCACCGCCATGCGCTACGACACTTTGCCGGCCGAAGCGGTGCATTGGGCCAAGGTCGCCATCATCGACACCTTCGCCTGCGCGCTCGCGGGTGCCAACGAAGACGCCACGCGCATCGCTGAAAAAGTGGCTGCCACCTACGGCGGCGCGGGGCCGGCGTTGCTGTGGGGCACCAACCGGCGACTGTCGGCGCTGGATGCGGCCATCGTCAACGGCGTTGCGGGACACGCGCTCGACTACGATGACGTCAACAACACCATCGGCGGTCATCCGTCGGTGCCTATCCTGCCGGCGATCATCGGACTGGGCGAAATGCTCGGCGCCAGCGGCAAAGATATCCTGCTCGCCTACATCACCGGTTTTGAAACGCAGGCGCGCATTGGTTCGGCGGTTAACGTCTACCACTATCGCAAGGGCTGGCATCCGACCGCGACGCTGGGCGTATTCGGCGCGGCGGCGGCCAGCGCGCGTTTGCTCAACCTCGATGTGCCGAAAACCGCCACCGCGCTGGCAATTGCTGCGTCGCTGTCGTCCGGCATCAAAGCGAATTTCGGCACCATGACCAAACCGCTGCACGCCGGCCATTGCAGCCGTAACGGGCTGTACGCCGCGCTGATGGCCAAAGACGGCTTCACCGCCAGCCACGACGCACTCGAACACGCGCAGGGTTTCTTCGAACTGTTCAACGGCGCGGGCAATTACCACGTGGAAAAAATCGTGGCCAACTGGGCGAACCCGCTCGACGTGTTGTCACCCGGTATCGGTTTGAAGCAATATCCCTGCTGCGCCAGCACGCATTCGGCCATCGATGCCACGCTGGTGCTGCGCGAACGGCATAATCTGACGCCGGCGCGTGTCGCAAAAATCGAAACGGTCACGCACGCGCCCGCATTGGCGCACACCAATCGTCCCGATCCGAAAACCGCCCTCGATGCCAAATTCAGCGTGCAGTACTGCGTGGCGCGCGCGTTGATGCACGGCGCGGTGACGTTCGATCATTTCGCCGACAGCGCGCTGATGCAGCCGGAGTTGCGCGCGATGCTGGGCAAAGTCACGGCCACCGCGCATCCGTCACTGCCCAAGGACATGGGTGAGCACTATCAGGGCGTGGTCAACATCACCACCGTTGATGGCCAGCAGTTTTCCGCGCGCGTCGATCAACCGCTGCGCGGCCCGCAAAATCTCGCGCCGCCGGATCGGCTGGAAGCCAAGTTTAAAGATTGCGCGGGGCTGGCGTTGCGCGCGGATGCGGTGCCGCGCCTTTACGAGCAACTGCGCGCGGTGGACTCGCTTTCAAATATTTGTGAGCTCACGGAGTTCATGGCGCAGTCAGTCATCGCCGCCGGCGCGCGCCGGGCGGCAGCCTGAACAACTACGTCAACGCCGCCAGCGCCGCCTCACGCCCCGCGATGCGACCGTACGTAGCGCCTGCCATCATCCCCGACCCTGACGCGTAGTTGCCCACCCACAGTCCGCCGACCATTTCGCCCGCCGCGTATAGGCCCGCAATCGGCCTGCCCGCTACATGCTGCATTTGCGCGGTTTTGGCATCCACTTTCATGCCGCCAAAGGTGAACGTCATGCCGCAGCGCACAGCCCAGCCTTCGAACGGCGGCTCTTCGATACTTAAACTGTAGTTGCTCTTGCGCGGCGTGATGCCGGCAGTGCATTTGCCGTCGAGCTTGTAGCGATCGGGGTTGAACTCGCCGGGCTGAATCGCCGCATTAAAATCACGCACGGTGCGCACAAAATTGGCCGCGTTGATATCGAGTTCTTCAGCAAGCTTTTCCAGTGTGTTGGCCTTGGCGCCCGTGGCCTTCGCGTAATTGCTCGGATATAAATTCAGCTTGCGCGCCTTGGCGTCGAGTATCTGAAACGCCACGCCGCCCGGCTGCGTCAAAATCGCGCGGCCCATCTTGGCGTACGTGCGTCCGCGCGTGTCTTCGCCTTCGTCGGCAAAACGTTCGCCGTTGGAATTAACCATGATCGAATACGGATACACGTAGCGATCCATGCTGTCGCCGCCGGCGAGCGCATGCGACGACGGCACGGTGTAGGCCGGCACATTGATGTCCTGCGGCGAGGCGTGACAGGTGGTCCAACTGCCATACGGCATGGCGCCGATGTCCATCGCCATTTTCAAGCCATCGCCGGTGTTAAACGGCACGCCGCGAATGCGCACCATGTCCCAGCCGGGACCGAGATAACGCGCACGCATTTCCGGATTGGATTCAAAACTACCGCAGGCGAGAATCACCGCTTTCGCAGTGAAGGTCTGAATACCATTAGGCGTCAATGCCACCACACCCGTGACGCGGCCCTGGCTGTCCTGCATGAGTTCCAGCGCCGACGTGTCGTAGTACATTTTCAGGCCACGTTTTTCCAGCACTTGATAGTAGCGCTGCTGCATGCCGTAACCGCCGCCGTTCATCATCACGATGTTGTCACCCAGCGCCTGCGCGCCGATCGACGGCACCCAGTCCTGCCCGTTCTCGGCCAGCCAGTGAACGGTGTTGCGCGATTCGGTGACATGCACCTGCAGCAGATCTTCGTCGCTCTGGTTATTGGTGACGCGCATCACCTCGTCCCACGAATCCTCCTCGGTGCGGCGCGGCAGCCGGTCGATCAGCGATTGCAACTCCGCTTCCGTCGCATTCCGGATCAGCGGGCGCAAATCCTCGACGCCGTGAAACACAAAGCGCATATGGCCGGTAAGCGCGCTGTTGCCACCGCGATCTTTTTTCGAGGCCTTTTCCAGCATGCCGACGCTGACCTTTTGCTCCAGCGCAGACAATGCCGCCGTGCAGGCCGCGTTACCAGCGCCGACGATCAACACATCGTAATGAATTGCTTCGCTTGCCATGTTGTTCCTGTGTTCCCTGATGATTGTTGTTACTGCACCTGCCGGATATTCGCCGCCTTCACCACCTTGATCCACTTACCCACGTCACGCTGAATCACATCGCGAAACACTTCCGGCGGGCCGTCGCTGGCTTCGATGCCCTCGACCCCGAAACGCTCCTTGATCTCCGGCGCCTGCGCCGCTTTGCGCACTTCACGATTCCATAACGTCACCACATCCGCCGGCAACCCTTTCGGCCCCCACAGGCCGTACCACAGCGTTGCCTCGAAACCCGGCAATGTTTCAGCGATGGTCGGAATATCGGGCAGCGCATTGCTGCGTTTGGCGTTGGTCACCGCAATGCCGCGCAGCCGGCCGGTTTTTACATGCGGCAGCATCACGCCCAGCGTACCCATGATGAGTTGCACCTGCCCACCGAGCAAATCATTGAGTGCCGCGCCAGTGCCTTTGTAGGGCACATGCGTCATCTGTATGCCCGCCATCATGATCAGCAACTCGGTCGCCAGATGTGTGTTGCCGCCGGTGCCGGTGGAAGCGAAGTTCAGTGCGCCCGGTTTGGCCTTGGCGAGTGCAATCAGCTCCTTGACGTTTTTCGCCGCCACCGACGGATGCAGAGTCAGCAGAATGCCCGCATCACCAAGCATCACAATGGGCGTGATGTCACGCACCGCGTCGTAGGGCAATTTGAACAGCGCGGCATTGGTCGAGTAACTGGTCGACACCATGCACAGCGTGTAGCCGTCCGGTGCGGCGCGCACCGTGGTTTCCGCACCGATGGTGCCGCCGGCACCCGCGCGATTGTCCACCACCACGGCCTGCCCCGCTGCGTCACTGAATTTCTGTGCAAACATGCGCGCCATGATGTCGGTGCCGCCACCGGGCGGGAACGGCACGATCATGCGGATGGGTTTGTTCGGGTATTTCGCGACGTTTTGCGCGGCCGCTTGTCCCGGCAACAACCCGGCACAAGCAAAGCACATGGCAACACCGAGTCCGAAATTTTTAATAAGGTTCATGACCGAAAAAGTTTACCGGCATTGCGCTCTGGAATCACGCGAATGTCCATATCGCGTATCAGCTACTCCGCCTTGATGCCCGAATCGCGCACCTGCTTGCGCCAGCGCTCCAGATCGCCGCGTACGATGGCGGTAAATTCAGCGGTGCTGTTGCCCACCGAATCCGCACCGTCCTGCCGCAGACGCTCACGCAACTCTGCCACCTGTAATGCACGCACCGCCGCGCTATTCAACCGCGCCACCACGTCTCGCGGCGTCTTTGCCGGCGCGCCGATGCCGTACCAGTTATCCACCGAATAGCCCGTCAATCCGGTTTCGGCGATCGACGGCAATTCCGGCAGGACCGCTGAGCGCCTCAACGACGTCACCGCCAGCGAACGCAACTTGCCCGCCTTGATCAATGGGATCGTGGACACCGGCACGCCAAAGAAAAACTGCAAGCGCCCGCCGAGCAAATCCACCAGCGCGGGCGCGCCGCCCTTGTACGGCACATGCATCAATTCCGTGCCGGTCATCTGCGCGAGCATCATGCCGCCGACGTGTTGCAGCGTGCCTATGCCCGCCGTGCCGTAGTGCAGCGTGCGTGGCGCCGCGCGTGCCAGCGCTACCAGATCTTTCACCGATTGCGCGTTGATCGACGGATGCACCAGCAGAATATACGGCTGCGTGGTCATCTGCGTCACATGCACAAAGTCACGCAACAACTCATAGGGAATCCGCTCGCTGAGCGCCTGATTCAACGGATGCGACGCGGTAATGGTCACCAGCGTATAACCGTCCGCCGGGGCACGCGCGGCGATTTCCGTGCCGATGTTGCCCGAAGCACCGATGCGATTGTCGATCACGATAGCCTGACCAATCACCTCCGCGATGCGCTGCGCCACCAGCCGCGTGGTGAGATCGGTGCCGCCACCGGCTGCGAAAGGAGAAATCCAGCGTATCGGCTTGGTGGGGTAGGCCTGTCCTGAGCTCGTCGAAGCGGGCTGTGCCATCACGCTCGCGCTGAGACACACATGAAGGCACGCCACAAAAAGCGCGGTCACACTACCAACACTCAACGCAGTGGGCATTGCCGATTCCCCTGGAAGCGAAAACCCATTCTACGTGAATGCGTGATAATACGGTCAATCCTATTACGGGCGGAGAAACCCATGAACGCGCCGGACACGACGACCTCGCCAGATCAGACCACAGCGTCAGAACAGCCGACACTATCGGCACAACTGTCGAAGTTTGCGCACCGCCTGACCTACGACAGCATCCCGGCCGACGTGCGCGAACGCGCAAAGTATTTGATCCTCGATGCCGTCGGCGTCGCCCTCGCCTCCACGACTTACGATTTCACACATCGCGTTCTCGATGGCATCCAAGGCATGGCGGAAGACGGCGGTTGCTACGTCATCGGCATGCCCGACAAACTGCCGCTGCGCGATGCGGTGCTGATGAACGGCGTATTGATTCATGGACTTGATTACGACGACTCGCACTTGCGTGCCGTGCTGCATCCGACGGTAACCGCGTTCATCACTTCACTGGGCATTGCCGAGAAATTGAATCTCTCCGGACGCGATCTGCTCACCGCCTATGTGCTCGGCGTCGAAACCGTTACCCGCATCGGGATGGCCGCGAAAGGCGGCTTTCATCATTTCGGGTTTCACCCCACGGGGCTGGTCGGGCACTTCTCCTGCGCCCTTACCGCAGGCAAGCTCTACGGCCTGACCGAACAGCAACTCACCATGGCGCAGGGACTCGCCGGCAGCACAGCGGCCGCGACACAGGAATTTCTCGAAGAAGGTGCGTGGAACAAACGCCTGCATCCGGGCTGGGCTTCGGTGGCCGGCATCACTGCCGCCAATCTCGCGCGCGGCGGCGCCATCGGCCCCACCAAACCCTATGAAGGCCGCCTCGGCCTGTTCAACACGCACTTAAAGGACCTGGCGAAAGCCGTCGATTACGCCGCGATCACCCGCGAACTCGGCGCCACCTGGGAAGTGATGAACGTCGCCGTGAAGCCGTTCCCGGTGTGCCACTTCATCCACGCCTGCGGCGATGCGGCGCTGATCCTGCGAGACAAGCACGCCATCCAGCCCGATCAGATCGAAAAAATCACCGCGCTGATCGCCGAAGAAACCCTGCACATCGTCGCCGAACCCGCGGCCCTGAAGAAAAAACCCGCCAACGACTACGACGCGAAATTCAGCGTGCATTACTTCGTCGCCGCGTGCCTGGTGCGCGGCAAGTTCGGCCTCGCGGAACTCGAAGCGGATGTACGCAGCGACGCAGCCATCCTCGCGCTGGCGCAAAAAGTCGAAGCCGTCGCCGACCCCGATTCGCTTTATCCGGGCATCCTGTCAGGCGGCGTCATTATCAAAATGAAAGACGGCAAGGCATACCGTCATCACGAACGCATCAATCGCGGTGCGGGTGATCGCGCACTCACCGGCGCGGAAATTGAAGCCAAGTATTTCGATAATGCGCGGCTGGCGCTGCCGGAAAAACGCGCGCGGGAGATTCGTGATGCAGTTTTAAATCTCGATCAAGCCAGTGCGCGGGAGCTTGCAATTACTTTGGCGAAATAAAAGTTATTGTGTAAAAACAATTACTTATATAACTTCTCTGCCAGGGACCCCCCCCCCCCCTGAGAGCCGCCGAACAACGCAGACGCGCTGGGGGCCGTCGGCGAGGACTGTCTGAGTCCTCGCGCCGTTAGTGTTTATGCGAAGGCCAGTTCCGCAGCCACCCGGCGTGACGAGTAGCGCAGGAGGAGGTCGGCGAACCGGGGTCGCCTTTTCTTTGGTTACTTTCTTTTGGCGAAGCAAAAGAAAGTAACCAGCCGCCGGACTGTCCCCGGCGAAATTGATGTTAAGGTTTCCGGTATGCGAAATAACATGCTGCGCAATAACGATTGCGCCCTTGTACGGTATTTTTATCGCCGCAACTGATCAAACACATAATTCAAAATCCCGCCGCTCTGATACCAAGCAATCTCCCGTCGCGTATCCAGCCGGCTTCGCAGCGCAATCGTTTCAACCGAACCGTTAGCGCGTTTGATGGTGCAAGTGACCGCCGTACGCGGCGTCATGTCCGGCGTGATGCCGGCGATATCCACCGTTTCAGTGCCGTCCAGTTTTAAGGATTTCCACGTCACGCCCTCGGGCAGCTCCAATGGCGCCACACCCATGCCGACGAGATTGGAACGGTGTATACGCTCGAAACTCTCCGCGATGATGACGCGCACGCCGAGTGCCGCCGGGCCTTTGGCAGCCCAGTCGCGTGATGAACCGCAGCCGTATTCCTTGCCGGCAAACATCACCATGGGGATTTTTTTCGCGGCATATTTTTCGGCGGCCTCGTAAAACGAGAGGATCTCGCCGTCGGGAAAGTGCCGCGTGTAGCCGCCTTCTTTCGGCGTGCAAACATGATTGCGGATGCGGATGTTGGCCAGCGCGCCGCGGATCAGCACTTCGTGGTTCGAGCGGCGCAGCAAATACGTGCCCCATTCCTTGAACGGAATGCCGAGTGATTCGAGGTACCGTGCCGCCGGCACGCCCTTGGAAATCGCACTGAGCGGCGCGATGTGATCGGTGGTGATGCTGTCGCCTAGCAGTGCAAGAATGCGCGCGCCCTGAAAATCGCCGCGCGGGTTTTTGGCCAGCCACGCTTCGCTGAAAAACGGCGGCTGTTTAATCATGGCGCTCGCCGGATCCCAACGGAACGTCGCGCCCTCGGGCTCCTGGATCGCTTTCCATCGCGGCCCGCCGTCTTCGCAAGCACCGTAACGCAGCACAAATTGCTCGCGCCGCAGATTGCGTTCGACCACCCCGGCGATTTCTTCATCCGCCGGCCAGAGGTCTTTCAGATAAACCGGCTTGCCGTCGTTACCCGTGCCGAGCGCATCCCTGGTGATATCGGTAAGTATGGTGCCCGCAATGGCGTAAGCCACCACCAGCGGCGGCGACACCAGATACGCACCTTTGACTTCCGGATGTATGCGTCCTTCAAAGTTACGATTGCCGGATAACACCGAACACAACGTCAGGTCTTTATTCTCGATCTGCTCGCTGATAGGCGGCGGCAGTGAACCCGAACCACCGGCGCAAGTCATGCAGCCGTAGCCGACCACCTGAAACCCCAGCGCGTCGAGCGACTTTTGCAACCCGGATTCATTCAGATAATCGCTCACCACCGGCGAGCCAGGCGACAGCGAGGTCTTCACCCACGGCTTGGGTTTTAAGCCTTTGCGCTCGGCGTTGCGCGCAAGCAGGCCCGCTGCCACCAGCACCGCCGGGTTAGAGGTGTTGGTGCAACTGGTGATCGCGCCAATCACGACGTCGCCTTCGCGCACCTCGCCGGGCGCGCGCGGTGTGTCTGTCGGCACCTTGACGCCTGGAAAGCCTTTCAAAAAACTATTCGCCGCTTGAGACAGATGATGACGATCCTGCGGCAAGCGCGGCCCCGACACCGAGGGCTCTATCGAATCGAGATCGATTTCAAGCGTATCGCTGAACACCGCGTCGGCGGGCGCGGCACTCCACAGCCCCTGCGCCTTGGCGTAGGCCTCGGCGAGCGCGATGTCCTCTGCCTTGCGGCCAGTGAGTTCAAGGTAACGCAGCGTCTCTTCGTCGATGGGGAAAAACGCCATGGTCGCGCCGTACTCGCAGGCCATGTTGGACAGTGTCGCGCGTTCCGGCAAGCGCATGGTCTTCACACCTGCGCCGTAAAACTCCACCCACTTGCCGATCACGCCCTTGGCGCGCAGGCGCTGGGTGACGGTCAACGCTAGATCGGTGGTGGTAAGGCCCGGCTTCAGGCGCCCGATAATTTTGCAGCCCACCACATCCGGGATCACCATCGAAATCGGCTGGCCCAACATGGCGGACGCCGCCTCGATGCCGCCCACGCCCCAGCCCATCACGCCGAGCGAGTTAATCATCGGCGTGTGGCTGTCGCAGGCCACCAGCGAATCGGGGAACGCATGTCGCTGGCCGTTAATCGATTCGCTCCAGATGGGCCGCGACAAAAACTCCAGATTCACTTGATGAATAATGCCCGCGCCCGGCGGTATCACGCGGAAATTGCGAAACTCGCGCTGTGCCCATTTCACCAGTTCGTAGCGTTCGCGGTTGTCCTTGAACTCCAGTTCCAGATTTTTTTCAAACGCGTCGGCGCTGCCCGCGTACTCCGTGATCACCGCGTGATCGATCACCAGATCGGTATTACGCAGCGGGTTCACTTTTCGCGGATCAGCGCCCGCGCGCACCATCGCATCGCGCATCGCTGCCACGTCCGCGAGCATGGGCACGCCCGACGAATCCGGCAGCACCACGCGCGTGGGATTGAGCGACACGCCGCGCTCCGAGTGCGGATGGTCCACCCACGCCGCCAGCGCACGAATGTCATCCGCGGTCACCGTATCGCCATCCTCGTGGCGCAGCAGGTTTTCGAGCAGCACACGGTGCGTGATGGGCAGGCGGCGGATGCCGGCACCGAGTTTTTTCTCGGCGGCGGACAGGCTGAAGATTTGATATTCGACTTCGCCGACTTTCAGGGTTTGTTGTGCGCCGAAGGTGTCGATCTGGGTGATTTCCATACAAGGATTCCGCGAGGTGAAGGGTTTTCGTATACTACCGCGACCCGCCGCCAATCCGCATTCCCAGTCCAGCAACTGAAACTCACGAGAACACAACCATGACACAGACACGCTATCAACGCATGCTCGAACTCTTCACGCCCGGTCGCGGCACCATGATGCCGGGTGCTCATAATGCGCTGTCGGCGCGCATCATGGAATCCGCCGGGTTTGAAACCATCCTCTTCACCGGGGCCGGCTTCGCCAACGCCTATCTCGGCGTGCCCGACATGGGGCTCACCTCGTTGAAAGAAGTCGTGGATCAGGTCGCCGCGATCAGCGATGCGGTCGACATTCCGATTCTGGCCGATGGCGACACCGGCTTCGGCAACGCCTTGAACGCGCGCCGCACCGTGCGCATGATGGAGCGCGCCGGCGCGGCCGCCCTGCTGATCGAGGATCAGGTGTATCCCAAGCGCTGCGGACACTTCGAGGACAAGGGCGTCATCCCGAAATCGGAAATGGTGCAAAAGCTCAAGGCCGCGGTGGACGCGCGGCAGACCGGCATGCTGATCCTCGCGCGCACCGACGCACGCGCGATGGAGGGCATGGACGCCGCCATCGACCGCGCGCGGGCCTATCAGGAAGCCGGCGCGGATTTATTGTTCATCGAAGCGCCCACCTCGCTCGAAGAACTCGCGCGCATTCCGAAAGAAGTGCCGGGCCGGCACCTGTGCAACATGGTGTTCGGCGGCAAGACGCCGATTCCATCACAGAAAGCGCTGGGGGACATGGGCTACGGCGTGATCTGCTATGCCAACGCCGCGCTGCAGGCGTCGATGCTCGCAATGAGCAACGTGATGAAGCATCTGAAACAACACGGCTCGCTGGAAGGCGTGGAAGACGCCGTTATTCCGTTTAACGAGCGCCAGAAATTCGTCGATTACCCGCGCTACGTGGCGCTGGAAAAAAAATACAAGGGCGCTTGAGCGGGCAACGCCATCGCATCAACCCATCGCTTTTTCCAGTAAAGCCAATCCCCGCTTGGCTTTTCCAGTGCCGCGCTTTGCGCGCGCTCGAAAGCGTGTTTCCGCATCGAACTCCGCCAGCATCAGTGTAGTCATCTCGTCTATCAGCCGATTTAACGGCGTACCGCGGCTCTTGGCCAGAGCCTTGAGTCGCCGGTGCTTTTCGTCGGCTAACCGCACAGTCAACGCTGTCATGTCATATCTCCTTTAAGAAGGTTGCCGGACCAGCGATACGCAATTGCGGAAAACGCAACTGCATGTCTTGCAGATGACGCAAATTCCGCGTCACGATGAATTCCGCCCCGCCAGCCACCGCAAGCTCTACCAGATGGTTGTCTGCCTCATCCGGTAAATTGGGCCGCCACAAGTAGTAAACGCGCGTCCATTCGCAGCAGGCAAAAATTGCCTCAAGCAACTCATCCCGTTCGCCCCGGCTTAGCTTGCACTTCACAAATAAGTCGTTGCGGTCGAAAACATCCTCGTACTCATTGAATAGCGCATTCCCAATGAGAGGCACACATCGCCCCCTCAGACAGGCTGCAATAACGGCATTTGCCGCACCGATGCCAAGACAGGCGCCGAGCAATACATTGGTATCAACAACGATCCTCATATTGATATGGTAGCACTTTTGCCACCATATTTTGAATCCACGGGATCGGATCGAACTGGCTATTTACAAGTTACCGCAACCCCATTTCTCCAGTCTCCGGACCACCCAAATGCTTGGCGGCACGCCGCGCCACCCCAACCGACCACCAGAAGCCCGCCCTGGGCTTGTTGAAGGGCGCCGCGCATCGCTGGGGACAACGGATTCTCCCGCAATGCATTACGCCAATTAGGCCTTGATTTTATTGAACTAATTTACCTGCGCACCCGACGCCCTGACCAGATTGTCCTTGGACACAATTTCCGCCTTGATTTGCGCTGCGAATTCCGCCGGCGTGTTGCCGACGACGATGCCGCCGCTCCCGGTGTACTTGCTACCGGCTACGTACACCTGTGCAACGTGGTCTACGGCGGCAAGACGCCGAGCTCGTCACAAAAAGCGCTGGGCGACATGGGCTACGTCGTCATCTGCTACGCCAACGCCGCGCTGCAGGCATCCATGCTCGCGATGAGCAACGTGATGAAGCATCTGAAACAACACGGCTCGCTCGAAGGCGTGGAGGACGCGGTCATTCCGTTTAACGAGCGCCAGAAATTCGTCGATTACCCGCGCTACGTGGCACTGGAAAAAATACAAAGGGGCTTGAGCGGGCAACGCCATCGCATCAACCGCGAAGCATGCACCGCGCCAGCAGCTTCCGCCTATCGCGACGGAGGGATCATCCCGACCTGCAATAGGCATCCGCCGCAACTACCATCAGCGTCTGGTGCTCGGCCTTAGCCGCCGTTGGCGATCAGAGCCACGAACGGCCGGAATGCGCGGGTCAGCGGGCATAGGTGCAAAAGTAGGCTCGACCGGTAATTGGAAAAATCGACGTCGGCCCCTTTGATTCTGCAGGCGCGCCCTTGCCGGCGCCATGGCCAGCGTGCTGTGCCATGGCCGCCACCGGCAACAGCGTAGCTACCAGCAGCAGTACGATGTTCAGCTTCGTCTATTTCCTTCAAAAGTTGTTATAAATCCAATGCTTATACATAAATCCCGCGGCTAAAGGCTGTGCTTCAACTCGGCCAACACGGTACGCATAGGAAATGGATGGAACAAAAAGTACTTGCGATTGGTGAGGTTGTCGATGCCGATGGACGCACGGGTCTTTTTGTCGAACTGGTAATTGAGCCGCGTATCCACCACCAGAAAGCTTTCGAAGCCCTGATAGGTATGCGGATTGATGTCGGTATTGTCCAAGGTCGCCCATACGCGGGCGCTGTAGCGCGCGCCCACAGTGCCCGACAGGTGCTCATCATAGCGGTACGTTGCGGTGCCGGAAATTTTAAGACGCGGAATATTGGGTGTGTATTTGTTGCTGACATCGGTAAGCACGTTCGCCGCATTCCTGAATCCGGGATCGGAAATAATGCGTGAATCGACGAAGGTGACACTGCCGAAGAGATCAAGACCGCGGATGCCGGCATCGTCTTTTTGCGCCACGAATTCGATGCCGCGCGAACGCACCTTGTCGATGTTCTGCACCGACGAGCCTATGGCATTGGTGCCCGGCAGGGTCGAGTTCTGTGCTATCAACGCGTCGGCCAGTTTCTCCTGAAACAGCGACAGGCGCAGCCGGCCGTTGTCGAAAAGATGTTCCAGCGTCAGTTCAAAGGTATGCGCGCGCTCGGGCCGCAGATTCGGATTGGGCGTGAAAACAACGCCCGCGACGGTGACAGCCTGATATAGCTCCGACACCGTCGGAAACCGATACGCCTTGCCGTACGAGGCGGTGACGAGCAGCTCATTGCTCGCGTCCCACGTCAGCGACGCCTTGGGTGAAAACGTGGACGCGGTAATCACGGGCTGCATCACGTTCGATACCGGCGCTGCCGAGAAATTAAGCCCATCGTACGCGCGCCAGAATTCCTGGCGCCCGCCCAGTGTCAGTTTGTACTGCGGCGCCAAGCGCCATACGTCCTGCGCCCAGATCGCCTCAGTGCGGGTTTTGCCGAGCGAATTGTTGGTAATCGCGCTACGCACGCCAGTCAGCCAGTTAGTGCTCGAGTAGGTGGTGTTGGCGAGCTTGTAGGCATCGTAGTGCAAGCCAAAGCTCACCTGATGCGCGCCCGCCACGCCCTTGGGCCGCCAGTAGCCTTTCAGGTCGAGTGTGGACCAGCCGGTGTCATCCAGCGACTGGATCGAGCCTGCGCCACCATCCAATGTCCCCGGCAACGCGGTGCCGGGAATCCGCAACCGGTCCTTGTTGTAATGGAAATTGCTCGCCACCATTTCCCAGTCCCATGTGCCCTGGGTCCTGGACTTCAGCGACAGGCTTTGTGACCAGTGTTCCTGCGACCACTGGTATTGCCCCGAAGAACTCGAAAACGAGCCCGCGCCGATGTTGTAATTATAGCCGCCGATATTCACGCTACCGGCGTACACCGGCTGGCCAGCCGAATTGCGCAGGTAGGTATCGACCTTTGAGTTGATATCGTTCTGAAGCAGACCGATGGTGTATGCCAACTGCCACTGCGGCGTGAAGTCGTAAGCGAGGCGCAGCTTAAACGTATCGAGTTGCTTGGTTTCTATGCCACCGGAACCGATCACCGCGATGGTCTGGCCGAGCCGGTTGCGGTCCATGAAGGCGCCGGTCACCGGCGTTCCCGCCGCACCGGGTGCCGCCGGTTGCAGCACGCTGATGATGTTCAACGGCTGGCTGCGTGTATCGAGATGATTCGCGCTGAGCCGCCATGAGAAATCGTTGTGACGGCCACCGAGCATGGCGCCCACCTGCCATGAGTTATAGGTGTCTTTGGTGCCATACAAGTCATAGCGCTGCGAGGCGCCTTGCGCCTTCACCGTACCTTCGAATTTTTCCGACATGCGCGTGGTGAATTCCACTACGGCGCCCATCGAGTTGCCGGCGTACGCCGCCGAGAACGGCCCGTACATGACATCGACCCGCTCAATTTCTTCGGGTGTTACCAGGCCCCAGCGCGGCGTGCTGTTGCTATTGTTGTTGCCGATCAGCGTGGACAGCAGCACGCCGTCGGCATAGATCAGGCTGCGTGCGCTCTGCCCCAGGCCCGAAGTGCGTGTTGCCAGCGGCGCGAATTGGTCGCCGAAGTTGCGCTTGCGCACAATCAGGCTGGGCAGGTACTTGAGCGCATCCTCCGTGTTCATCAGGTTGACGGTGTTCTCCAACTGCTTTGCCGTAACGCTCTCGCTGGTACCCGGCAACTGGTTGCGCTCCGGGTATGACTGTGTGCCCTGGACGGTGACGGCCGGCAGCGTCTGTACGGTTGCCTGCGGGTAGGCATCGAGCGCCAGTGCCGACAAGGCCGCGATGACGGCTGCGCGCACGCGGCGGATTTTCCTGCGGTCTGTAGATTTCATTGGGTTCTCCGATTGCCAACCATGATTTACCGGCTTGCCGCGGGTTTGGCCAGCCGTGACGCGAGCGTTTCGCGTGCTTCAAAAGGATCGGCGTAGCTGCTCATGCCAATAACCCGCTGGCATGGCGATGGTCAAATAGCCCGGCAGCCGTTACACGGCTGCAGGCAACAGATAGCAACACTGGATTTCTTCCGGATGCGACTCAAAAGCCTGCCCGGGCTGGTACCCAGGACGGCGCTCTTGTGGGGATCAGGAGAGTGCGGGCGGGGCGCGGGAGCGGTGGGTGGAAGGAAGCCGCGCGACTACCGGCTGGCTGCGCAAGGAAGGCAGTATCTCAACTACCGAGGGTACCAGCATAGCGGGCGGTCGCGCTGTGCCCAATACAGTGACCGTTGCCCCCGAAGCCAGACAAAACGAGCAATAGATGCCATGCGCGGCGTGATCGGAGGTGTCGTCGCCCTGCGGGCTTGTGGCGCCGTGGTGCGCTGCGGAAGCGGTTTCATGCGGGCACCCGTCGTCGGGCTCCGAGCCCGCTTGCGCGGCGGCGTGCTGCATGGGTACGCCCAGAACGCGCGCCAGGATATCCGGCCGATTAGCAAACAGCGCGCTCGCCATGGCAGGCGATAGCGCGCTGAACAGCAGGGCTGCTGCTGCGATCCACGCGGTAAGCTTTAGGCGCGTCTGGCTCATGAATGCATTTTATTCGTTAAATCGGGTGGCGCGTAAGCAACGCCCTTCCTGCAACAGCGAACTTCAAGACCACTAACTTTGGAAAACACGGAAACCACGAAAAAATTCCGCAAGCTACGCGTTACGTGTATTGCACCCCGTACTTGTTCCATGGGAGGTTGTTTTTATCAGTGTGCCATAGGCTACCGGCTGAAAGCAGTCAGCGTACCCTCATTTGAATGTAGGGATTGCCCCACTTCGTGCAAACGCTGATTGCTTAACTTGCCGGTTGGTGGCGGTAACGAGGAACCAACGAACACGGCGCTCAACCGGAGCGGCGGGTTGGGTTTTTTCACAAATCAGATGTTTCTGGCCGCCTGCTTACCTTGGACGTAAACGTCAGCTTTAAAATAATCGTGGGACCGTTCCGGGTCGCGAGTTCGCGTTCAAGTTTTTCAAACCCGCCGTCTGGTGCAGAAATTTTAAAATGCAGACCAGGGACGTTCGACGGGCCGCTTCCATGCACATTGCGGTCGATGGCGGATCACAACACCAATGACCGCAATGGCCGATGAGCCGCCATTTCCGGAATCCCACTTCACTGCGGGAGTTGGCAGAGGGTAGCCTGTCGCCCGATATGTGTTCTGACACTGGCTGTCAGATCAAGGCCCAACTTCTACAACTCGTTGAGCTTCGGCACCCGCGCGGTACCACC
>CANIID010000071.1 GCA_947467315.1 Betaproteobacteria bacterium | reverse complement strand
GCTCGCCGGAAATCGTCGACCGTCTGACCAAGGACGGCGCCGAGATTGTGGCCAGTTCGCCCGAGCAGTTCAAAAAAGTGATCACCGAAGAAGTTGCGCAGTGGGCGAAGGTGATCAAGGCGGCGGGTATCAAGGCGGATTAAAGTTCCATGTTCTTATCGGCATAACATCATGACACCCACTGAAGTCACGTTCTACAGCGACAGCCTGAAAATCGCAGGCTACCTCTACACGCCCGCCGACTGGAAGCCGGGTGATCCCGCGCGACCCGGCATTCTCGTGCTGGCCGGTTACAGCGGCAACACCCAAGCCGACTGCACGCACATGATGAAGCGGCTGTGCGCGGAAGGCTGGTTTGTGTTCGGCTTCGATTATCAGGGCTTCGGCAAAAGCGAAGGCAAACGCAATCGCCATCGCGCGCTGGAGCAGGCGCAGAATTGTTATGACGCGATTTCGTATATGCAGGGCGTGCCGGGCATTGATCCGCAGCGCATCGGCTTATACGGCACCAGCTTCGGCGGCGCGAACGGCGTGTGGGTGACGGCGTTTGATGAGCGCGTGAAAGTGCTGGTCACCAGTGTCGGCGTGATGAACGGCGAAACCTGGATGAAACAAATCCGCCGCCCGTGGGAATGGCTGGAGCTGAAAAAGAATGTCGTAACCGACGCGCAACGCCGCGTGCGAGAAGGCACGCCGAAACTTGTGTTTCACGGCGACATCATGCTGCGCGACCCGGATTCCGCGCGCCAGCGCGAGATGCACAAGGAGCAGGGCCACGCGTTTCAAAGCGAGGAGCGCGATCTCGAAAGCGCGGAGGCGACGATGCGTTATCGCCCCGATTGGGTGGTCGATAAAATCAGCCCGCGACCCGCGCTGTTTATCTATGCCGAGTTCGACAACCTGGTGCCGCCGGAACAACAACTGAATTGCTATGCCAAATGTGGCGAGCCGAAAAAACTGGTGAAGCTGCCGAACAGCGGGCACTACGACAGCTACGAGTTTCGCAATCCTGAAATGAGTCAGGTCACTTATCGTGAGTCGATCGCTTGGTTTACGCAGTATCTGTAAAAACTAAATAAAAGCAACTGGTTACGATATTATTTTCAAGCTCGCGCAAGGTCGCCCCCATGCGAGCTTGCGTCGAGGTGCTTGCTACCGCAGCAGGCTGGTCAGCACCGACACGTTTTCCACTTCACGAAATGCGTGGATAACTTTCAAACTGTTTTCCATTTTTGCCGCGCCAAGATTGCTCATCGCTACCAGCGTGCGGTACTTGGCATCCACGTCGGCCCATTCGATGCCGCGCACGCCTGAGCCGCGCGGCGCGTACACCGTGCCGGTGTGGCTGCGGCCATCCTTGGTTTTGATGGTGACCTGCGCGCCTTGATAATATTTTTCCGTGTCGAGTGTGATGGGATCGCCGACTTTGACCTTGTCGATGAGTTGATGGATCACCGGGTCGAGAAATTTTTTCTCCGACGCATGCACCCAGGAGAAATCGCGGTCGGCTACCGCGGCCGCTGCAAAGTAGGCGGGTGTGTGCGCCACATCCACCAGGTTTTTCGGATGTTTCGCCGGGCCCGGCGGGCCGGTGCGCAATCTTTTGTTGATCGGCCGCGCGATGGTGATGCTCTCCACTTGATCGGGTGTGACATTGGCTTCGCGCGCGGCGATGGCGGCGGCTTCGCCCGTGGTGTGGTGCGGATGGCCACCCGGCACCAACTTGATCGCCATGTCGGTGATGACATCCCATTCGCGGCCCCAGTCGCGCGTCACGCAGTCGATGTCGTCGCCGCCGTACACGTCGAAAAAACCCTTCTTGGTTTCAAGGATGCGCTCTTCGGCGATGTAGCCTTTCTGCGCGGCGAGCGCTGCGTTCATGCCCATCAGGGCCGCGTTGCCGGCGAAATATTCGCGCGCTTCGCTGCTGTCGGCGGCGGTGGCGAGGCTGCCTACGGACACTGAAATCATGGCGATAGTCTGTGCCATTTGCTGCTCATCAAGCTTCAACATGCAGCCCGCTGCCACGGCCGCGCCGAAGGCTGCGACGACACTGCCGTGAAATCCGCGGTCGCGATGCGCGGGCGCCGCCGCGTCGAGGATGCGCCCGCCGGCCTCGTAGCCGAGCACCATCGCGGTGAGCACGTCCTTGCCGCTGGCGTTGTTGCGTTCGCCCAGCGCCAGTGCCGCAGACGTCAATTGCGTGCCGAAATGCACGATGGTGCGCAAATCGCTGTCGTCGGATGCCGCCGCGTCGCTAGTGACGGCGTTGACGCGACACGCATTCACGGCAGGCAATTTGGCGCCAGTGTCGAACCACACGGAGGCTTCCGGCGTGCCGCCTTGCTCGCGCGCGAGTTCGCGGATGATGCGGGACGAGCGGATGTTGTAGCCCATCGCAGCGCTGGCGATGGTGCTGGAAATCATCATCGCAGCGTGATCCACGGCGAGCGCGGGCAGGTCGTTGTAAGTGGTGCGTGTAATCAATTGGGCCAGCGTGGCGGCAATGCTCATGGGAGAGTGCTCCTGTGCATATGGTGGAATAGGGAACGAAGATGAGTGCAAAGTGTAGCGCGTTTGGCGTTGGACTCGGCGAGGCAGCAGAGTTGAATAAACCGCTCGCGTAAAGTATTGTGAGGGCTCCACGGAGAGCTGGAATATGCGTAACACGATGAACCTGACCTTCGCCCCGATGCACCCGGTAATCGGGGCCGAGTGCAAGGGGGTAGACATCGGCGAGCCGATCTCGCCGGAAATCGCCGATGCCATTCACGACGGCATGGATCGCTATGCCGTGCTGGTGTTCCGGCGCGGTACGCCGCTCACCACCGAGCAGCAGATACGTTTCACCAAAAGCCTTGGCGAAACCGAAGGCCTCTACACCAAGATACAAGCGGAGAAAGGCGTGCGGCTGGATAACCCGCTGCTCTCGGATATTTCCAATCTCGATCCGTCAGACAAGCTGCTCCCGCCGGACGACCGCAAGCGCTTGTTCAATCTCGGCAACCGCTTGTGGCACAGCGACAGCAGCTACAAGAAAATTCCCGCCAAGTATTCGGCGTTGTGCGCGCACGTGATTCCGCCCCGCGGCGGCGAAACCGAATTCGCCGACATGCGCGCGGCGTGGGACATGCTCGGCGCGGACATGAAAGAGCAGATCAAGGATCTGGTGGCGGAGCACAGCCGCATTTTTTCCAAGGGTACGTTGGGCTTTCAGTTCACCGAACAGGAGTTGATTGATTTCGAGCCGGTGCGCCAGCCGCTGGTGCGTACGCATCCGCGCACGGGGCGGCATTCGCTGTATTTGTCGTCGCACGCCGGGCGCATCGTCGGCATGCCGCAGGTGGAAGCGCTGATGCTGCTGCGTGAATTGACCGAGCACGCCACGCAACGGGAGTTTGTGTTTCGTCATCAGTGGCGCGCCGGCGACTTGGTGATGTGGGATAACCAGGCCACCATGCACCGCGCGCGACCGTACGAGGATTTGAAATACCCGCGCGATATGCGCCGCACCACGTTGACGGCGGGGGCGCCGGCGTTGGGGTATGCGTCAGCACTATAATTGTAAGTAATTGTTTTTAAAGGAAAATGTTTAATGGATTCGCAATTGTTTTCACCGCTGCAAATTCGCGGCGTGACGCTCAAAAACCGCATCGTGCTCTCGCCCATGTTGCAGTACTGCGCCGACAACGGCCACGTTAATGATTGGCATCTGATGCACTACGGCAAGTTCGCGGCGGGCGGTGCAGGGCTGGTGTTTGTGGAATCCACTAAGGTTGACCCGCGCGGTTGTTCAACGCCGCGCGATCTCGGTTTATGGAAAGACGATTTCGTCGCACCGTTAAAACGCATCACTGATCTCATCAAGCGCAACGGCGCGGTGGCGGGCATTCAGCTCGGGCACTCCGGGCGCAAGGCGCGGCGCAGCGTGCCGTGGGAAGGCCGTGTGCCAATGGCGCAATGTCCCGGCGTCGATCACGGCGAGGAATGGGAGCTGATCGCGCCCAGCGCGGTGGCGTTCTCGGAGCGCTACGCCGTGCCGCGTGCGATGACGCACGACGACATACAGGAGGCGATGTCGAACTGGGGACAGGCCGCGCGGCGCGCGCAAGAAGCGGGTTTCGATGTGCTGGAGCTGCACGGCGCGCACGGCTATCTCATTCATCAATTTTTGTCGCCGGTGGCGAATCAGCGCACTGACGAATACGGCGGCACGCCGGAAAAACGCATGCGCTTCGCGATTGAAGTGGTGCGTGAAGTGCGCAAATACTGGCCCGACGAAAAGCCGCTGTTCCTGCGCGCATCGGCAGTGGACGAAGCCGGCTGGAGCATCGAAGACAGCGTAGCGGTGGCGCGCGTGTTGAAAACCCACGGCATTGATGTGATTGATTGCAGCGCCGGCGGCATGTCCGAAGCCAACGCCTCCGAGATCACGCCCAACTACGGCTATCAGGTCGATTACGCGCGGCGCATCAAGGCCGGCGCGGACATCAAAACCATGGCGGTGGGCATGATTATTCACGCCGATCAGGCCGAAGAAATCATCCGCTCCGACGGCGCGGATTTAGCCGCGCTGGGCCGCGAGTTTTTGCACAACCCGAATTGGCCGATTGATGCCGCGCAGAAATTGGGGATCGAAACGCCGTTTCAGGGCGTATCGCGCGCATATGGCTACTGGCTGGAAAAACGCGCGGCTAACAAGATCGGCATTAAGTCGTCAACCTGGCAGCGCGGCATCAACGGTAGTTGATATTGTGTAGGTTGGCGCTGAGCCTACGAAGCCCAACACAACCGCACGCAATGTTCAGTAGGTACGCGCAATCATCGCGGCGTTGGGCTTCGCAGGCTCAGCGCCAACCTACGGGCTGGGCTTGTGTCGCTTAACAAGACCGCAACACCTCCCCCGCAACCGCCCCGGTGTGCTTGCCGTTCTGATACAGAATTTTCCCGTTCACCACCACCTGCGATATCCCTTGCGCCTTGGCGTACAGCCGCATGCCACCCGCTGGCAAATCCTTGACCGGTGTCGGTCGTTGCGGGGAGTTGATGGTGTTTTCGTCGAACACCACGATGTCGGCGGCGGCGCCGGTTCGCAGACGGCCGCGGCCCTGGATGCCGAAGAAATCGGCGGGCTCGGAGGTGATGCGTTGAATCGCGCGCTCAAGACTCAGCGCTTTTTCCTCGCGCACCCAGTGGCCTAATAGATACGTGGTGTAGCCCGACTCGCACAACATGTCGAGGTGCGCGCCGGCATCGGAGAGACCGATCAACGTGCGTGAATCGCGCAGCACTTCGGCCAGCGCGGCTTTATCAGTGTTGGCGCGCGGCACCACGTATTTCACCTGCAATTGGTCTTCCACCGCGATGTCGAAAAATACGTCGTCGGGGTCTTTGCCGCGAGCGGCGGCGACTTCGCCGATGGTCATGCCTTCATATTGTTTGAGCGCGGGATTTTCAACGGCGACGATGGTGATGTTTTGTGCCAGGCCCGCCCATTTACGTCCGAGCTTCAGTTCATCCTTGAACGCTTTTCTAAAGGCGGGGTCGGCGTAAATCGCCATCTGCGTTTCAAACGAGGCATCGAACACCTCTTTCGCGGCAATCATTTCGGTGAACATGAAGGGCCGCCGCAAATTGAAGTCGTAGACCAGCGGGCGCGTGAGGATTTGCGGAATGGCGCCGCGCTTAATCAGCGGCGCGACGCGCTTCAGGATGTCCGCGATGGCGTTGGGTTTTTCGACGAGGTTATGCACCGACAGCCAGGTGATCGGGCGCTCGCTGGCGTCGAGCATGAAGGTGAGGAATTCTTCTTCATCGGGTGCCAGTTCGGAGTAGCGTTTGGTGAGTGCCATTTCGATCACGCCGCGCTTCAACGATTTGAGCACACCACAGTAGGCGGTGAGTTCATCGCGGCTCGCCAGTCGCGCCGACAGGGGTTTACCGCCGTGGCCGATATGCTGCCGGCTGGCGGTGGTGGAAAATCCCCACGCGCCGGCCTGCATGGCGTCGCGCAACAAGCCGGCGATGGTTTGCGTTTCTTGCGCGTTGGCGGCGCGCTCGTTGGCTTCGGGACCGAGCACGTAGGTGCGAAACGGCGACAGCGGCGCGATGAAGCCCAGATTGATGGCGGTGCCGCGTTTGGCGGCGGCATCCATGAACTGCGGAAAGGTTTCCCAATCCCAGCGGATGCCTGCGGCGAGCACTTCTTGATCGATGCCTTCGACGGTGACCAGATCCTCGGAGAGCAAGGTGCGCGCGGCCGGCCGGCATGGCGCAATGCCGACGCCGCAGTTGCCCATCATCACGGTGGTGATGCCGTGTTCGCTGGAACTCGACAGCAGTTGATCCCACGTAATCTGTGCGTCGTAATGCGTGTGCGGATCGACGAATCCGGGGCAGACGATTTTGCCGGCGGCGTCTATCGTATTCGTGGCGGCGCCGTCGATGTTGCCGATGGCCACGATCTTGCCGTTGTGCGACGCGACGTCGGCCTGAAATCGCGGTGTGCCGTTGCCGTCTATTACGGTGCCGTTTTTGATGAGTAAATCGTAAGCCATGCTGGAGTCTCCAAAAAGTGGCGGGGCGAGCGTCCCTCGCGATGCATAATCATAACCTCCCGTCCGGTCGCGCGCACATTTGTCAGGGGTGGGCATTTGGCGGCATACTGCGCGGGCGTTCCATCAGATAAAAAAATGGAGGAGAGCATGAGAACAGGTATAGCGGCCATCGTCTTTGCGGTATTCGCGTCCCAATCCGGCGTAACCGCTGCGCAGCGCGCCGCGGACGCGAACTACCCCAGTAAACCCATACGCCTCATCGTGCCGCAGGCGCCCGGCGGCAGCAATGACATCATGGCGCGCTACATCGGTGGCCAGGTGGCCGAGCGCTTGCAAAAGCAGGTGGTGGTGGATAACCGGCCGGGCGCAGAGGGCATTATCGGCAGCGAGCTGGTCGCGCGTGCCGCCGCCGATGGCTACACGCTGCTGATGGCTTCGACGGCATTCACCATGAATCCGGCCGTGATGAAAAAGCTGCCTTACGATCCGATCAAGGATTTCGATTTCGCCGCGGTACTGGGTCGCGGCCCGGTGATGATCGTGGCGGGGCCGTCGCCCGCGGTCAACTCCCTCAAGGAGCTGATTGCTCTGGCCAAGTCCAAGCCCAATTTCATCACCATTGCTTCGGCGGGCGGCTTCAATCATTTCGTCTCCGCGATGTTTCGCAGCCATGCGGGATTCGACGCGACCATCGCGCTGTACAAGGGCGGCGGCCCGGCGTTGATCGATGTGATGGGCGGACATGCGCACATGGCCGCGCCCACCATCGTCACAGCGGCGCCGCATCTGCGTACCGGTAAGATCAAGGCGCTGGCCATCAGCGCGCCCAAGCGTTTGTCGGCCATGCCCGACCTGCCGACCATGATCGAAGCCGGACTGCCGAGTTATGACGCCTCTATCTGGTGGGGATGGGCCTCGGCCAGCGGAACGCCAATGCCCGTGCTCACCAAGCTCAATACCGAAGTAGCCGCCGTGCTGAAGCTGCCGGAGACCGCCAAGCGCATGGCCGCGGAAGGCGCGGAGGTGGAAATACGCTCGATTGCCGAAATTCGCGAGATGATAAAAGACGATCTGGTGAAATGGGCCAAGGTGGCGGAAGACGCCAAAATGCCGAAGCAGTGATTGCAGGCTACGGCATCAGCCCATAAAACTTCCCGGCGTTTTCGCAGGTGATTTTTCGCACCACGTCGGCAGGCACGCCGGCGAATTGTTCGGCGATGTATTTGGAGGATTCCGGCCACACACCATCCGTGTGCGGGTAGTCGGAACCCCACATCAGCATCTCCACGCCGAGATCGTCGATCAGCTTGATGCCGATGCGGTCGTACTGAAATGTGGCCTTGCATTGCCGCCGCCAGTAATCGCTGGGCTTCATCTTGAGACCCAAGTCGCGGAAGCGGTCTTCCCACTCGAAATCCATGCGCTCCAGCACGTAGGGTATCCACCCAATGCCGGATTCGCCGAACGCGATGCGCACCTTCGGATAACGCTCCAGCACACCCGCGCCGATAACCCCGGCGATGATTTGCGACAGGTTCAATTGAAACCCCGTGACGCGGGTGAACTGCGCCGCGCGCTGGCGCTCCTTGGGCGTGCGCAAGCGTTCCTGCGGGGAAATCGACGGGAAGGTGTGAAAGTGCAGCGGGAGATCGACATCACTCACGGCCTGCCATAGCGGCTCCCACGTCGGGTGCCACATCGGTTCCATGTCCCACGAGCAGGAAAGCTCCAGCCCGCGCAGCCCGATTTTCGCGGCGCGATGCACTTCGCGTACCGCGTCATCGATGTTGCCGTAGGGCAGGCACGCCAGCCCGATAAGCCGGTCGGACGCATGACTGCAAAAATCTTTCAGCCAGTCGTTGTAAATACGGAACATTTCGGTGGCGGCTTCCGGATCGCCCAGACGCGTTGCCGCGCCGAGTATGCCGAAGATCACCTCGGCATCCACGCCATCCGTCTCGGCGTCTTTCAGGCGCAACGCCGGATTGGTGGGGCGGCGCTTGCCGTGATTTTTGTAGTCGTTGAACAACCCGGCCTCGTCCATGCGATCCACACGATGGTTCTGCCCCGGCACCAGCTTGGCGCCCGAAGGCCCGACCCCGCATACCAGCCCGTAGGAATAACCGCTTTTGGAAGTCCAGTGCGGCCCGTCCGCTCCATCGGCCACGTGCGGCATGCGCGCCTTGAGCGCGGCGCTGGCGTTGGCGGTAAACAGATCTGGCGGCAGCCAGGGTAAGTCGATGTGGCTATCGGCGGAAATACGGTGGTAGTGCATGGCGTGCTCCTGTCGATATCGAAAAGGGATCGTACGGTTACCGGCCCTCCGCCTGCCGTTGTTCCAGTTTCAATTGCGCGGCGCGGGCGCAGCCCTGCATCACTTTGAAGTACCGTTGCACGGCATCCGCGCCTTGCTCATACGGGTGTGGGCCGTTGCCGCGCGACGCGAGCATTTTGTTTTTGCTGTCGGCGATGTCAAATTCGGAGTGGTTCGACATCAGCACCGTCGCGCCCGTAGCAGCAGCGTTGGTGGCGAATTTGCGTTGCGAGTCGATGTAAATCTGGAAATTCTTGATGCCCGGGTCGGGCGTGCGGTTGTTGAAATTAAACGCCGTGCCGCCGGAATACGCCACGTTGACCGGTCGGCCTTTGTCGAGCAGCTGAAAGGTGTACGACATCGTGCCCGGCGTATGGCCCGGCGTGTGCGTGATGGTGACGGTGGATTCGCCAAGGGTGATTTTCATGCCGTCGGTGGCGGTGATGTCGCGCTTGGGCGCCATGGATTTGTAGCGGTTGGGATATTTCTCCACCAGTGTCCAGTCAGGGTCGGTCATCACCACTTTCAGGCCAGACTTGCCGTAACGGTTTTGCATCATCTCCGCGCCGCCGATGTGGTCGCCATGCGCATGCGAGATCATCAGGTATTTAATGTTGGCGGGATCCAAGCCGACTTTTTTCATGCCGCCGATGATCAGCTCTTCGGAGTTGTAGGGGTAAATCGTGTCGAAGAGAATGATGCCGTCTTTGGTAGTCAAAGCCCACGCCGAATGCACCTTGCCGCCGACGAAGTAGAGATTGTCGAACACCTTGGCCGGCTCGGTGTGCCAAGAGTCACGCGGCGGCGCTTTGGACGGGTCGGCAACATACGGGTACGGCACGTCCGTGGTGTTTTCGCCTTCGCTTTGCGGCACGAGACAGGTGCGCACCAGCGTGCCGAGAAAATCAAATTGCGCCGCGGTTTTGGCGGACGCCAGTGCCGTGCTGATTTCTTTTTCGAAGTCGCGTTTCGCGGGGGGCTGTTGGGCGTGGCCGGTATCGACGGGAAGGGCTGCGGCGAGCAGGAGCGCAGCGGTGATGTGGCGCAGATTGGATTTCATGGGGGGCTCCGCAAAGACAGCACGCGTAGGGCGCAATAGGAATTGCGCCCTACGAAAAGCAAAAAACTACGCCGCGCGTTTCAGCGACGCCATCCCGGCCTTGGCCTTGGCCAGCAAGCCCGTCGCTTCCAGATCGGCCTTCATGGCTTTTTTGTTTTCCTCGGTCATTTCCGCGCAGGGCGCGCGCACCGGGCCGCCGACCATGCCGACGAGTTCCATCCAGTATTTTTGTTCGGCAATGGCCATGCGGTTGCTGCTGCCATAGCCGGGGATCCAGCGGCCGAGCGTGGCGCGCAGCGGTTCGATGCTCTTGCAGATTTCGACGGCCTTGTTCATGTCGCCTTTTTGCGCGGCGTGGGTGTAGTCACGTATGGGCAGGTAGCCGGGCACTTGATACAGGTGCGGGCAGTAGTTGAGCAGCCAGTGGTCGCCGCACACCGCGATGTTGTAGAGCCACGGCGCTTCTTCGGCGACGCTGACTTCAATCTGGCTACCCACGGTATTGCGCAGCGTTGTGGCTGCGGCCATGCCCGACACGCCTTGCTTGTAGCCGCAGATGTTCGGAATGGTCGCGAGGCGTTTCGCGAGATTCGCTGACAGCGGATGACCCTGATTGGTATTGAACAGGCAGATGCCGATATCCACACGGTCGGCGATAGCCTTGTAATAGTCAAACACCGCGTCGTCGCCGCGCGCGGCTATGTACGGCGTGAGGACGATGACGAAATCGATACCGACATCCTGCGCGTGTTGCGCCAATTTGGCGGCTTCGAGCGGATTCTGATGATGGCAGCCGGCGATCAGCGGTATGCGGCCCTTGTTGACTTCGACATTGATCTCGACGGTGCGCATGCGCTCTTCGTTCGTCATCGCCCAGAATTCGCCGACGTTGCCGATGCAATAATGGCCGTCGATTTTAAGACCGCTGATGCTGTGCTCCAGGTTCGAGGCGATGCCTTTTTCATCGAGCCGTTCGGCGTCGATAAAGCTGGTCGGCAGTGCGGTCCATACGCCGCGCAGCATTTCTTTGGCGGCTTCTTTGGCTTCGTTCTTTTTGTATTTCATGAGGGGCTCCGGGTTGAATTGATAACGATTGCTTCAAGTTCGTGAATCGAGAATATCAGAAGCACTACACGCGATCCAGTGCAAGTCCGGGTAACGCGTAGCATATCATAACTTATTGTTTTTATTTGGTTTTATCCAATCCAAGGTCGCTCATAATCGCGCGTGTGGTGGCGAATTCGGCTTGCAGGTATTTGCCGAATTCGCGGCTGCGCAGGAATTGCCCGCTCCAATCGTGTAGTTCGAGCTGTTTTTTCCATTCATCGGTGGCGGCCATTTTGGCGAGGGTTTCCTCCCAATAAGTAATCTGTACCGGAGTTATCCCATTCGCGCCGAACATCGCGCGCCAGTTGGCGACCCAGGAGTCGATGCCTTGTTCCTTGAACGTGGGCACGTTGGCCAAAGCGCCGCCGAGACGCCGTTGCGAGGCGATGGCGATGATGCGCGCGTTGCCTGCCTGTACTTGCGCCATGGCGGAGCTGACCGATGACGCCACCAGTTGCAGATGTCCGCCTGCCATCGCGGTCATAGACTCGGTATTGGTTTTGAACACGGCAGCTCGCACGCGGCGCGGATCGGCGCCGCCGGCTTTGATCGCCTGCGACAGCGCCAGATGATTCGGTCCGCCGCGGCTGACGATGCCCACCGCAACCGATTCCGGATCGGCGCGCAGCCGCGCCATTAAATCCTGCATGTTCTTGATCGGCGAATTCGTGGGCACCGAAATGACCGTGTGCTCCTCCAGCAGCAGCGCAATGGGCGTGAGGTCGTTATGGCTGAGCGCGGTGACGCCCGAAACGTAATTGGTAAACAGCGTGGGGTTCGCCAGCAAATGAAAATGCGCGTCCGCCGGATGCTGCATCAGATACACCACCGCCAGCGTTTGATTGCCGCCGGATTTGTTGGCGACGTTCAGCGGCGTGGGCAGCAGCTTGTTGCCTTGCAGGATGTTTTGTGCCACGCGCGCGATCTGATCGTTGCTGCCGCCGGCGGCGCTGGAGGTGATGATCTCGATGACTTTATCAGGCTTCCACGTGGATTGTGCGTGGGCCGAATTCAATGCAGCCGAAGTGATAAGCGCGACCAAATAACGTGCAAACATTATGGTTACTCGATTTTAATTTTAGCGGCTTTGATCACATCGCCCCATTTCTTCAGTTCCGAGGTGATATAGGCGGTGAATTCTTCGGGGGTGGACGGCGTGGGCACCGTGCCTTCGTTGAGCATGCGGTCGGTGGCGTCCTTGGTGTTGACGCTGGCAACGATTTCGCGGCTCAAACGCTGCACGATGTCGCGCGGCATATTGGCGGGGCCGAGCATGCCGCCCCATGCGTAGGCTTCGTAGCCAGGCAAGCCCGCTTCGGCCACCGTCGGAAATTCCGGCAGCGACGGCATGCGCTTGGCGTTGCCCACCCCGAGCGCGCGTAACTTGCCCGCCCTTATGTGCGGCAACGCGGTGGGTATGCTGCTATAGGTGAGGTGCGCCTCGCCGGACAGCACCGCGATCACCGACGGGGCTGTGCCTTTGTACGGAATGCCGGTGGTTTTGACATTACCCACGGCGTTTAGCAGTTCGCCCGCGATATGGCCGGTATTGCCGATGCCGGGATGCGAATAGGTGATTTCATTCGGACGCGCTTTCGCCAGCGCAATCAGGTCTTTCACGTTTTTTACCGGAAGCGAGGGGTGCGCCACCAGCATCAGCGGGAAGTTGATCATGTTCGCGATCGGCGTGAAATCGCGCAGCGAGTCGTAAGGCAGTTTAGAGTACAGGTGCGGGTTGCACGCCAGCGGCCCGGCGGACACTGCCGCGATGGTGTAGCCGTCGGCAGGCGCAGCCATCAGCGCCTGCAAGCCGATGATGCCGTTGGCGCCGGCGCGATTGTCGATGGCGACTTGCTGGCCGAGGCGCTCGCTGAGTTTTTGTCCGACCACGCGCGCGACGAAATCCACACCACCGCCGGGCGGGAACGGCACGATCATGCGGATGGCTTTGTTGGGGTAGCCCTGAGCGAGCGTTACCGCTGGCGCAAGCAAGGTAGTCGCTGTTGCGGCGGCAATCAGTTGCAGCGTGAAACGCATGAGTTGCTCCTACGTTGTTTACCGGCGGCAAGTTTGCCCCAATTGGCGGCTGTGTCAACCGCTGAACCAGAACGGCGGCTGCTATACTTTGCGCACGTTTGATTCAGGGAGAACATGCGTGCTGAAAATCGGAATTCTGCTGGGCGACGATATTGGGCTCGAAGTGGTGCCCGAGGCGGTCAAGGTGATGAAAGCGGCGGCGGCGAAAACCGGGCTGGCTATCGAATGGAGCGACCACGCCATCGGTTTGCGCGGACACCAACTGCACGGGCACACCTTTCCGTTGCAGACGCAAACCGAACTGGAACAACTCGACGGCTGGCTGTGCGGCCCCATCGGCCATAACGCTTATCCGCGCAACGACCCGACATGGATCATGCCGCCGGTGCGCAAACGTTTTGAGCTCTACGCCAATATTAAGCCGGTGAAGTCGTATCCGAATATTCCGTCGGTGCATAAGAATGTGGATATCGTTTTTCTGCGCGAAGTGACCGAGGGCTTTCAGTCGAGCGATACCGTGGTGGCGGGCGCGGGCGAGTTCAGACCCAACGACGACATCTCCATCGGCTCGCGCGTGGTCACCCGCAAGGGCGCGAACCGCGTGGCGCGCGCGGCGTTCGAGATCGCGCGCACGCGCAAGATGAAGTTGGTGACATCGGTGCATAAAGAGCCGACCTATCGCCTGGTGTGCGGCATGTTCGCCGAGGAATGCCGAAAGGTGGCGAAGGAATTCCCCGACGTGAAATTCAACGAAGTGCTGGTCGATGGCTTCGCGATGAAAGTGACCATGAACCCGCTGCAATTCGACGTGGTGGTCACCACCAATCAATTTGGCGACATCTTGACCGATCTGGGCGCCGGCATCGTCGGCGGCCTGGGGCTTGCGCCGGGGCTGGTGTGCGGCGAAACACAGGCGATGGCGCAAGCCACGCACGGCTCCGCGCCGGATATCGCGGGAAAAAACATCGCCAATCCCTATGCGTTGATTATGTCGGGACAGATGCTGCTCGAATGGCTGGGGCGCAAACGCAACGATGCCAAGGCAGTCGAGGCGGCCGCGCTGATCGACCGCGCAATGGATAAAGTGATTGCTGAACAGAAACAGCTCACGCCCGATTTGGGCGGCAAGGCCAGCACGACCCAGATGGGTGATGCGGTCGTGGCGGTTATTTAGAAATATCGTTTAAAAACATATAGTTATAGTTTTTTCGCACGGGATATCCACATGAAAAAATCCATCACCGAAGACCCGTTATTCAAAAAAGGCGCGCGCGTGCGCAAGGCCGTGCTCGGCGCGGCGCACGTGAATAAGCGCATCGCCAGCGCGAATCAATACACCGAAGCGTTCGAAGAATTCAACATCAAGGCCGCGTGGGGTCTGGTGTGGTCGCGACCGGGTTTGTCGCGGCGCAGCCGCAGCTTTATTAACCTGGGTATGTTGATCGCACTGGCGCAACCGGAAGAGTTGCGCCTGCACCTCCGCGCGGCGCAACGCAACGGCGTGACGCGCAAGGAAATCGCCGAGGCTATTTTGCACACTGCGGTTTATTGCGGCATCCCGCGCGCAACAGCGGCGCGGCGCATCATGCTGGAAGTTTTCGCGGCGATGGATACGGAGAAAAAACCGCGCACTAAAACGTAGGATGTAGGGCGGAAAAGCACAGCGCCTTCCGCCAGCCTCAAGGGGAAACTCACCAAAGGCGGAAGGCGCTGCGCTTTTCCGCCCTACGGTTGGTTACTCTGGTTACCGCACCGCCGCAGCGATCTTCTGCGTAATCTCCGCGCGCCATTCCTCGACCGGCCTGAATCCCGGCGTTGCCCGGACGTGTTTTTCGATGCTGGCCCACAGTTGATCGTCGGGCTGTTCGATATCCACCGCCAGCCGATGCGGCTGCGGCACGTACCACGGGGTGTCGATCAGCAGTTCAACGCGATTGCCTTCGGGGTCGAGAAAATAGACCGATAGCGCATTGCCATGCGTCACCGGCCCCAACATTTTCTGGATCGGCTCTTTTTGCACGGCGTGATACATCTCGCGCAACGTCGCGAGGCTATCGACGCGAAAGGATATTTGCTGCACGATGCTGAAGGTCAAGTCCGTCGGGCGACCGGTAGCGAACACCAGTTGATGATGCTCGGCGGGATTACGCGTCATGAACACGATGGCGCCGTTTTGCTCGCGGTCGCCGCGATCGGACACCACGAACTTCATCACGCGGGTGTAAAAATCGACCATTTTGTTCATGTCGGTAACAAGGTAACCGACGTGACTGAGTGCGAGGGAAAATCCGTTGGCCATGATAGCTTCCTTATTTACTATGGTGCGGGGGAACGAGGCATGTATCATACCGCCGGTTACGAAATTCAGGGAGACGGCATGGTGGGAAAAATGGCGGTAGCAGCAGGTTTTTTCGTGGCGGCGACAGCATGGAGTGCCGCGGCAAGCGCACAAGGCACCACCGAGCAGGGGCTGCGCGCACGACCAATCCGCATTATTGTCGCGTCCGGGCCGGGCGGCGGCACCGACATTACCGGGCGCCACGTTGCGCGCACCATGGGCGACCTGATGCGCCACACGGTGGTGGTGGAGAACCGGCCGGGCGCGGGTTCAACCACCGGCACCGAATTCGGCGCGAAAGCCACGCCCGACGGCCATACGTTGCTGGTGTCCAGCGGCAGCTCGATGGTGATGAACGTTCTGCTGCACAAAAACCTGCCGTATGACTCGCTGCGCGATTTTGTCGCGGTGGGATTTATTGCGGCGTATCCGTTCTTGTTGATTGCGCGCGCGGATTTGCCGGCGAGCAATCTCGCCGAGCTGGTGAAATACGCCAAAGAGCGCCCCGGAAAACTCACCTATGGTTCGGCGGGCGTGGGATCGGTGCAGCACGTGTGGGGCACGATTTTATTTCGCAGCATGGGGCTCGATTTGTTGCACGTGCCCTACAAAGGCGGCGCGATGGCGGCGCAGGAATTGATGGGCGGACGCATCGACCTGATGTTCGACAACATGACGGCGGCGTGGCGCTATGTGGAAAGTGGTCGTGCCAAGGCGCTGGTGGTGTCGCCCGCCGCGCGCTCAAAAGAAATGCCGAACGTGCCGACAGTCAACGAAAGCGGCGTCACCAAATTCGACGGCGAAAGCTGGATGGGCATGTTTGCACCCGCCGCCACGCCGCGCGCGACCGTCGACGCGTTGCGCGAGATATTCGTGAAGGTCACGCGCGATGCCGATTTCACCGCGCGCATCGAAGCCGGCGGCGGTCGCATCATGAGCATACCGCCGCAGCAGCAACAGGCATTCTTGAAAAGCGAAATCGAACGCTGGGGCGCGCAGATCAAGCGTTATGACGTGAAGGCGGAGTAGCGTTTAACGGTAGGTTGGCGCTGAGCCTGCGAAGCCCAACACAAACGCGCGCGCGTTCATCGTGAAGGTGACGAGCCACGGCAACTTCGGTGTTGGCCTTCGCAGGCTCTGCGCCAACCCACAATTGCGTTAATCCGCCCGTATATTTGCGCCGCGCGCCACCGCACCCCATTTCTTGATCTCCGAGGCGATCAGCGCGGTGAATTCCTCCGGCGTTGCGGGCATGGGTACGGTGCCGCCCGCCAGCAGGCGATCCGCGGTGTCCTTGGTCTTTAACGCTTCATTGATTTCGCGATTCAGTTTCTGCACCGCCTCGGCGGGCATCTTGGCGGGGCCGATGATGCCGCCCCACGAATACGCTTCAAAGCCCGGCAAGCCGGATTCCGCGATGGTCGGGAACTCGGGTTGCGAGGGGATGCGTTGCAGATTGCCCACGCCCAGCGCGCGCATCTTGCCCGCGCGTATATGCGACAGGGTGGGTGGGATGCTGGAAAACATCAGTTGTACTTCGCCGGAGAGCAGCGCTATCGCCGAGGGGCCGCTGCCTTTGTAAGGCACGTGAATCATGGTGATTTTGGCCATCGACTTGAACAGCTCTGATGCGAGATGGTCGGCATTGCCTGCGCCCGACGACGCGCAGGTCAGTTCGCCCGGACGCGCCTTGGCGAGCGCGATCAGTTCTTTGACGTTTTTTACCGGCAGCGACGGATGCGTCAGCAGCAGCAATGGAAAATCCACCCCGCGTGCAATGATGGTGAAATCGCGCAGCGTATCGTAAGGCAGCTTGGCGTAGACATGCGGGTTCACCGCCAGCGGCCCGGCCGACGAACTGGCGATGGTGTAGTCGTCGGCGGGCGAGGCCATCAGCGCCTGTAAGCCGATAATGCCGTTGGAGCCGCCGCGATTGTCGATGACGACTTGCTGACCGATACGGTCAGAGAGTTTTTGCCCGATGATGCGCCCCATGAAATCCACGCCGCCGCCGGCGGGGAAGGTGACGATCATGCGGATGGATTTGGCCGGGTAAGCCTGGGCCGCAGCGATCTGCGGAAGTGCGCTGGCGCATACAACGGCGATCTGCAGGGACAGGTTTATTTTCATGGGTTCCTCCAAGTTTCGCCGCGCACTGTCTCCGAACCGACCGTGGTTGTCAACCGCGTTGAACCACGTAGAATGAGTTGCATGTGCCTCGGATTGCCATGATCGATATCGGAGAAATCTCCAGTCGCGTGCCGCTGTTCGCCGGACTCGATCCGGACGACCTGCACTACGTGTTGCGCGTGGCGCGCCGGCTTGAGTTTGCTAAAGGCGCGATGCTGGTGCGGCAAGGCCAGATTGCAGACAGTGCGCTGGTGATGGAATCGGGCAGTGCCAACGTGGTCAGCGTGTTGCCGGGCGGTGGCGAAGCGGTGATGGCGGAGTTGGGGCCGGGCAGCGTGCTGGGCGAAATGGCCTTGCTCGACAGCGGTGTACGGTCCGCCAATGTCATCGCGCGCGAACCCACGGCGTGCCTTTCCATGGAGCGCGACGCGTTTCGCTTGCTTATCGCGCAAGGTAACCGCGCGGTGCTGGCGATCAATCATCGCATCACGCTGGGGTTGTGTCGGCGGCTGCGCGAGCTGAACGGAAAAATTCTCGCGCACAGCACGTCGGCGCATCTGGCGCCTGCGCTGGATAACCATCAGGGCCAGCGGCAGGTGTGCGCCTTTGACTATCGAACGTTTCTCGCGCTATTGCCTGCGTTGCGCCAATTCAATGTCGAGGAAGTGGCTGAACTTAGTCTTGCCGCGTCGGTATTTGATTTGCCGCGCGGGGCCGTGCTGTTTAACGCGGGGGATGCGAGCGATGCGTGTTACGTGGTCATACGCGGCGCACTGGAAATCAGCCGCGAACAGAACGGGGAACATCGCCGTATCGGTATCCTCGGGCCGGGGCGCTTGTGCGGCATACTTGCGTTGATCGAAGGCGCGGCGCACAGCATGTCGGCAACCGCGCGCGAGCGCGTAACGTTGATGGAAATGCCCAAGGCAGTGTTCGCGCGCTATTACGACGGCACGGCGCAAGGCGCACCCAAGTTTCAGCAAGCGGTCAATCAGGAGCTGCTACAGGCGCTGGTGCGTACCAACAATCACTTGACGCGATTGATCAGCCAGGCGCGTATCCGCGATCACGGCCATCACGCAGACGAACTGAACCGCGCGCTGTGCGAGCAGGATTGCCGGGCGGCGTAAAAGGGGGTTATAGCACTATGAGCTTCCCGTGAGAGTGCGCCCGCTGAGTTTGGCGACACGACGGGCATCGTCCGCCGCCTCTTTTAACAACCAGTCGCGAAAAGCCGAAATCTTCGGCAAGTCCGCCGTTGATTTCGGGCATACGATCCAGAAGGCATACGGCGCCTCAAAGGCCTGTGGGAACGGTCTCACGAGACGCCCGCAGATCAGATCCCATGACGCGAGCGCAGTGCGTGCCAGCGCGATGCCTTGCCCATCGACGGCGGCATCGATGGCCATGCTGGCCTGATTAAAGACAATGCCGCGCGTGGTGTCAACGCTGCTGATCTTGGCGCGCGTCAGCCAGTGGGCCCAATCGTCCCTGCTGTTGGTGTGGAGCAGGGTGTGACTCTTGAGGTCACGCAGCGAGCGCAACGCGCCTCGGCCCTTTAACAATACCGGGCTGCACACCGGGAACAGTTGCTCCGTGCACAGTTGCTTCACATGAAACCCCGGCCATTGTCCGTCGCCGTGGCGGATCGCCAGGTCGATATCTTCGCGCGCAAAATCAATGTGCTGCATTGAGGCGCTGATACGCAGGTCAATGTCTGGATGCGCCTCGGAGAAACGCCGCAATCGGTGCACCAACCACTTCGCGGCGAAATTGGGTGAGGTCGTGACAGTCAGCGTGCCGGATTTTTCACGCTGCAGCAGGCGCTCGGTGCCCATCGCAAGGCGGTCGAACGCGTCTCGCACCACTTCAAGATAGGTTTTTCCCGCTTCCGTGATGACGAGTCGCTGGCGTTCGCGGCGAAACAGGCGTACGCCCAATTCGTCTTCCAGTGCTTTGACTTGCTGGCTGACCGCGCCCTGTGTCACGCACAGCTCTTGCGCCGCCTTGGTGAAGCTCTCTTGGCGAGCGCTGGCCTCGAAGGCCTTGAGTGCATTGAGGGAAGGCAGGCGGCGTCGCATAGTGTGCTTCAGTTCATTAGAAAAACTAGGCCATATCGGAGAAAGGATGCTTTGCGTGAGCGGTCAGTATGCCTTAATAATCTCGTCAATGATGGACGGTTTTTGATGGTTGGATCGTCAATATAACTATTGAACTGGCGTCATGATACCCGTGGCTGGATCTACCTGACCGGGTTTTTTGCAGACACCCGGTACCGCAAGACGATTCCGTCTCAAGCGCTGCTATGTACTCGCAAGAGAGGAGTGTATGTATGTGCAACGGAATCGTCTCGATTCGTGATTGGCTGTGTTTACTTTGTACAGTGACCGCAATAACCGGCTGTAGCGAAGCTGAAAAACCTGCGCAACACG
>CANIID010000070.1 GCA_947467315.1 Betaproteobacteria bacterium | reverse complement strand
TGCGCAGCCGTATCGGCGCTCATCATGAAAGGCATCGCATACGGATTTTTTTCTGTCATCGGCGTTTCGATATAACCGGGACAAATTGTGATGACGCTGACGCCCGCAGGCCGCAATTCGACACGCAAACTTTCCAGATAGGCAATCAAACCTGCTTTCGACGCCGAATAAGCGCCCGCGCCCGGCAAGCCGCGATACCCGGCGACGCTGGCGATGCCGACCAGGCTGCCGCGCCCGGCGGCTTTCATCGCGGATACAAACGGCTGAAAGGTGTGCAACACGCCTAGCAGATTGGTCTCCAGCACAGCGCGAAACACCGACGCGTCTTCCGCATGCTCAGTCAATGTGCCGGTGCTGACACCGGCATTAGCAATCACGATATCAGGACAACCGGCGTCGGCGATGAACGCGCACGCGGCTTGTGCCATCTGCGCGGCATCACGCACGTCAGCAACGTAAGTATATGTTTTTGTTGGTATTTTTGTTGATATCTGCTGGAGAAGATCGGCGCGCCGCGCGACCAGGCCGAGCACGGCGCCGGCTTGGGAATAACGTTGCGCCAGTGCCACACCGATGCCGCTGCTGGCGCCCGTGATAAACACCCGTAACGAGTCAGTGGACACAGGCGGTGGCACCATCATCACGCCTGCGCGGCGTCAGGGCTTCTTGCGTTGTTCGCGCGCGAGGTCGATCAGCTTGTCGAGAACGAGGGGAATGTTCGTCAATCCCCCCGCGATGCCGCCGCCGGTTTGGTAACGGCCATCCACGATCACGGCGGGCGTGCCGCGCACATCGTAGTTTCCCGCCAGCGTCATGGCGCGAACCACGCGGTTGCGTACTTCGATATCCCGGTACGCCTGCTGCCACTTTTGCGCGTCGATGCCGTTTTTGACGGCCCACGCGGCGACGGCTTCTTCATCACTCGTCCGTAGCTGCCCCTTGTGTACGCTGTCGAACACCACGGCATGCAGGCGCTCGGCTTCGCCTAATAATTCCAGGGTGTAGTACAAGTGAGCATCGGCCAGCCAGCCTTCGCGCAAGATGGCCGGTATACGGCGCACCACCACATCCGCCGGTTTGCGTTTTTCCCATTCTGCCAGCACGGGCAGAAGCTGATAACAAAAGGGTCATCCGTACCAGAAAAAATCGATGACCTCGATGCGCTCTCCGGTCTCGACTTTTTGCGGCACGATTGCGCGATAGGTTTGCTCCAGCGGGCGATCCAGCGTCTGTTGCGCCGCCGCGCCTGCAGAGGCGGTTGCCAGAACACAAACCGCCAGCATTCGCAGCCAGCCTGCTATTTTGGTCATGGTTTATTTCCCTCCACGGCTCTTGCGCGCCATCTCGATCAACTGATCCACTCGCTTGAAGAACAATTCATAGTTAACGGAATTGTCCGCCTTGGACGGCGCCATGCCCGGCCCGATAATATATTTGCCGTCGATGGCGAGTGCGGGGGTGCCGGTAATATCGTACGCCGAGGTGATGTCGATCGTGCGCTGCGATTTGCTCGCCACGCCGAACGACTTATAGGCGTCCTCGAATTTCTGGCGGTTCACGCCTTGGGTCGCTACCCAGTCGAACAGCGGCTTTTGATCCTTCGACAAGGCCGGCGGATTCAACGCCTTGGTCTTGTGGATCGCGTCGAACAGGCCGAGGTGCAGCTTGTCTACCGCATCAAGCGCCTCGATAGTGTAGTAGGTGCGTGCGAGTTGCACCCAGTTCTCCTGGAAGGCCGCGGGCTGACGGCGCACCGTGACATCTGCGGGCTTGCGTTTCAGCCACTCATGCAGCGAGGGCTGCAAGTGCGCGCAATGCGGGCAGCCGTACCAGAAAAACTCAATGACCTCGACATTCTTCCCCGGCGGCGTGGGCTGGGGCGATTTGAGCACCAGGTAATCCTTGCCTGCCACCAGGGGTTGCGCTTGTGCAACCGCCGGCGTCGCCATCGCCAGCACGACGAGTGCGCTAACGGACGCCCACTGCAACCAACGCTTCATCACACGCATGCAGATTCTCCGAAACAGTTAACACGCGTTACTTATCAGCTTCGCGCACCTTGACCAACGCGGCATCCACGCCGTTCTGCTTGAGAACGCTGCGGACACGATTGAGCTCCTCGACATCCGCATACGGACCGATGCGCACCCGGTGCCACACGCCTTTGTCGGGCAAGTTCGTGGTTTGAATCGCCGCCTCAATACCGACCAACGCCAACCGCGCTTTCAGATTGTCGGCATCGGGCGCATTCTGAAACGAACCCGCCTGCAGGAAGAACGCTTCTCGGGGTGCGGGTGTTGACGCCGTATCGTTCTTTTCGGTTTTCTCGGCCTTGCTGTTCGATTTATCCGCGCCGCCCTCGCCTTTAAGTATCTCGGGGAAGGTAAAGCGCGGTCCTTTATCGGCCGCTGCAGGATCTACGGTCTTGGCGGGCGGTGCGGCCTTCGGTGACACGGGTACTTGCGGCGCCTGTGATTTTTCGCGGAAGGGGTTAGGCATCTTGTTGATGTACCAGGCCACACCCAGCGCGACGGACAAGCCCAGCACCAGTCCGATCAAGATGCCGACGAACATGGAGCCGCCGCGGCCATCACTGCGTTTTTTCGGAGTCCTGTGGTAGTCCTTGGTGGGGTTCTTGGGCATGGCCATATCTTACATTTTTTCCGGCGCGCTTACACCCAGCAGCGCAAGGCCGTTGACGATGACCTGCCGTACCGCGCCAGCGAGCGCAAGCCGCGCATCGCGCGTGGCGATGTCGTCCACCAGAAAACGCGTGCCGTTGTAGTAGCTGTGAAACAACGCGGCCAGATCCTTGAGATAAAACGCGATCAGATGCGGCGATAGTTCGCGCGCGGCGCTTTGCACGATGTCCGGATACTCCGCCAGCTTTTGCAACAATTCCAGCTCGGAATCAGAGCTTAATGCCGAGGGATCGGTGTGGGTCAGGCTCGCGGCATCGGCGGCGCACTGCGCATATACGCTGCACACCCGCGCATGTGCATACTGAATGTAATACACCGGGTTTTCATTGGTACGCGATTTCGCCAGCTCCATATCAAAATCGAGATGCTGATCGCTCTTGCGCAGCACGTAAAAAAACCGCGTCGCGTCGTTGCCCACTTCATCGCGCAACTCGCGCAGCGACACGAATTCACCGGAGCGCTTGCCCATCGCCACCTTCTCCGTGCCGCGAAACAACACGGCAAACTGCACCAGCGTCACCACGAGTTTGTCGGCGTCCGCGCCCATCGCCGTGAGGGCGCCTTTTACACGTGCGATGTAGCCGTGGTGATCGGCGCCCCACACGTCGATCAGTTGATCGTAGCCACGCTCGATCTTGTTCAGATGGTAGGCGATGTCCGAGGCGAAGTAGGTGTACTGCCCGTTCTCGCGGCAGACTACACGATCTTTTTCGTCGCCGAAGGTGGTGGAGCGAAACCACCGCGCACCGTCTTTTTCATAGAGGTGCCCGTTGTGCTGCAAGGTTTCCATCGCCCGTGCCACTTCCCCGCTGTCGTGCAGCGATTGCTCGGAAAACCAGCGATCGTAGGTCACGCCAAACTGTGCCAGGTCATCGCGTTGATCGGCGAGCATGGCATCCAGCGCGAAATGATGCAGCACGCGCCATTGTTCACCGAGCGTCACCTTCGCGCGCGCGATCAGGGCGTCGAGCGCGGCATCGGCATCCTCGCCCTCGGCGGGTGCGGTGGTCGGAAACGGGTGCTGAAACCGGTCTGCGTGCGCCGCGTCGAGTGCGCGCGCAATGTCGCGCACGTACTCGCCGCGATAACCATCGGCGGGAAACGCCACCACCGTGCCGCGTGCCTCCAGATAGCGCAACCACACCGAGGCGGCGAGGATGTCCATCTGCCGGCCCGCGTCGTTGATGTAAAACTCGCGTGTTACCGCATGGCCGGTCGCCGCCAGCACGTTGGCCAGACACGCGCCATACGCCGCGCCGCGCCCGTGGCCCACGTGCAGCGGCCCGGTGGGATTGGCGGAGACGAATTCCACCTGTATCTTCTGCGCCTTCTGACCAGCGCCAACCGCGCTTGTGCCGAATTGCTCGCGCGTGGCGAGGATGTGCGCGACGATGCTTTGCTTGAAGGCGCGCGTGAGGAACAGGTTGATAAACCCTGCGCCGGCGATTTCGGTTTTGTCGATCAGAGGCGAGGCCGGCAGCGCCCCTACCAGCTTCTGTGCGATATCGCGCGGCTTGGCGCGCAGCGTTTTCGCCAACTGCATCGCCAGGTTGCAGGAATAATCGCCGTGCTGGGATTGCTTGGGGCGTTCGAGGGTAATGGTGGTCGCGGTGGCATCCGGCGCAACGGTTTTGAGCGCGGCGGCGAACAATTCCGCAATGGCGGATTTCGCGTCCGCGAAAGAAGGGTTACTCATGAGATTCCGTGTGCCGCCACGCGGGGGTTAGAACAGCGCGCGGCGAAAAAGTCGTTTAAAAACAAGAGATTCTATCATGGCGCCGTGCAAATTCGGCTAAAACTCCAGCGGATCGACATCAATCGACCAGCGTGCGGCACTGGCTTTCTTTTCGCTCAACGCATCGCGCCACGCCGCGAGAAAGCGTTGCAGCCGGTTGCGGCTGGACGACTGCACCAACAACTGCGCGCGCTCGCGGCCGGCCAGTCGCATCATGCCGGCGGGCACGGGGTCGTAGACCATCACGGCGTCGTCAATCTCGCGGGCGCGCTCGGCGGCGCGTGTGAGCCATTGAATCGCGGTGTCGAGTTGCGGCGCTTCGGCGCGCAGCAGGGCTTGATACTGAAACGGCGGAAAGCCCGCGCTGCGCCGCTCTTTCAGCAAATCATCGGCGAAGCGCGCGGTGTCCTGATCGCGCAGCGCGGCATACAGCGGATGCGTTGGGAACTCGGTTTGGATCAGCACATCGCCCTGCGTGACGCCGCGCCCTGCGCGCCCCGCCACCTGCGTGAGCAGCGCATACAAGCGTTCCGGCGCGCGGAAATCCGTGCTGTAGAGCAGGTTGTCCGCGTTGACCACGCACACCAGCGACAGGTTGGCGAAGTCGTGGCCCTTGGCGAGAATTTGCGTGCCGACGAGAATATCCACTTCGCGCGCTTCGATGCGGTCGCGCATGCCGCTCCACGCGCCGCGCGCGCGCGTGCTGTCGCGGTCGATGCGCAAAATGCGCGCTTGTGGAAAACGCTCTGCCAGCGTGGCTTCAATGCGCTGCGTGCCCTGCCCCAGCGGCGACAGATCGGCATTGCCGCAATCCGGGCAGGCCATCGGCACCTTCGATTGATAGCCGCAATGGTGGCAATGCAGGCGCCGATCATGCGCATGCAACACCAGCTTTGCCGAGCAGCGATGGCAGCCGGACAGCCAGCCGCAGTCGTGGCACATCAACACCGGCGAATAGCCGCGGCGGTTGATGAACACCAGGCTTTGCTCGCGGCGCGCCAGCCGTTCACGCAGGGCGGTGAGTAGCGGCGGCGCAAAGCCATTGTCGAGCCGCACATCACGCGTGTTGATGCAGACGATGCGCGGCGGCGTGTTGTTGACGCGCGTCGGCAGGCGCACCAACGCATAACGCTTGCCGACAGCATTGTGATACGTCTCCAGCGCGGGCGTTGCCGAGCCCAACACGATGGGCACGCCGCGCTGGCGCGCGCGCACCACCGCAAGATCGCGCGCGGAGTAGCGAAAGCCCTCGTTTTGTTTGAACGACGCATCATGTTCTTCGTCCACCACGATCAGGCCGAGTTCAGGCAGCGGTGCGAACACCGCCAGCCGCGTGCCGAGCACGATGCGCGCCGCGCCCGACTGCGCGGCGATCCAGTGATTCAGCCGCTCGGTGTCGTTCAGGCCGCTGTGCAGGCTGACGATTTTGGTATCGGGAAAGCGCCCGCGCACCGTGGCTTCGAGCTGCGGCGTGAGCGAAATTTCCGGCACCAGCAGCAGCGCCTGACGGCCTTTTTTCAGCACTGCGTCGATGGTGCGTAAATAAACTTCGGTTTTGCCGCTGCCGGTGACGCCGAGCAGCAAATGCGCTTTGAACGCGGACAAATCCGCAAGCAACGCGGTAACGGCAGCCGCTTGGTCCGGCGTGAGCGGCGGCCCGATGATTTCCGGCGCGTTTGGCGTGGTGGCGTCGGGCGCGTGTGTTAGCGCACCTTCGCACGTCGCCACGTAGCCGGATTCGATCAGTTGCCGCAGCGCGATTTTAGCGGTCGGTGCGCAGGCGCGAACTGCGGCGTCATCCAGCGACCGATGCGCGAGAAACAGCGCCAGCAAACGCCGCTGCGTCGCCGCGCGCGCAGGCAGGCTGTCGACGGTACGCGTCGCGCCCAGCGCGGTGAGCCCGTAATGCGTGAGCGATTTCACCGGCGTCTTGCGCGCGCGCCGCAACCCCACCGGCAGCGCGCTCATCACCACCGCGCCCAGCGGATGCTGGTAATAATCCGCCGCGAAGCGGGTGAGCTGGATGTCGTCCGGCGAAAACCCCGGCGCCTCGCGCAGCATTTTCGTGATGGGTTTCAGCCGCGCAATGGCCACGCTGCTGGTGTCGGTGATTTCCAGTATCACGCCGACCATGCTGCGCTTGCCGAACGGCGCCAGCACGCGCGCGCCGATGTCGGATTCGCGCGCGTCGTCGCAGCGGTAGTCGAACAGCCTGTCGAGCGGCACATCGAAACCGACGCGGACAATTTTCATGGCTTATGCACAGTAAGCAGAGCGTAGCGGCGCGACGTTAGCGACTGTCGGTTTATGGTTTAAGGGCGGGCTTGAGAATAGGACGCAAGGTGTTGAGCCGCAAGGGCATCTGTCTGGCTACCGGGCTGCCGTCTCGTCTGTGGATAACTCTGTGCATGATTACGCACTGCGGCGATTTCCCGGACTTCCATAGAATTCAAGGACTTACGCCATTAATGGCGGCATCTAAAAATAGAGTTTAAAAACATATACTTACAGTAAACTGGCAGCAGCAGGCCCGTGTGCGGGTTGCAATACCGGCGCGAAGTCCTTGCGGTGACTAAGTTCCTGCGACAGCGGGGAAAAGTACGGCAGCAGCTCAGGCGTGATATGCGCGACTGAGGTCATGCACCGCTTCGACCAGCGCGCCCACGTGCTCGGGGTTGGTGAACTGCGACACCCCGTGGCCGAGGTTGAACACGTGCCCCGTGCCGTGGCCGTACGATGCCAACACCCTGGCGACCTGGGCACGTATGGTTGCGGGCTGCGCAAACAAGGAGACGGGATCGAGATTGCCTTGCAGCGCCACCTGCCCGCCGACGCGTGCGCGCGCCTGGCCGATATCGCAGGTCCAATCCAGGCCCACGGCATCGCAACCGATGGCGGCGATGTCTTCCAGCCACAAGCCGCCGCCTTTGGTAAACACGATATTGGGTACACGCACGCCGTCGCGTTCTTTGGTAAGGCCCGCGATGATGCGTTGCAGATACGCAAGCGAAAATTCTTTGTACGCCGCCGCGCTGAGCGAGCCGCCCCAGGTATCGAAAATCATCACCGCCTGCGCGCCGGCCTCGATTTGCGCGTTGAGGTAAGCGATCACCGACTGCGCGTTGATGTCGAGGATGTGATGCAGCAGCTCAGGCCGGTCATACAGCATGGTTTTAACCGTGCGAAAATCCGCACTGCCCCCGCCCTCAACCATGTAACACGCCAGCGTGTACGGACTGCCGGAAAAACCGATCAGCGGCACTTTGCCGTCGAGCGTGCGGCGGATCTGCGTCACGGCATCCGTCACGTAACGCAGCGTCGAACCGATATCGGGCACGGCGAGTTTTTTGATCGCGGCTTCATCGCGCAGCGGGCGCTCAAACTTGGGGCCTTCGCCCTCGGCGAAGTACAGACCCAGCCCCATCGCATCGGGCACGGTGAGAATGTCAGAAAATAAAATCGCCGCGTCGAGCGGAAAGCGCGTCAGCGGTTGCAGCGTGACTTCAGTCGCGTAATCCGGGTTTTTCGCCAAGCCCAGAAAGCTGCCTGCGCGTTTGCGCGTGGCGTTGTACTCAGGCAGATAGCGACCCGCCTGCCGCATGATCCACACCGGCGTGTGCGGTGTGGGCTGGCGCAGCAGGGCGCGGAGGAAGGAGTCGTTTTTCAGTTTAGACATCGTGAGGCGTGAGAAGTGAGGTGTGAGGAGTGAGGCGTGCAAACCACTGGTTTTTCGTCTCACGCCTCACGCCTCACGCCTCACGAATCTAGCGCGGTAAATCCGACGCTCCCATTAGGAATTCATCCACCGCCCGAGCGCACTGCCGCCCTTCACGGATGGCCCACACCACCAGCGACTGCCCGCGGCGCATGTCGCCCGCGGCGAAAACTTTGGCGACAGAGGTTTGGTATTTTTCGGTATCGGCTTTCACGTTGCTGCGCGCATCTTTTTCCACGCCCAGTTGTTCGAGCAAGCCGTTTTGCGTGGGGCCGAGAAAGCCCATCGCCAGCAACACCAGATCAGCGGGCATTTCAAATTCAGAGCCCGGCACTTCGATCATTTTGCCGCCTTCCCATTTCAGGCGCACGGCTTTTAATGCTTTGACTTTGCCATTCTCACCTACGAAGGATTTAGTGGCGATCGACCAATCGCGATTCGCGCCTTCTTCATGCGAGGACGAAGTGCGCAGCCGCGTCGGCCAGTACGGCCACACGGGATTGCGCAAGGGATCATCCGGCTTGCCCAGCAACTCAAATTGCGCAATCGATTTTGCGCCATGCCGGTTAGAGGTGCCCACACAATCCGAGCCGGTGTCACCGCCGCCGATCACCACCACGTGCTTGGCCGTAGCCATGATTTGATTCGGCACTGTGTCGCCCGCCACGACTTTGTTTTGCTGCGGCAGAAACTCCATCGCGTAATGCACGCCTTGCAGTTCGCGGCCTGGCACCGGCAAATCGCGCGGGGATTCAGCGCCGCCCGATAGCACCACGGCGTCAAACTCGGCCAGCAGTTTTTGGGCATCCACACCGTTGTTGCCACTGAGGCCGACGTGTTGATTGACGCGCACTTCAACGCCCTCGGCCGTCATCTGCTCGATACGCCGGTCGATGAACTGCTTTTCCATCTTGAAATCAGGAATGCCATAACGCAGCAGGCCGCCGGCGCGATCATTCTTCTCGAACAGCACCACGGCATGCCCGGCGCGCGCCAGTTGCTGCGCGCACGCCATGCCCGCCGGCCCGGAGCCGATCACCGCCACGCGTTTTCCCGTTTTCACTTTAGGCGGCTGTGGTACCACCCAGCCGTTTTCCCAGCCCTTGTCGATGATCGCGTGTTCTATCGACTTGATGCCCACGGCGTCGGCGTTGATCCGCAGCGTGCAGGCTTCTTCGCACGGCGCCGGGCATACGCGGCCGGTGAATTCGGGGAAATTATTGGTCGAGTGCAGGGTGTCGAGCGCGGCGCGCCAGTTCTGCTTGTAAACGAGATCATTCCAGTCGGGAATGATGTTGTTGACCGGGCAGCCGCTCATGCAAAACGGCGTGCCGCAATCCATGCAGCGCGCGCCCTGCACGCCTGTCTGCTCGTCGCTCAAATGGCCGACAAACTCGCGGTAATGCTTCACGCGCGTGCCTTTGTCTTCGGCCGCTTCCGTTAAGCGTTCGTGTTCCAGAAATCCTGTGACTTTGCCCATCGCGTATTACCGTAAGTAATTGTTTTTTTATGCAACTTTTTTGTGACTGGCGGCCATCTCGCCCAGCGCCCGCCGGTACTCGTGCGGGAACACTTTGACGAACTTGCCGCGTTCGGTGGCCCAGTTGTCGAGTATCGTTTTCGCGCGCACGCTGCCGGTGTTCGACGCGTGTGCCGCGATCATTTGTTTTAACAGCACCTCATCGCTTATGCCGCGATGCCACAGTTCGTGGGCAACTTTGGCTTCCTGTTCTTTCTCCGTCAGCACCGGCTCCAGCTTCACCATCGCGCCGTTGCAATACGACTCAAACACGCCGCTGTCGTTGTAAACATAGGCGATGCCACCCGACATGCCTGCCGCGAAATTGCGACCGGTCATGCCCAGCACCACGATCGTACCGCCGGTCATGTACTCGCAGCCGTGATCGCCCACACCCTCGACCACCGCATGCGCGCCGGAGTTGCGCACCGCAAAACGCTCGCCCGCGACGCCGCGGAAATACGCTTCGCCTTCAATCGCGCCGTAGAGCACGGCGTTGCCGGTGATGATGTTTTCGACGGGGTCGCCCTTGAACTTGGGCGACGGCTGCACGTTGATACGCCCGCCCGACAAGCCCTTGCCGGCGTAGTCGTTGGTGTCGCCGATCAAATCCAGCGTGACGCCACGCGCGAGGAACGCGCCGAAACTTTGCCCCGCCGAGCCCGCAAAACGCACACGAATCGTGTCGTCCGGCAGGCCCGCGTGCTGATACCGCTTGGCCACTTCGTGCGACAGCATGGTGCCGACCGTGCGATTGATGTTGCGTATCGGCATATCAATCGACACTTTTTCGCGCTTCGTCAACGCGGGTTGCGCCAACTCGATCAGGCGCATGTCGATGGCCTTGTCGAGGCCGTGATCCTGCGTCTCGCACTGGAAGCGCGAGACTTCCGGGCCGATTTTCGGCAGCGCAAAAATACGTGAAAAATCAAGGCTTAACGCTTTCCAGTGCGTGATGCCTTTGTGCATGTCGAGCAAATCGGCGCGGCCGATCAGATCGTTAAACTTGCGCACACCCAGTTGCGCCATCAGCTCGCGAATTTCTTCAGCGATAAAGAAGAAGAAGTTGATCACGTGCTCGGGCTTGCCGGTGAATTTTTTGCGCAGCACCGGGTCTTGCGTAGCAACACCTACCGGGCAGGTATTCAGATGACACTTGCGCATCATGATGCAGCCTTGCGTCACCAGCGGCGCGGTGGCGAAGCCGAATTCATCCGCGCCGAGCAGCGCGCCGATGACCACGTCGCGGCCCGTCTTGAGTTGGCCATCCACCTGCACGGCGATGCGGCTGCGCAGTTTGTTGAGCACCAGCGTTTGCTGCGTTTCGGCCAGGCCCAGTTCCCACGACGTGCCAGCATGCTTGATCGACGACCAGGGCGATGCGCCGGTGCCGCCGTCGTGGCCGGAGATGGTGACGTGATCGGCCTTGGCCTTGGCCACGCCTGCGGCTACCGTGCCGACGCCGATTTCGGACACCAGCTTCACGCTGATCGAGGCGGCCGGATTACCGTTTTTCAGATCGTGTATCAGTTGCGCGAGATCTTCGATCGAATAAATATCGTGATGCGGCGGCGGCGAAATCAGTTCTACGCCAGGCGTCGAATAACGCAGCTCGGCGATGTACTCCGACACTTTTTTGCCGGGCAACTGCCCGCCTTCGCCGGGCTTCGCGCCCTGCGCCATTTTGATCTGAATCTGTTCCGCGCTGGCCAGATACTCTGCCGTGACGCCAAAGCGCCCGGAGGCAACCTGCTTAATCTTCGACTTGAGCGAATCACCCTCGACGATGTCGGCATAGTTTTCCACGCGCGCCGCGCCCAACTTGGATTGCAGCGTTTCGCCGGCTTTCACCGGCGGGAAACGATTGCGGTCTTCACCGCCTTCGCCGGTGTTGGATTTGCCGCCGATGCGGTTCATCGCAATCGCCAGCGACGTGTGCGCCTCGGTGGAAATCGAGCCCAGCGACATCGCGCCAGTGGAGAAGCGCTTGACGATATCGGCGGCGGACTCCACTTCGGCGATCGGCACCGGCGTGCATTGCGCGAATTTGAATTCAAACAAGCCGCGGAACGTCATGTGCCGCGACGATTGATCGTTGATGATCTGCGTGTATTCCTTGAAACTGGAATAGCTTTTCTGCCGCGTCGCCTGCTGCAACTTGGCGATGGCGTCCGGCGTCCACATGTGTTCTTCGCCGCGCACACGCCAGGCGTATTCGCCGCCCGCGTCGAGCGCGCTCGCCAGCACCGGGTCGTTGCTGAACGCCGCGCGATGGGTGCGGATGGCTTCTTCGGCGACGCGGAACAGCCCTATGCCTTCGACGTTGGAAGTGGTGCCGGTGAAATATTTATCCACCAGCACTTTGGCGAGGCCCACCGCTTCGAAAATCTGCGCGCCGGTGTAGGACATGTAGGTCGAGATGCCCATCTTGGACATCACTTTGCGCAAGCCCTTGCCCACGGCCTTGACGAAATTCTTGATGGCTTTTTTACCGTCGACATCAGCGCCGAGCAGCTTTTTATCCGCCATATCGAGCAGCGTTTCCATCGCCAGATAGGGATGCACGGCTTCCGCGCCGTAGCCGCCGAGCAGTGCTACGTGATGCACCTCGCGCACGCTGCCGCTTTCAACCACCAGGCCGGCGCTGGTGCGCAGGCCCTTATCGGTCAAATGCTGATGGATGGCCGACAGCGCCAGCAGCGCAGGGATCGCCACGTTGTCGCGATTGACCTTGCGGTCGGACAGAATAATGATCGAGTAGCCGGTACGCACCGCGTCTTCGGCCTGCGCGGCGAGGCTCGCGAGGCGGGCTTCAATCGCCTCGTTGCCCCAGGCCAGCGGGTAGGTGATGTCGAGTTCGCACGATTTGAATTTGCCGTCGGTGTAACGGTCGATGTGACGAATCTTGTCCATCTCGTAAAAATCGAGCACCGGCTGGCTGACTTCAAGCCGAATCGGCGGATTGGTTTCGTCGATGCCCAGCAGATTCGGTTTCGGCCCGATGAACGACACCAGCGAGGTCACCAGTTCTTCGCGGATGGGGTCGATCGGCGGGTTGGTCACCTGCGCGAACAACTGCTTGAAGTAATGGTATAACGTCTTGTTTTTATTGGACAAAACGGCCATCGGGGAATCGTTGCCCATGGAGCCGATGGCTTCTTCGCCGTTGTTGGCCATGGGCAGCAACAGGAATTTCAGTTCCTCTTGCGTCCAGCCGAACGCCTGCTGACGGTCGAGCAGCGATACGTCGCTGCGCTCCGGTTGCGCTTTGTCGCTTTCGACATCATCGAGCTTGACGCGGATGCGGTCGATCCACTCGGCGTAAGGCTTGGTCGAGGCGAGCGTTTCCTTGAGTTCCTGGTCGTCGATGATGCGGCCTTTTTCGAGATCGACGAGGAACATTTTGCCCGGCTGCAAACGCCACTTCTTGATGATTTTTTCTTCGGGGATATTCAGGCAGCCGCACTCCGAACCCATGATCACCAGATCGTCGGCGGTGACGATATACCGCGCGGGGCGCAAGCCGTTGCGATCGAGCGTGGCGCCAATCTGGCGACCATCGGTAAACGCAATCGCCGCGGGGCCGTCCCACGGCTCCATCATCGCGGCGTGGTATTCGTAAAACGCGCGGCGGCTGGCGTCCATCAGCGTGTGGCCTTCCCACGCTTCGGGAATCATCATCATCACCGCGTGCGCGATGGAATAACCACTCATCACCAGCAGTTCCAGCGCGTTGTCGAACGACGCAGAATCGGATTGTCCCGGATAAATCAGCGGCCACAGTTTGTTGAGATCGTCGCCGAGCACGGGGCTCGAAATTGCGCCCTGACGCGCGCGTATCCAGTTGACGTTGCCGCGCAGCGTGTTGATTTCGCCGTTGTGCGCGATCATGCGGAACGGGTGCGCCAAATCCCACGTCGGGAAAGTGTTGGTGGAAAAGCGCTGGTGGATCAAAGCCAGCGCCGATACCACGCGTGCGTCCTGCAAATCCTTGAAAAACACGCCGACCTGATTGGCCATCAGCATGCCTTTGTACACCACGGTGCGCGCGGAGAACGACGATACGTAATACTCGGCGCCATGTTTCAGGTGCAGCGAGCGGATGGCGTGGCCGGCGCTCTTGCGCAGGATGTACAGTTTGCGTTCCAGCGCGTCGGTCACGGTCACGCCCGGTCCGCGTTGCACAAATACCTGACGGATCACCGGCTCGATTTTTTTGACCGATTCGCCGAGGTCTGTATTGTCCACGGGCACATCGCGCCATCCCAGCAGTACCTGGCCTTCATTTTTAATTGCGCGTTCGATTTCGTATTCACACGCAAAACGCGATGCCGGCTCGCGCGGCAAAAACACCATGCCCACGCCGTACTGGCCGAATGGCGGCAACTTCACGCCTTGTTTGGCCATTTCTTCGCGGAAGAACTTGTCCGGCATCTGAATCAGTATGCCCGCGCCGTCTGACGCCTTGGGGTCGGCACCCACCGCACCACGGTGCGTGAGGTTTTTCAGAATCGTCAGACCCTGTTCGATGATTTCGTGGCTTTTCTTGCCCTTGATGTTCGCGACAAAGCCGACGCCACAGGCGTCATGTTCGTTGGCGGGGTCGTACAGACCTTGCGCGGCTGGCGGGTAACCAGTGCTCACAGAATCCGGGTTCATGGGCATCACCAAATGTTCAATAAAAACAAATACTTAAAGAATATTATTGCGCCGCCACAAAATTGCCATGGCGGAACCGAAAATAAAGGGGTGAAACCCTACAAGTCTACCGGTACCAAGCCCTTGCTTCAATAGGGAATTTCAGGGCTCGGCAGGGTTTAAACAGCGATTTAAACCGGCTCCACGGCGAATAGCCGCCGATGCTCCAACATGGCGTAGCGGTCGGTCATGCCAGCGATGTAATCGGCGATAGCGCGGGGCTTGTCGTCGCGGGCGCGCACCTGAAAATCCGGCGGCAGCAGCTTGGGTTCCGCGAGCAGGGCGTTGAATAATTCGGTAATAATGCGCCGGGCCTTGCTGCTCATGCGCGCCACGCGGTAGTGCTGGTACAGGTTGATGCGTAAAAATTGTTTTAATTCAAGCTGTTGCTTCTCGATACGGGGACTGAAGGCGATCAACGCTGGCGCGCGCCGCACCTCGTCCACCGTTTTGGGCGCCTGGGCGCGTATGTTGGCGGCGCTCTGGCGCGTGAGGTCGGTGACCAGGGTGCTGATCATGCGGCGCACGGTTTCGTGGACCAGGCGGCGTCCATTGATCTTGGGGAATTCCTGGGTCGCGATATCGCGATGGCGGCGGAAAATCGGCACGGTGGAAAGCTGTTCCAGCGTGATCAGGCCGGAGCGCAGGCCGTCATCGACGTCGTGGTTATTGTAGGCGAGTTCGTCGGACAGGTTGACCAGTTGCGCTTCCAGCGACGGGCGGCGCCGCTTGATGAAGCGCTCAGCTACCGCGCCCAGTTGCAGCGCGTTCTTGCGCGAGCAGTGTTTGAGGATGCCTTCCCGCGTTTCAAAGGTGAGATTGAGACCATCAAAACCGCCGTAGCGTTGTTCCAGGTGATCGACCACGCGCAGGCTTTGCAGATTGTGTTCAAAGCCGCCGTAGGGCTTCATGCAGGCGTTCAGCGCATCCTGTCCGGCGTGGCCGAACGGCGTGTGGCCAAGATCATGGGCGAGGGTGATGGCCTCGGTCAAGTCTTCGTCAAGATTGAGCTGGCGCGCGATGGAGCGCGAAATTTGCGCGACTTCAAGGCTGTGCGTCAACCGCGTGCGAAACAGATCACCTTCGTGATTGACGAACACCTGCGTCTTGTATTCGAGGCGGCGAAACGCGGACGAGTGAATGATGCGGTCACGATCGCGCTGAAACTCACTGCGCCCTTGCGCGGCGGGCTCGCGATGCACGCGCCCGCTGGTCGCGGCGGCTTGGGCTGCATAGGGCGCGACTTTAAGCATGGGTTTGCGTTGGAGTAGACAGCACAGCGTTGAGTGCCGCAGTGTCGTATTGGTTACAGATAAACGCTTCGCCCGGTTTTTTCAGCAGAATGAATTTGATCTTGCCGCCTTCGACTTTTTTATCGTGCCCCATGAGGTCGAGGTAGCGCCCGGCGCCCAGTTCGGGCGCGGCCACCGGGAGCTTGGCGCGCACGAGAATATCGACGACACGTTGCACATCGGCCTTGCCGATAAGCCCGAGTTTTTCGGAAAAGCGCGCCGCCATCACCATACCCGCAGCGACCGCTTCGCCATGTAACCACGAGCCATAGCCCATACCGGCTTCAACCGCATGGCCAAAGGTGTGGCCGAAATTCAGCAGCGCACGGTCGCCGGTCTCGCGTTCGTCTTTGGCCACGACGTCGGCCTTGTTCTGGCACGAACGCTCGACGGCAAAAGCGAGGGCCTCGGGTTCAAGCGCGTTCAGCCGGTCGACATTTTTTTCCAGCCAGTCGAGAAACTCGGGATCGCGGATGAAGCCGTATTTGATCACCTCGGCAAGGCCCGCAGCGAGTTCGCGCGGGGGCAGGGTGCGCAGCGTATCCATATCGGCGATCACCACTTGCGGCTGATAAAACGCGCCGACCATGTTCTTGCCCAGCGGGTGATTGACCGCCGTTTTGCCGCCGACCGCGGAATCGACCTGCGACAGCAGGGTGGTGGGGATCTGGATAAACGGCACACCGCGCTGATAGGTTGCCGCGGCAAAGCCGGTGAGATCGCCAATCACACCGCCACCCAGCGCGATCAACGGTGTTTTGCGCTCGCAACGATTTGACAGTAGCGCGTCGAAAATCTTGTTCAGCGTTTCCCAACTCTTGTAGGCTTCGCCATCGGGCAACACGATGGGAATACATTCGGTACCGCCCGCCCGCAGCCCGTTCAGCACCGCCTCAAGATACAGCGGCGCCACGATTTCGTTGGTGATGACGACGGCTTTGCCCGTCAGGAGTTTTTCCGGAATGAGCTGCGTTTGCGCAAGCAGCCCCGCACCGATGTGTATCGGATAACTGCGGGTATCGAGGTTTACGGAAAGGGTGCGCATAAATTAACCAGCCGCCGCAGGGGTTGTATTGGCGAGAGCCTGGAGTTTAGCTTCAATCTGCCCGGCCAGTACGCGCACACTTTGGTCGCCGGTATCGACAATCAGATGGGCGACTTCGCAGTAGAGCGGGTCGCGCTGCTCATACAATGCGGTAAGTTTGGCGGCGGGATCAGGCACTTGCAACAACGGCCGGCTGCGATCACGCCGCGTGCGTTTGACCAGCGACCGCACCGGCGCGCGCAGGTAAATCACCGTTCCGTTGGCCGCCAGCAATTCGCGGTTTTCCTTGGCCAATACCGCGCCGCCTCCGGTTGCCAGCACAATATTACGCAGTTGCACCAAGTCCGCCAATGTTTTGCTTTCACGCGCGCGGAATCCGGCCTCACCTTCGATTTCAAAGATCAGGGGAATTTTTACGCCAGTGGTGCGCTCCAGTTCCTGATCAGAGTCGATGAAATTCTTGCCGAGAATACGCGCCAGAGCCTTGCCCACGGAGGTTTTTCCAGCGCCCATCAGTCCGACAAGAATAATATTTCCGAAAATGGGTTCGGGCAGGGGAAGATTATTCATATTGCTCATGGGCAGATTCTAGCCCGATCAAAATGTGGTGCGGAAATCACAACCTACTCCCGCGACCACCTGAAAAAAAGCGGCGTCCGAAGACGCCGCTTTTGCAAGCCGAGCGATCCAATGCTACTGCTGCAGGCTCAGATTATCTTTGAGAATTTTCGGTGTGATGAATATCAACAGCTCGCTACGGTTATCCGTTTTCGAATTGTTCTTGAACAGGAAGCCCACGTACGGGAGATCGCCCAGCACCGGAACCTTGGTGGTAGCCGTGCTCTCGGTTTGTTGATAAATCCCGCCGATAACCACCGTCCCGCCGTTTTCTACCAGTACTTCCGTGGTTACATTTTTAGTGTCGATCGCGGGAATGGCGCCCGCCGCAGCCGGGAGTACGGAGTCTTTATTGACCCGCAACGTCATGATCACATTATCGTCGGGCGTCACTTGCGGCCTAACCTTGAGGGACAGCACTGCTTTTTTGAAGGTCGTGGTGGTCGCACCGCTGGACGACGCCTGCTGATACGGCACCTCGGTGCCTTGCTCGATGGTCGCCTCGGTCTGGTTGGCCGTGATAACCCGCGGGCTGGAAATGATTTTGCCTTTGCCATCCGCCTGCAACGCGGTCAGTTCCAAGGAAAGAATTCTGGAACGAGACCTGTTAAAAATTAGGGTGGAGAAAGTACCAGCCGCTGCGCCATTGAGCCCGGCACCTGGCAAATTGACCTGAAGTCCAGGACCGTTGATCACCGCAGGACCACCTAGGACGAGTCCGGCAGCTTGCCCTGTGTTAACCATCTCGGCGCCAACCGTAAAATTGGGGCGTGCAGTATTACTTTCCAAGTAACCCATGCGCATGCCCAGATTACGGCCAAACGTATCACTAGCCTCGACGATACGCGATTCGATCATGACTTGGCGCACGGGAATGTCCACGGCACGGATCAGGCGCCGGACCTCTTCAAGTCGCGAGGGCGTGTCCTGAACAAACAGTTGATTCGAGCGGGCATCTATCGTCACACTGCCGCGCTTGGACAACAGGCGGTTTTGCGGATTGACCAGTTGCGGCATGATCAACTCGGCCTTTTGATAGTTAATCTGAAACCGTTCCGTCTGCGTCGGCTCCAAATCGGATATTTGCGAGCGTGACTCCAAGGCTAATTTTTCACGCGTCGCCAACTCATCGCGAGGCGCGATCCACACCACATTGCCATCCTTGCGCATGTCCAGACCTTTGCTGCGCAGGATAATGTCCAGCGCTTGATCCCAAGGGACATCCTTGAGACGCAAGGTTAGGTTGCCGGTGACGGAATCACTGGTAATAATGTTTAATCCCGTAAAGTCCGCCAGCACTTGCAGCACCGACCGCACCTCGACATTCTGGAAGTTGAGCGAGAGTTTTTCGCCCGCAAAGCCTTTTTGCACCAAGCGATTCGGGTCTTCAACCACGCGTTTGACTTCGACGATAAAACGGTTTTCGGCTTGGTACGCGGAATGTTCCCAGTTGCCTGTCGGTGTGATAACCACACGTGCACCGTTACCCTGCTTGGTGGCTTCAATCAGCTGAACCGGTGTGCCGAAGTCAGCGACATCGAAGCGCTTGGCCAGATTGGAGGGCAAGTCGGAATTCACAAAATCCACTACGATGGAACGGCCTTGCTTGCGTAGATCTATGCCTACCTGGCTGTCGGACAGGTCAATGACCACACGGCCCTCGCCGGCGTTGCCGCGACGGAAGTCGACATTACGCAGGCTATGTTTTTGACTTCCAACCGTTGGCTCGGCAAATCGCTGCCCCGACGTGCCTGCTGCCGCAGCCGCGACGCCCTGCAAGGTGATCAGCACGGTCTTGCCGTCAATTTGTGTTTCGTAATTCAAGGCACGCGACAATTCCAGCACCATGCGCGTGCGATTGCCTGCTTGCACCACATTAATCCGGCGCACATCGCCGTCCGACACGTCTTGCACATTTTTACCGAGTGCATTAGTGGTGTTTGAAAAATCGAATGCCAGTCGCGGCGGATTGTTTACCGTGAAGCCGGCCGGCGGCGTCGCCAGCGCTTCTTTAAGGCCCACGCGTACGACGATTTTGCCGCCGCTCTGCGGCGAGACATTGACGCTCTCGATGCTGTTCTGGGCATGCGCTGCCTGCGCACCTAACCCCAGCAGGGTCGCAAGCAGAACGTTACGCACACGCGCTAACAATAACAACGACGGATTGGTTATTTTCATCTTATTCTCCTGGTCATTCCTGCAACAACAGCGTCTGGTCCTTCTCTTCCCAGTTGCCGTTACTGTCCTGTACGATTTCTCTGAGTTTTATGGATGCGTCGGAAATTTCTGTGATCCGCCCGAAATTTTGTCCGAGGTAATTGCCGGACTTGACTTGAAACAAGTTGTTGTCGGGCGTTTTCACCAGCGCGAAGTATCCTTTTTGCTTGAGGATGCCCACCATTTTCAGCGCTTCCAGCGGGTATGCTTCCAGCGGCTCGCGACGGCGATTGACGTCAGGCTGTACGCCGCCCGCCACGGTCGTGCCTTTGGGGGGCTCGATTTTTCGGGGTTTAAACGGATCGGTCAGATCAAATGCCGCATACTCTACCGGCACGTAAGGCTGGACTTCCGGGAGTGGCGGAATGCGACCGCGCGGCATATTGTCCGAGTCCTTGACGAACTGTCGCAGGTCGGCGTGTTTTTCGCTGCCGCATGCCGACAGCAGCACGGTGCAAGCAAACAGAGGTATGAGATAGTTACGCATCATTTTTTGGGCGGAGCGCCTTTAGCGTTCTTGGCTGCCG
>CANIID010000069.1 GCA_947467315.1 Betaproteobacteria bacterium | reverse complement strand
GCCCCCGTGACCATCACCGGCGAAGTGCCCAACGGCCTGGTGGTGCATCCCACGCTGCCGGCGAAAACGTTGAAGGAGTTGATCGCGCTGGCGAAGCAGCGGCCGCGTGAATTGAACTACGGTTCGTCGGGTGCTGGCGCGGGTGACCATCTGGCGGCGGAAATGCTCGGCGCGATGTCGGGCATACGCATGACCCATGTGCCGTACAAGGGCGGCCCGTTGGCGATGGTGGATTTGATGGCCGGCAACATCCAATTGATTTTCGCCACGCTCGCCACCGGTATGCCGTACATCCGCGCGGGCCGCGTGCGCACGCTGGCGGTGGCCGGTTCGCAACGCTTCGCGCTGTTGCCCGACGTGCCCACCGTCGCCGAAGCCGGCGTGCCGGGATTCGCCGTCAACAACTGGGCGGGTATTTTTGTCGCGGGCGCCACGCCGCGACCGATCATCGAGCGCCTCAACAGCGAAATCGTCAAGGCGCTGGCGCCGGCGGATGTGCGCCAGAAGCTGCTGGAAATGGGCTTGGTGTCCGCCACCAACACGCCGGAGCAATTCGCCAGTTATATTCAGGCGGAGACCGTGCGCTGGGCCAAGGTGGTGAAAGACGCGGGCATCAAGCTCGATTAAAACAACATAACTATATGTTTTTAAAGTAAATTTTGTCAAGACCCCTGACGGCGACTATCAATTTATCCGCGCTGCGCCATAACCTCGGCGTGGTGCGGCTACACGCAAAGCAGTCGCGCGTGCTGGCGGTTGTCAAAGCCAATGCCTACGGCCATGGCGTGACGCGCGTGGCGCGCGCGCTGGCGGACGCGGGCGTGGACGGATTCGCGCTGCTCGAACTCGACGCCGCGATTGCGCTGCGTGAGGCCGGCTACAAACAACGCCTCGTGCTGCTCGAAGGCATTTTTGACGCGCGCGAACTGGCGGCGCTGAGCGAACATCGCATCGATACCGTGGTGCATGGCGCGGAACAGATCGCGATGCTGCGTCAGGCCCCATCCGGCGCGCGGCTCAACGTGCTGCTCAAACTCAACACCGGCATGAATCGGTTGGGTTTTACCGCGTCCGGATATACGGATGCGCTGGCGGCGTTGCGCGCCAACGCCGCAGTGGGCGAGATCACCCTGATGACGCATTTCGCCAACGCGGATGATGCGCGCGGCGTGGCGTGGCAGATGACCCAATTTGAAAAAATCATAGGTGACACGCGTTTGCCGCGCACACTGGCGAATTCCGCGGCCATCGTGCGTTACCCCGAAACCCACGCCGATTGGGTGCGCCCCGGCATCATGCTCTACGGCGCCACCCTGTTCGCCGACATCAGCGCCGCGCAACTGGGCTTGAAGCCGGTGATGACGCTCACCTCGCAGCTCATCGCCGTGCAACACCTGAAAGCCGGCGACACCGTGGGTTACGGCGGCGCCTACACCGCCCGGCGCGACACGCGCATCGGCGTGGTCGCTTGTGGCTACGCCGACGGCTATCCGCGCCATGCCCCCGGCGGCACACCCGTGCGCGTGGGGGATGTGACGACTGGAGCAATGACCACCACAGTGGGGCGTGTGTCGATGGATATGTTGTGCGTGGATATCAGCGCTTTGCCTTCGGCGCAAGTGGGCACGCCGGTGACGCTGTGGGGTGAGGGTAATCCGGTGGACGACGTGGCGGCGGCGGCGGGCACGGTCGGCTACGAATTGCTGTGTGCGTTGGCGCCGCGCGTGCCAGTGGTGGAGACGCATGGCTAAAGCAAACAAAACCAAGACGACGAGCGAACCCAAACGCGTGGATAGTGCGAAGCGCACGCCGCGCGAACGTATTGCCGCTGTCTTGCGCTCGCGTTTCGCGCTGCGCATCCACACCTCGATACTGCTGTTGTGGACCTTCAGCGCGGGGTTGCTCACGACCAAGGGCTTGTTCGCGCTGGGTGTGCATTCGATGTTTTTTCGTTACACCGTCGCCATCCTGGTGGCGTACGGTGCGTTTTTGCTAGGGGTGCGCATCTGGCTGGCGTATGTGGGGGCGGGTGGCGGCGCGCGCCGGGCCGACAATTCCAGCAGCGATGTGTCGGGTGATTTGCCCAGTTTCTCGTCGTCGGGCGGTGGATCTTCAGGCGGGGGCTCGTCGGGCACGTTTAGTGGGGGCGGCGGTTCCAGCGGCGGCGGGGGCGCGACGGCGAGTTTTGACGGTGGTGCTGCACCGCAGATGAGTTTGCTGTCGATGGAAAGCGCGGGGGCTTCCGTGCCGGTGGACAGTGGTGGTGGCGGCAGTGACGGCGGAATTTTCAGTAACGTGGGCGGCAAGGTCGGCGACGCGGTGGGCGACATCGGCGGCGGCGATGACGGTTGCCTGATCGCGTTTGCCATCATGATTGTGGTGGGGCTGATTGCGCTGGCGATCGGCGGCGCGTTCTTTGTCATCAGCATGGGGCCGGAGGTGCTGATCGATGCCGCGTTCAACGCCTTGCTCTCGGGCGGATTGATTAAGGCCGGGCAGCGCACGACGGATCCCGACTGGATGGGCAGCGTGTTCAAGGGCACGTGGATACCGCTGGCGATCGTGTTGGTGGCGGCGTGGGGTTTCACCGCAACAGCAGCGGTTCTCACGCCGCAGGCGCATACCTTTGGTCAGGTGTGGCAGCTCGTGTGGCCGATGTTGTTGGGGGCGCTGTAGCGGACGAATAATGGCGGATTAATGGCGAAATATGGCTAAGGCAAAAACAATCTACGTGTGCACCGAGTGCGGCGGGCAGTCGCCCAAGTGGCAGGGCCAGTGCCCCGGCTGCCAGCAGTGGAACACGCTGGTGGAAAGTGTGAACGAAAACGTGTCCGCGGGTGGCAATCGCTTTGGCCTGATTGCCGAGGCGGGCAAGCTGCAGCGGCTGTCGGAGGTCGAAGCGCGCGAGGAAGCGCGCATCCCGTCGGGCGTGTCGGAGTTTGATCGCGTGCTGGGCGGCGGGCTGGTGCCGGGCGGCGTGGTGCTGATCGGTGGCGATCCGGGCATCGGCAAATCGACGTTGCTGCTGCAATCGCTGGCGGCGATGGGCGCGACGCGCAAAGTGCTGTACGTCAGCGGCGAAGAATCCGCACAGCAGATTGCGCTGCGCGCCAAGCGGCTGGATGCCGATGGCAGCCACGTGCATGTGCTGGCGGAAATCAATCTGGAAAAAATCCAGGCGACGATCCAGCATGAAAAGCCTGACGTGGCGGTGATCGATTCGATACAGACTTTGTATTCGTCAGCGCTGACCTCCGCGCCGGGCTCAGTGGCGCAGGTGCGTGAATGCGCGGCGCAGCTCACGCGCGTGGCGAAGTCGGGCGCGACCACGATTATTCTGGTGGGCCACGTCACCAAAGAAGGCGCGCTGGCCGGGCCGCGCGTGCTCGAACACATGGTCGATACCGTGCTGTATTTCGAGGGCGATACGCATTCAAGTTTTAGATTGATCCGCGCGTTTAAAAACCGCTACGGCGCGGTGAACGAACTCGGCGTGTTCGCCATGAGCGAAAAAGGCTTGAAGGGCGTGTCGAATCCGTCGGCGCTATTTTTGTCGCAGCACAGCGGCGAGGTCGCGGGCTCGTGTGTGATGGTGACGCAGGAGGGCACGCGCCCGATCCTGGTGGAGATACAGGCGCTCGTGGATGAAGCGCACGCACCCAATCCGCGCCGGCTTTCGGTGGGGCTGGAGCAGAATCGACTTGCGCTGTTGCTTGCGGTGCTGCATCGGCATTCGGGCATCGCGTGTTTCGATCAGGATGTGTTTATCAACGCGGTGGGCGGTGTGCGCATCACCGAACCCGCGGCCGATCTGGCGGTGATGATGGCGGTGGTGTCCTCACTCAAGAGCAAACCGCTGCCGGCAAAGCTGGTGGTGTTCGGCGAAGTGGGTTTGGCGGGTGAAGTGCGCCCGGTGCAGCGCGGGCAGGAGCGGTTGCGCGAGGCGGCCAAGCTTGGCTTTACGCATGCGTTGATTCCGAAAGCGAACAAGCCCAAGCAAGCGATTGCCGGTTTGACGGTGTTTGCGGTGGATCGCATCGAGGAGGCGGTGTTGAAGTTTCGTGATGCGTTTACATAAAATATCCAATAAAAACATATAGTTATGTTCATGAGGCGGATAACATGAAAAAACTTCTGAAGCGGATCGTTATCGCATTACTGGTGTGTGCGGTGTTGCCGCTGGCGGCGTGGATCACATTCAATTTGTTCGACGACACCGTTGATCCCAAGGCTGCGGCGTACGGTGAGCCGCGTGCCTCATCGGTACCCGACGCTGAAAACGGATATTTCGCCGCCATCGCCATGAGTGCGCCGGATGGCGAGGACGGCATGGCGTACGCCAGCGCGTGGGTAGCCGAAGCACGCGCGGCGGCAAAGGAAAATCGCAGGGAGAATCGCGCACCCGTCGAACGCGCCAAGCGGCTGGACATCTGCGACGCGGCGCAGGCATCGTGTGTCGCGGCTGTGCGCGGCGACGCATCCGGCGTGGCCGCGAAACTCGACCCCTACCGCGAAGACATGGCGCGCTACGAAAAGCTGCTGGCGTTTCGCCGCTACGAAGAAATTTTGGATTATCCGATGCGGCTCGATGCGCAGATACCGCAGTATCAGGGCATCAGTCATACGCAGCGCGCATACCTGTTGCGTGCGGCGTTAGCGTTTCAGTCGGGCAATGTCGAAGAGGGCTTGTCGATGCTTGAACGCGAGTTTGCGTTTCAGCGTGTGATGCTCGAAGGCACGCGTACCCTGATCGGCAAGATGATCGCGCATGCGCTTTACCAGCGCGACCTGTGTTTTGTGCTGGATGTGGTGCAGCATTTTCCGGCGGAGTTGAAGCCGCACGCGGCGCGCCTGACAGCCATGATGCAGCCGGTCAATGTGGCGGCGTTGCGCATGGACAGGGTGTTTGAAAGCGAGTTTGCGTTTCTAAAGCAGGCATACAAATTTCCCTCGGCGGGCGAGCAACTGCGCGAGGGATTGATATTCGAATTCGCATCCTGGTCGATAGGCTACAAGAAAAACGCAACGCTCAATAAAGCCTATGAAATCTATTCTGCGATGGCCGCCGCCTCGCTCAAGCCCGCGGGCAGCGTTGCCGCCGAGTGGAAAAAAGTGCCGATGGTTTCCGGCGAATTGTCGCTTAGGGACTATTTCGACAATCCCATCGGAAAAGTGCTGCTTGGCGTTGCCAATCCCGCGTTCGACGGCTATGTGTTGCGCATGCATGACCTGGACGCGTTCAATCGCCTCGTAGGGCTGCGCGTGCAGATGCTGGCGGAAGACGTGGGCGCCGAAGGCGCTGCAGCGTTTGTGGCGAACGCGGATGCGCGCTTTCACGATCCTTATACCGGCAAGCCGATGGGGTGGGATGCGGCGTCAAAACGGCTGTGGTTCAAACCCAGCGAGGCTACCGCCAAGCGTAAAGTGATCTACCTCGATCAAGGAAGGTTGTTCGCGCAACTGTAGCGGGCAGGTGTGAATATTTGGGTGGGTATTTATAAGTATATGTTTTTAAACGTATATTTTTATGGCCGAGCAGGCGGGCGACGCATGCATTCCTACGATAGCGGTCTCGATAAAACGGCAGCGAACTACACGCCGCTGTCGCCGTTGTCTTTGTTCGCGCGTACGGCACAGGTGTATCCGCGGCGTACCGCAGTGATCCACGGGGCGATGACGTATACGTGGGCGGAGGTGTACGCGCGCAGCAGGCGACTGGCGTCCGCGCTGCAACAGCGCGGCATCGGCGAAGGCGACACGGTCGCGACGATGCTGCCGAATGTGCCCGCGATGAACGAGGCGCATTTCGGTGTGCCAATGTGTGGCGCGGTGTTGAACACGCTCAACACGCGACTCGACGCCGAGGCGATTGCGTTCATGCTCGATCACGGCGAAGCGAAAGTGCTGCTGACGGATCGCGAGTTTTCGCCGACGGTTGAAAAGGCGCTTGCCCTGGTCAAGAGCAAGCCACTGGTGATCGACGTGGATGATCCTGCGTTTGTCGGCGGCAAGCGGTTGGGTGACACAGATTACGAAACGTTTATCGCCGGCGGCGACGCCCATTTCTCATGGCAATTGCCCGCCGACGAGTGGAATGCGATTTCGCTTAACTACACCTCGGGCACCACCGGCAACCCCAAGGGGGTCGTGTACCACCATCGCGGCGCGTATCTCAACGCGGTGAGCAATATGTTGAGCTGGGGCATGCCGCAGCACCCGGTGTATTTGTGGACGCTGCCGATGTTTCATTGCAACGGCTGGTGTTTTCCGTGGACGATTGCGGCGGCGGCGGGCACGAATATCTGTTTGCGCCGCGTGGAGGCGCAGGCGATTTTTGATCTGATCCGCGCGCACAAGGTTACGCACTATTGCGGCGCGCCGGTGGTGCATAACCTGCTGCTCAACGCACCCGCCGCGATGAAGCAGGGCATAGCGCAATCGGTCAACGCGCTGGTTGCGGGAGCCGCGCCGCCGGTGGCGATGATCGAAGGTCTGGAGAAGATGGGTTTTAACCTCACGCATGTGTACGGGCTGACCGAGACCTACGGCCCGGCGGCGGTGTGCGCCAAGCACGAAGACTGGAACGCGCTGCCGGTGGAGCAGCGCGCGGAGTTGAATGGCCGTCAGGGCGTGGCCTATCACTTGCAAGAGGGCATGACGGTAATGGACCCGGAGACGATGCAACCCGTGCCGCACGACGGCGCGACCATGGGCGAGATTATGTTTCGCGGCAACATCACCATGAAGGGCTACCTCAAAAACGAAAAAGCCACGCAAGAGGCCTTCGCCGGCGGCTGGTTTCACAGCGGCGATCTGGCGGTGATGCAGCCCGATGGTTACGTCAAAATCAAGGATCGCTCGAAAGACATTATTATTTCCGGCGGCGAAAACATTTCGTCACTGGAAGTCGAAGACGCGCTATATCGCCATCCGGCGGTGCTGGCGGCGGCGGTGGTGGCCATGCCTGATGCGAAGTGGGGCGAGGTGCCCTGCGCGTTTATCGAGTTAAAAGACGGCATGCAACCGACCGAGCAGGAAATCATTGAGCACTGCCGCTCGCGCATGGCGCGCTTTAAAGTCCCGAAGCAGGTGGTGTTCGGTCCGCTGCCGAAAACGTCGACCGGCAAGATACAGAAATTCGTGCTGCGCGCAAAGGTCAAATCCGCATCCGCCATCGACCCCTGAACGGGATCAGCCGCCGGGCCGGATGCCGGCAACCTTGACCACTTTTTGCCACTTCGCGACATCGCGTTTGAGCAGGGCGCGGAAATTTTCCGGCGTGCCGCCCACGGGCTCCATGCCGTCGCTGGCCAGACGTTCTCTTACGTCGGGCAATTGCAGCACGCGATTGATTTCGCTGTTCCAGCGCGCGAGGATTTCTTTGGGTAGCGCCTTGGGTCCAAAGACGCCGACCCAGCCCACGGCTTCATAGCCGGGCACGGCTTCGGCTACTGTCGGTACATCGGGAACGGTGGCCGAGCGCTTTGCCGTGGTGACGGCGATGCCACGCAGTCGTCCGGATTTGATCTGCGACACCATCGTGGGCATTGCGCCGAAATTGAGTTGGATTTGTCCGCCGAGCACGTCGATCAGCGCGGGGCCGGCGCCCTTGTACGGCACATGCGTCATTCGGGTGCCCGCCATCTGGTTGAACAGTTCGGCTGCAAAGTGCGTGCTGGTGCCGGTACCGCCGGTACCGAAATTCAGCTTGCCGGGTTGGGCTTTGTCGTAGGCGATCAATTCCTTCACGTTCATGACGGCGACCGACGGGTGGGCGACGATGGCGAAGCCGGATTCGCCGACCAGTGCAATCGGTGATACGTCGGTGACGGGATCGTAGGGCAATTTGTAGAGCGCGGCATTGGTGGCATATCCGGCGGCGACCAACAGCAGGGTGTAGCCGTCGGGGTTTGCGCGCACCATCGTTTCTGTGCCGATGGCGCCGCCGCCTCCGGCGCGATTGTCGATGACGATGGTTTGCCTGAAGGCGTCGGAGAGTTTCGGCGCCAGCACGCGCGCGACGATATCGGTCTGCCCGCCGGGCGGGAAGGGCACGATCAGACGGATGGGTTTGGTGGGGTAGGGCTGCTGGGCGCATGCCGTGCCTGCCGTGATCAGCAGGCCGGGCAGTAGCGCCATCCACGCACTCGGTTTGACTCTCATTTAGTTCGCGCTTTCATGTGGCGATTGCCGCTTATAAATACCATCAGGTTCCCGCTTGAATACCGGCGATCTTTACCACGTTTCGCCATTTTGCGATTTCGCGATGAAGCGCGTCACGCAAGCGCTCCGGTGATCCGCCGGCGGGCTCTATGCCGTCGGCCAACATGCGCTCTCTGAATTCGGGCAATTGAATAATACGATTGATCTCGCGATTCCAGCGCGTCACGATGTCCTTGGGCATGCCTTTTGGCCCCAGGGTTGCGGACCAACTCACGGCCTCATAGCCGGTCAAGCTTTCGCCCAGTGCAGGTATCGCGGGCATGGCGCTGGAGCGCTTGGCCGTGGTGACCGCAATGCCGCGCAGCCGATTGGCCTTGATATAGGGAATGGCCGGCGCCAGATCGGCGAACATGATTTGAATTTGTCCGCCGAGTAAATCATTGAGCGCGGGGCCTACGCCTTTGTAGGGCACGTGCGTCAGCCGCGTGCCGGCCATGTGGTTGAACAGCTCGGCGGAAAGATGGGTGCTGGTGCCGTTGCCGCCCGATCCATAATTGAGTTTGCCTGTGTTGGATTTTTCGTAAGCGATCAATTCCTTGACGCTCGTGGCGGCCAGCGACGGATGTACCGTGAGCACGAAGCTGGTTTCCCCGATCAGCGCGATCGGCGTCATATCAATCAGCGGATCGAACGGCAACTTGTACAGCGCGGCATTGGCCGCGTAAGCGCCCGACACGATCACCAGGGTGTGGCCGTCGGCCTCGGCCCGCAGCGCGATCTCGGCGCCGATGGAGCCGCCACCGCCGGCACGATTGTCCACCACCACCGATTGTTTAAAGGACTCGGAGAGTTTCGGCGCCAGCAAGCGCGCGACGATATCCAGTTGCCCGCCGGGCGGGAAGGGCACGATCAGCCGAATCGGCCGGCTTGGATAGTTGGGTTGAGCATGGACGCTGATGGGGATCAGCAGCAGTCCTGCAAGTATCGTCATCAGCCGGCAAGTTCGCATTGCGTTATTCCGAAGGGTTGTCATTGCGATTCGCGAAAGCGCGATCCCGTGAATTATTGTTCCATCGTGTCATCAAGCGCAATCCCCCGTTTCCTGGGCGCTGCGATGGACTAAAATATCACTTCCCCACTTCCATTTGCCCGCTGCGGGTCGAGTAGGGCGTCATCACCCACCCTCATTCTGGTTCTTACTCATGGATTTCACACTCACCGAAGATCAACGCGCGTTCCGCGATTCCGTTGCGGCGTTCGCGCGCAAAGAGCTGGCCGAAGGCGCTGTCGCGCGCGGTCAGATTTCGCAATTTCCGCACGAGATCGCCCGCAAAATGTCGGCGGCTGGGCTGCTCGGCATCACGCTGCCCGAGGCCGATGGCGGCGCCGGCGGTACGTTGATGGACGCAGTGCTCGCCATCGAACAAGTGGCGCTGGTGTGTCCGCGCAGCGCGGACGTGATTCAGGAAGGCAACTTCGGCGCCATCCGTGTGCTGGCGCATTTCGCCACGGCGGATCAGAAAAAACGCTATCTGCAACCGTTGCTCAAAGGCGATGAGGTGATCGCCGTGGCGATGACCGAGCCCGATGCCGGGTCGGCCACCACCGATTTGCAGACCAGCGCCACGCCCGACGGCGCGGGCTTTCGTATCAATGGACAGAAGGTGTTTCCGAATCCGCACGCGGATCAGTATCTGGTGTACGTGCGCTACGGGCCGGGTGTCGGCGGCATCGGCTCGGTGATGTTGCGGCGTAGCGCGCCGGGGTTTTCGATAGGCAAGCCGGGCAAATTCATGTCGGGCAACGAATGGGCGCCGATATTTTTCGATAACGTGTATGTGCCGCCGGAAGACGTGCTGTTGCCGGCGGGCGGCTTCAAAAAACAGATCCAGGGCTTTAACGCCGAACGCGTGGGCAACGCCTCGCGCTCGCTGGCGTATGGGCGCTACTGCTTCAACCTCGCGCGCGAATACGCGTTGACGCGTAAGCAGTTTGGTCGCCCGTTGTGTGAGTTTCAGGGCCTGCAATGGAAATTCGCCGAGATGAAAATGAAGCTGGAGGCCGCGCAGTTGCTGCTGTATCGCGCGGCGACCAATGCGGATAAGGGGTTTCCGGATGCGGAGGAAACCGCAATCGCCAAACTGATGTGCAACCAGACCGGCTTTGATGTCGCCAATGAAGCGATGCAGGTGATGGGCGGGTTGGGCTACACGCAGGAGACGCTGGTTGAATATTGTCTGAAACGCTGCCGTGGTTGGATGATCGCCGGCGGCTCGGTGGAAATGCTTAAGAACCGGCTGGCAGAAATTATTTTTGACCGGCGCTTTTCGCAGCGGCCGCCGAGGGATAAATAATACTTTTGCCACGGATTTACATAGATTAAAAACGCAATCACCCAGACACGTCATTCCCGCGTAGGCGGGTATCCCCTTCCCTCTGGGAAGGTAGGATGGGAACGTTTAGTCTCCAATGGCACGGTGTTATGGGTTCCCGCCTGCGCGGGAACGACAGTTGCGGGGTTATCTGTGTTCATCCGTGGTTAATACGTTTTTGAAGTTTGACTAAAGGAGCATCTGAAGTGGTCATAGATTACAAGCTGGAAAACAACATCGCGTATGTCACACTGAATCGTCCCGACAAACTGAACGCCCTGACCGATGAAATGTATAATCGGTTAACGGAGTTGTTCGCGCAGTTTCAAACCGACGACAACGTGCGCACGGTGATCCTGACCGGCGCCGGGCGCGCGTTCTGCGCGGGCAGCGATGTGACCACCATGGTGAACACCAACCTCACGGCGGGCCGCGCGCGCATGCAAACGCGCCATGCGATGATTAACGCTATCGTCAATCTGGAAAAGCCGGTGATCGCGGCGGTGCGCGGCGCGGCGGTGGGCATCGGTTTTTCAATCGCGATGGCGTGCGATCTGGTGGTTGCATCGGACACCGCGAAATTCTCCCAAGTATTCAAGAAGATAGGCCTGGTGCCCGACGGCGGTTCGATTTTCTTTTTGACCCAGCGCATCGGCGTCGCGCGCGCTAAAGAATTGGTCTACACCGCGCGCATGTTGCCGGCCGAAGAAGCACGCGAGTGGGGCATCATCAACCGTGTGGTGCCGGATGCCGAGTTGGAAGCGAATGCGCTGGCGCTGGCGCAGGAGATGGCAGGGTCGGCTACGTTTGCGTTGGCGCTGGCGAAAAAAATGTTCCAGGGTATGTACACGCCCAACCTTGAAGCGCATCTGGAGCAGGAAAACCTGTGCCAGGCCATCGCCAAGCTCACCGACGATCATATTGAAGGCGTAACCGCGTTCAAGGAAAAACGCGCGGCGGTTTTCAAGGGACGTTGACGTTAAAGGCGACCTCCACTCCAATCACAATATGAAAGGCCATACGCCATGGACACCGCAACCAACAATCCGCAGCAGGCCGCCGGCGCCAGCAAAAGAGTCGCTGAATTCGCATCGGCGTTAACTTACGACAAGCTGCCCGCGAACGCCGTGCATGCGTTCAAACGCGCGCTGCTCGATTACCTGACCTGCGCGATTGCCGGTTCGAAAATGGAGCCGACGCGCATCGTATTCGATTACGTTTCCAGTTGGGATCAGTCGCGCGAGGCCGTGGTGATGGGCACGACAACGCGCCTGTCGTGCCCCAATGCCGCGTTTGTGAACGGCACCAGCACGCACGGACTGGATTTCGACGATGGCTTTACCAAGGGTTCGGTGCATCCGTCGGGTGCGGTGTTTCCCGCCCTGCTCGCCATTGCGGAGAGGCAGCGCTCCAGCGCAAAAGACTTGATCGCCGCCGGGGTTGCCGCGTACGACATCACCGCGCGCATCGCCGCCACCGTGCATCCCACATCCGCCAAGCGCGGCTTTCACAACACGCCCACGGCAGGCGTGGTGGGTGCGGCGGCGGGGGTGTCGCGTTTGCTCCATCTCGATGCCAAAACCACGCTGGATGCGATGGGTATCGCGGGCAGTTTTTCGTCGGGCCTGCGCGAATATCTCTTTGGCGGCGCGGAAGTCAAACGCATCCATCCGGGCAAAGCGGCACGTGATGGCATCACCTGCGCCGAGCTCGCGAAGCGCGGTCTCACCGGGCCGGAGCAGGTGCTGGAGGGCAAGCATGGCCTGTTTAACGTGATGGCTGGGGAAAACGCCGTCGAGTCACGCATGTGCGATGCGCTGGGCGAGCGTTTTGAAATCACCAACGTGTACTTCAAGCCGTATCCGGCGTGCCGGCATTTTCATGCGGCGCTGGACGCGGTGCGTGATCTGCGCACAAAGCACGCCATCGCGCCGTCTGACGTGGCGCGTATCGATGTCGGCCTCTACGAAGTCGGCGCGCGCGGGCATGACCATCGCCACGCGCACAGCCTGCTCGACGCGCAGATGAGCGCGCCGGTGAGCGCGGCGTTGGCGATGCGCTATGGCGAAGTGACCGTGGGCACGTACGACCCGGTGAATATCCAGAGCGCCGAGGTGCAGCGGCTGATTAACGTGACGACGGCTGTCGCGGATGCCGAGTGCGAGCGCATTTATCCGGGCTGCCGTTCGGGCGTGGCGAAGGTGACCTTGATGAACGGGCAATCCTTCGAGCAGCGCGTGTTGAACCCGAAGGGCGAAGTGGAAAACCCGATGACTGACGAAGACCTCATGCACAAGTTCCGCTCCAATTGCGAGCCGATGGTGGGCAAGGCCAAATGTGATCGCGTGCTGGAACTGGTGTGGTCGATTGAGAAGGCGGCAACGCTGGATGAATTGTATAACTTATAAGTATTTGTTTTATATGAATAATTTACATCCGGAGCTGTTGATTGAAAATCGTGATGGCCTGCTGTGCATCACTTTGAGTCGCGCGCAAAAAGCCAACGCGATGACGATTGAAATGACGCGCGGGCTCGGCGAAGCCTTGCGCAACGCGCGCAGTGATGCAGCGGTGCGCGGCGTGCTGATCACCGGAGCGGGTGAGCGGGTTTTTTCCGGTGGTGTGGATGTGCGTCAGACTCCGCCAATGGTAACGATGGCACCGGATGAATTTCGCCAGGCGCGGTCTACGGCGTTTTTCGCGGTGTTGATGGCGCTGGTGGATTTTGCCAAGCCGGTGGTGGCCGCGGTGAACGGCGTGGCGAGCGGCGGCGGTTTTATGATCGCGGCGCTGGCGGATGGGATCGTGGCATCGGACACGGCATCCTTTGCGTTGCCGGAAATTGATCTGGGCACGCCGCCGCTGGCCGGGTTGGCGATACTGCAACCGTTAATCGGCGGCGCGCTGGCGTATGACCTGGTGCAAAGCGCGCGCCCGTTGAGTGCCGCAGAGGGCAAGCAACATGGCTTGGTTCACGCCGTTGTGCCGCGAATCGACGTAATGACGCAGGCTGAAAAAATGGCGCGTAATCTGATGGCCAAAAATCCGCCAGCCTTCGCGGCAAGCAAGGCGTGGCTGCGCAAGCCCATGCGCGCCGCGCTTGAAGAGGCCGAGCGAGCCATGGTGAGCTATCGCGCAGTTGCCGGGGGAGAGTGACATGAGATTTGAATTGACGCCCGAGTTAACGCAAATGCGCGAAGCGCTGCGCAAATTCGCCAAAGCCGAACTGGAACCGCTGGAAAACGACATCGACAGAACCGGCGAACTGCCGCCACACCTGCTGCCGTTGCTGGGCAAACAGGGATATCTCTCGATGCGTCTGCCGGTGGAAGTGGGCGGCGCGGGCATGGGCTTGTTTCCGTATGGCTTGATGCTCGAAGCGTTCAGCCGCTCGCATCGCGTGTTCGGCCTGCTGGCCAGCAGCGGCGGTGGATTGACGCCGATTGCGATCTCACGCCACGGCACGCCGGAACAGCGCAACAAGTATTTGACCGGCCTGATGGACGGCACGAAGCGCACCGCGTTCGCGCTCACCGAGCCTGCGGGCGGCTCCGACAATTCTGCCATGACGACCCGCGCGGATAAGGTAGAAGGCGGCTGGCTACTCAACGGCCGCAAGCATTACATCAACGGCGCGCACGACGCGGATTTCGTCACCGTGATTGCGATAACCGATCCGGTGAAGCGCACGCGCGGCGGCGTGACGGCGTTTCTGGTGGATCGCGGCACACCCGGCTTCAAGGTGTCGCGCGTGGATACCACCATGGGCTCGGATGTGATCAAGCTTGCCGAACTGGAGTTCGACAACTGCAAAGTGCCCGACAGCGCCGTGCTCGGCAAGCCGGGGCAGGGCTTCGATCTGTCGAAAGAGTCGTTGCGCGATGGCCGTATGGCGGTGTCGTGTTCGTGCATCGGCACGGCGGATCGCCTGCTGGAAATGTCGGCGCAGCATGCGAAAGCGCGCGTCACCTTCGGCAAGCCGTTGGCGGAGCGGCAGGCGATCCAGTGGATGCTGGCGGATTCGGAAGTGGATATCGTTGCCGCGCGCGCGATGGTGTATCAAACGCTGAGTCAAATCGATGCAGGCAAGGACGTGGGGACGGCGCCCAGTGTGTGCAAGCTGTATTGCTCCGAAATGGTGGGGCGCGTGGCGGATCGCGCGGTGCAAATCCACGGCGGCATGGGCATCGTGCAGGGGTATCCGATAGAACGCATGTATCGCGACGTGCGCCATTACCGCATCGGCGAGGGGTCATCCGAAGTGCAGCGCATGTTGATCGCGAAAGACGTGTTGAAGCGGACGTCGTGATGCTGGTTAACCGCATGATGATTTCCCTCCCCTTCAAGGGGAGGGTTAGGGTGGGGATGGGGTAACGAAGCAATATTGATATCACCGGCACCCCACCCCCATCCCAGCCTTCCCCCTGAAGGGGAAGGGGCTTTTTTGACGCGCGGATTTCGTTTATCAATACAATACACCTCATGAATGTATCTGATACCCGCATCGTCGGCATAGGCGAAAGCCGCGTCGGCAAAGTGCCCGACCGCAGTGCGCTGCAACTGCAAAGCGACGCGGCGCATGCCGCACTCGCCGATGCCGGGCTTACGCTGGCCGACATCGACGGCCTGATCACCACGCCGGTGCGCGTGGAGCCGTGGAACATGCCGTGCGGCGTGGTGTCGAGTTTTCTCGGCGTGCAGCCGGCGTATTTGTCCACGCTCGATCTCGCGGGCGCGTCGGGTTGCGCGATGATTCATCATGCGGCGATGGCGATTGCGTCCGGGCAATGTCACACCGTGTTGTGCGTCGCCGGACAAAATCTGTTGACCAACCGCACGCGCTCGTCGGCGGTGCAGACGATGGCGGAATCCGGCGCCGCACATCCGCAGTTTGAAGTGCCGTATGGGCCGCTGGTGGCGTCGAATTATGCGTTGATCGCACAGCGGCATAGGCACGAGTACGGCACGACTGAAGAACAGATGGCGGAAGTGGCGGTGACGATACGCAAGCACGCATCGCTGAATCCGAATGCGCATCAGCAAAAGCCGCTCACCGTGCGCGAGGTACTGGATTCGCCGATGATTACGTCACCGCTGAAACGCTTTGATTGCGCGCTGGTGTCGGACGGTGCGGCGGCGGCGATTGTGACCAGCGCTGACCGCGCGCGCGATTTGAAACAGAAACCGGTGCGGCTGATGGGGCAAGGCTACGGCCTCTCGCACAGCTATGTGGGCGAGGCGATGAACCTGCCGCACAGTGGTGCGGTGATGTCCGGCAAAAAGGCATTCGCGATGGCAGGCGTGACGCACGCGGATATCGACGTGGCCGAACTGTACGATTGCTTCACCATCACCGTCATCATTGAGCTGGAAGACCTGGGCTTCTGCAAAAAGGGCGAGGGCGGTGCGTTTGTGCAGGGCGGGCGCATTGCGCTCGGTGGTGAATTGCCGGTGACCACGCATGGCGGTTTGCTGTCGTGCGCGCATCCGGGCGTGGGCGGTGGATTGTTTCACGTGCTCGAAGGCGTGCGGCAATTACGCGGGCAGGCCGGCGCGCGGCAAGTGGCGGACGCCAAGCTCGCGCTGGTGCATGGCAACGGCGGCACCATTGCGATACATTGCACGCTGATATTGAGTTTATGAAAATGAGAATCGCCGAGAGTCGCATCGACCGTGTTTTTGTAGGTTGGGCTGAAAAGCCCAACACAACGGCACGTGATATTGCCACGGCAGCGGAGAGTTGCCGCGATGGTTGTGTTGGGCTTCGCAGGCTCAGCGCCAACCTACTCATTCATTGAAATTGAATCGCGCCCCATGACATTTCCTCGCCCTTTACCATCACCCAATGCGCTGACCGCACCCTACTGGCAGGCGGCACATCAAGGCGAACTGAAGCTGCCGCGCTGCGATGCGTGCGCGAAGTTTCATTTTTATCCGCGCACGGCTTGTCCGCACTGCGGCGCAATGCAGTTCAGTTGGCAGCGTGTCAGCGGCAACGGCGCGGTTTACAGTTTTACGGTGGTGCATCGCGCGCCGAGCAAGGGTTTCGAGGCGCTGGTGCCGTACGTGGTGGCGGTGGTGGCGCTGGACGAAGGCCCGCATCTGATGACGCGGTTGACGCAGGTGCAACCGGATGCGGTGAGTATCGGTATGCGCGTGCAGGTGGCATTTGAAAAGCAAGATGACGAGACGACGTTGCCGGTGTTTCGTGCGGAGGAAAAATCGTGAGGCGCATCGTGAAGCAGAACGGGGTTGTAGGGCGCAATCGGTATTGCGCCGCATGGGATACGCCATGCAGGAGAGCTGGCATTTGGCGCAATGCGCTTCGCTTATTGACGCCCTGCGTCTTGGTGCTATCGTCAAGTGTTGCGATTGCCCAACCGTACCCCACCAAACCCATACGCATGGTGGTGCCGTTCGCGCCCGCCGGTGTGGCGGATATCGTGGCGCGCGTGGTGTCGGGGGGGCTGGCGCAGCGTCTCGGGCAAAACGTGGTGGTGTTTAACCGCGAGGGCGGTGGTTCGATCATCGGCATTGAACTGGTCGCGAAATCGAGCGCCGACGGTTATACGTTGTTAATCGCGTCGTCGGCGCTGACCATGAACGCGGCGGTGATACGCAAGCTGCCGTACGACGCCAAGCGCGATCTCGCGCCGGTGTCACTGGTGTTCGAGCAGCCGGGTGTGCTGGTGGCGCATCCGTCCGTGCCCGCCAACACGGTGCAGGAGCTGATCGCGTTTGCGCGGGCGAATCCCGGCAAGCTGCGCTACGGTTCGTCGGGCGTGGGCGGGGTCATCAATTTGGTGACCGAGTTGTTCAAGTATCAGGCCAAGGTGGATATCACGCACGTGCCGTACAAGGGCGTGGCGCCAGCGGTGGTTGATCTCGTCGGCGGTCAGATCGAGCTGGTGATGTCGGGCATTACCAATGCGCTGCCGCTGGTGAAGAGTGGCAAGTTAAAAGCGCTCGGCATTACCAGCCGCAAGCGCTCACCGGTATTGCCCGACGTGCGGCCCATCGCCGAACAGGGCCTGCCGGATTTTGAAAGCGCGACTTGGTACGGCGTGTTCGCCCCCGCCGCCACGCCGCCTGCGATACTCGCGCGACTGAATGCGGAACTGGTGCAGATCACCGGCGGCGCGGATGTGCGCGAGCGCTTCGCCAATCAGGGCGGCGAAGCGCGTTCGACCACGCGCGATGAATTCGCAGCACTGATCGACAGCGATCTGCGGCGCTGGCAGACGGTGGTCAAGGCCGCCGGGTTGCGCGCGGAGTAGTGTCGCTGACGCGCATTGCCGCGCCGAGTGATATCATCGTAAGTATCGGTTTTAAAACAATAAGTTATGATTCATTCATGGCGCATTTTGCGGCATAATGATTCGCGAAAATTTGCGCCGAAGCCGCTGCTCGTGCGCCGTTGATAAATATCAATCGTTATTTTTTCAGAGGAAATCATGCGTTCATTTTTCACACGCTCCACTGTGAGCAAGGTTGCCGGGTGGATTGCGCTTGCCGCTGCCGTGTTGGCGACGGTTAATCCCGTCAGCGCACAGCAGCCCGCCGCGTCAGTCGTTCAAGCAGCGCCCGCGCCGCAGGTGCAGCCCGCGCAACAACCGCTCGCGCCGCCGCCGCCCCCGTCGTGGCAGCAGGGACGGCCGGAGTCGATGAAGAGTTCCACGCTCGCACCGAATCCGCCGGGGCTGACCGCCAAACCCGCGTCGGAGATGAAGCTCGACAAAATCAAACTGCTGCCGGGCTTCAGCATCGAGCTGTGGGCGCAGGGCTTGCCCAACGCACGCTCCATTGCGGTGGGGGCAAAGGGCACGGTGTTTGTCGGCACGCGCCTGATCGAGAACGTCTACGCGGTGGTTGAGAAAGACGGCAAGCGCGAAGTCAAAACGATATTGAAGGGCTTGTATCGTCCGAACGGCCTCGTGTTTCACAACGGCGCGCTGTATGTGGCGGAGCTGTCGCGCATCCTGCGCTACGACAACATCGAAGACAATCTCGACAATCCGCCGAAGCCGGTGATCGTGTTCGACGCGCTGCCGAAAGACGAGCCGCATGGCTGGAAATACATGACGCTGGGGCCGGATGGCTGGTTGTATTTCAATATCGGCGCGCCGTGCAACGCCTGTGTGCCGCCCGATACGCACGCGGCCATTGTTCGTGTCGATCCGAAAAACGGCGTGATGGAAACCGTGGCCAAAGGCGTGCGTAACAGCGTCGGCATGGCGTTTCATCCCAACACCAAAGAATTGTGGTTTACCAATCACGGGCGCGACTGGCTGGGCGAGGATATGCCCAATGACACGCTGCATCGCGTGTCGAAAAAAGGTGTGCATTTCGGCTACCCGTATTGCCATCAAGGCGACTTCGTTGATCCGGAACTCGGCAAGGGCCGCTCGTGCGCGGAATTCACGCCGCCCGCGTTGAAACTCGGGCCGCACATCGCGCCGCTGGGCATGCGCTTTTACACCGGCAAAATGTTCCCGGCAGAGTTTCGCAATCGCATCATCATCGCCAATCACGGCTCATGGAATCGCACCAATAAGATCGGCTTTAATCTGATGCAAGTCACGCTGGACGCGCAAGGCAAGCCGGTGAAGTACGAGCCGTTCGCTGAAGGCTGGGTCGACGGCAATAACTACTGGGGCCGTCCGGTGGATGTGCAGGTGATGAATGACGGCGCGCTGCTGGTGTCGGATGATGTGGCTGGGGCGTTGTATCGCATCAGCTACAAAAAGTAAGGCGTGAGGCGTTAGGCGTGAGGGGCGTGTCGTGCTTGTTCGCGGGCGCATGGCTGGTGGCTGCGCAGGCGATTGCTGCGGACGTGGAGGCGGGGCGCGCCAAGGCGGAAGTGTGCGTGGCGTGTCATGGGCTGAATGGCAATGCGGTGTTGCCCGGCGTGCCGTCGCTGGCCGCGCAGCCTGCAATGCACACGTTTCTGCAGTTGGTGCAGTTTCGCGAAAAACGCCGACGTGATCCGCAGATGTCGCCGTTTGCGGAAAAATTGACGGATCGCGACATGCAGGACATCGGCGCGTATTTCGCCGCGCAGAAAGCGGCGCCGTCGAGTTTTGTGGTGGACGCCAACAAAGCGGCGATAGGGCGTAAGTTGCTGGAGGCGCACCATTGTGGGTCATGCCATATGCCGGATTTGTCGGGGCAAAATCAGATACCACGTCTTGCCGGACAGAATGTTGAGTATCTGGTAAAGCAAATGCGCGGGCTCAAGGATGGTAGCCGTCGCGATATTGATGGCACAATGGCAAGCGCGGCGCAGGCGTTGAGCGTGCAGGATATCGACAACTTGGCGCATTATCTGGCCAGCGTGAAATAACCCAAGGAATCTACATGGAACACCCAGCAATGCGACATGCATTAAGCGTCGCGGTGGCTGCCGCAATGGCGAGCTTGGCCAGTGGCGCCACTGCGCAGACGACGCAGAAACCCACCGTGCTGCCCGAAGTGTCAGTGAGCGCGACGCGCGTCGAACGCGACAACATGGATATTCCCGCGTCGATCGACACCATCG
>CANIID010000068.1 GCA_947467315.1 Betaproteobacteria bacterium | reverse complement strand
GACGGCGTGGTGTACAAGGTGAACAGCCTGGCGCTGCAACGGCAACTGGGCTTTCGCAGCCGCGAGCCGCGCTGGGCGGTGGCGCACAAGTTTCCGGCGCAGGAAGAACTCACCGAAGTGATCGACATCGAGGTGCAGGTCGGCCGCACGGGCGCGATCACGCCCGTGGCGCGCCTGAAGCCGGTGTTTGTGGGCGGTGTCACCGTCACGAATGCCACGCTGCACAACGAGGACGAAGTACGGCGCAAGGATATTCATATCGGCGACACGGTGGTGGTGCGTCGCGCGGGTGATGTGATTCCCGAGGTGGTGCGCGCGCTCGTTGAGCGACGGCCTGCGGACGCGTGCGCGTTTATGATGCCCGTGGCGTGTCCGTCTTGCGGGTCGGCCATCCGGCGCGACGAAGACGAAGCGATTGCGCGCTGTACCGCGGGATTGTATTGCCCGGCGCAACGCAAACAAGCGCTGCTGCACTTCGCCTCGCGCCGCGCGCTGGACATCGACGGGCTGGGCGAAAAAATCATCGATCAATTGGTGGATGGCGCGATGGTGCGCACCCCTGCGGATTTGTTCCGGTTGGCGGCGCCCGCGCTGGCGGCGCTGGAGCGTATGGGAGACAAGGCGGCGGCCAACCTGGTCACTGCGATTGAAACCTGCAAGCACACCACGCTGGCGCGCTTTATTTACGCGCTGGGGATACGCAATGTCGGTGAAAGCACGGCGCGTGATCTGGCGGCGCATTTTCGCGACCTGGACGCCGTGATGAACGCGGATGGACAACGCTTGCAGCAGGTGTCCGATGTCGGCCCCGTGGTGGCGGAGAGTGTTGCGGCTTTTTTTGCCGAGCAACACAATCGCGACGTAGTGGCAGAGCTGATGACAGCGGGCATTACGTTCGCCCCTATTGCCGAGCCGGAAAAACCCGCGCCCGGCGTCGTGGGCAAGACATTCGTCTTGACCGGCGCGATGCCAACGCTCACGCGTGATGAAGCCAAGGCGCGCATTGAAGCCAAGGGCGGTAAGGTGTCGGGCAGCGTGTCGAAGAAAACGCATTACGTGGTCGCGGGCGAAGACGCCGGCAGCAAGCTGGTCAAGGCGCAGGCATTGGGTGTGGAGATTCTGGATGAGCCAGGGCTGCTGGTGTTGCTTGACTCATAAGTATATGTTTTTATTTATTATTTTATGATATTGAAACCCTCTCCGACGCGCGCACGCGAGATACTGGAGCGTGCCGACGTAGTGTGTTCGGCGGCGCAGGTCAGTGCAGCGGTGACGCGCGTGGCGCGCGAGATGCATGCGGTGTTGGCCGATGCGAATCCGCTGGTCGTGGTTGTGTTACGTGGGGCCATTGTGTTCGCGGGACAGTTGCTGCCGCATCTGACGTTTCCGCTGGACGTCGATAGCATCGACGCGACACGTTATGGCGAGAACACGCATGGCGGAGACGTTGCGTTCCGTGCCATGCCGCTGTCCGACGTGACGGATCGCGTGGTGCTGCTGGTCGATGACATCCTGGATGAAGGCGTTACGTTGTCGGTGGTACGCGATAAACTGCTGGCAATGGGAGCGCGCAAAATCTTGATCGCGGTGTTCGCGGAAAAACATACCGGCAAAGCCAAGCCGATCCAGGCCGATTTTGTTGGTGTGATGCTGCCGGACCGTTACGTGTTTGGCTTCGGCATGGATATTCACGGCTATTGGCGCAACCTGCCGGCGATCTACGCTCTGAAGGCACAGGATTAAATCATGCTGGCGATCATCGGTGGCAGCGGATTGGGGCGATTGTCTGCGTTGGAATCCACGCGGCAAGTGGCGGTGTCCACGCCTTACGGTGAACCGTCGGCGCCGCTGGTGTTTGGCCGGCTGAATGGCAGAGATATCGTATTTCTCGCGCGTCACGGTGAAAATCATCGTTTGCCGCCGCATGCGATTAACTACCGCGCGAACCTGTGGGCGTTGCACGCGCAAGGCGTGAAAAATATCGTGGCCATCGCGACGGTGGGCGGTATCGGCGTCGACTTCGCCGCCAGCACGCTGGCGCTTCCCGATCAGATTATCGACTACACCTGGGGCAGGGCTTCCACCTACTTTGATGGTGAAAGTCGCGAAGTGAAGCACATCGATTTCACGCAACCCTACTGTGAAGCGTTGCGCGTCAAGCTGCTGCGAGCCGCGCAGCGTGCGGGCGAGGCGCTGCACAACGGCGGCACGTATGCCGCCACGCAAGGCCCCCGTTTGGAGTCCGCCGCTGAAATCAAGCGGCTGGCACGCGACGGCGCCGACATGGTGGGCATGACCGGTATGCCGGAAGCGACCCTCGCGCGCGAGTTGGACCTTGGTTATGCGACGTTGGCGGTGGTGGTGAACGCCGCCGCCGGTACCGGCGCGAGCGCGACCGCCATTGATTTGCCGCAAGCCGAGAGCCTTGGCCGGGCGTTGATGGCGCGCGTGGTGAAAATTCTACAAGAGGTGGCTGTCGATGGCGATTAGGCCGGTGTTGCGCATGGGGGATCCGCGGTTGCTGGAGAAATCCAGCTCGGTTAAGAAATTTCGCACCGCGGCGTTGAAAGAACTCATCACCGACATGCGCGACACCATGGCGTCGCTTAACGGCGCGGGCTTGGCTGCGCCGCAAATCGGCGTGAATCTGCAGGTGGTGATATTTGGCATTGAAGGTAACGTGCGTTACCCGGACGCGGAAGAGGTGCCGTTCACCATCCTCATCAATCCGACGCTCACCCCCGTGAACAAAGAGATTGAAGAGGGATGGGAGGGCTGTCTGTCCGTGCCGGGCATGCGCGGCCTGGTGCCGCGTTTCGTGAATTTGCGTTATCAGGGCTTCGATGAAAAAGGCAAAGCGATCGATCGCACAGTGAGTGACTTTCATGCGCGCGTGGTGCAGCATGAGTGCGACCATCTGGCCGGGATTTTGTACCCCATGCGCATACGCGACCTGCGCAACTTCGGTTTTACCGCAGAATTGTTCCCTGGCGAGGATATTGCCGACGATTAGCCGCGATCAGCGAGCCGGGATGTTCAACGTCTCGATCAAATCGTTTTCCATGCGCACCACTTTTTTCGGATCGTCGAGCGCCTCGCCGGTAATCAGAAAGGTATCTTCGGCGCGCGACCCTAGGGTATTGACCTTGGCGGTGTGCAGGTTGATGCCGTAAGCCAAAAAAATCCGCGCGATGCGCGACAGCAGGCCGGGACGGTCGCCGGCAATAATGGAAAGAACCTGGTACACGCCGCGATCGTCCTTCTGGATGCTGACCTCGGGCGAGATGGGGAAATGCCGGAGTTGCCGGGAGAGGCGCGGCGTGGTCAGCGGCGGCAACGGCGCCTTCACGCGCAAGCGCTCGCCCAGCTCGTGTTCAATGTACGCCGTGAGCGCGCGATAATCGACGTTCGCGTTGTCCGGATCCTGCACCTGGAAGGTGTCGAGCGCGTAGCCGTATTGCGCGGTGTAGATGCGCGCTTCGTGGATGTTGTAGCGGATGCTCTCGAAAAAGCTGCAAATACGCGCAAATAGTTCCGGCTGATCAGCGACATACACCATCACTTGCAGACCTTCGCCCGCGCGCGAGGGACGCGCCTTGATGACGGGCTCGGTGAGGTGCGCACGGTAGTACAGCGTGCGGGTGTGCCATGCAATCTCCTGCGGGTCGTGGCGCAGGAAATACGCGGTATCGAGTTTGCTCCAGAATTTGTCGATGGCGGCGTCGTCGATGGCATACAGGCGCAGCGTGTTGCGCGCCTCGTCCTGCCGCGCGCGCTGGCTGTTTTCCGCCGTGGGCATGTTGCCGGTGAGCAAACGCTGCGTGATCAGAAACAAATCTTCGAGTAGCTTGCCTTTCCATGCGTTCCACACCTTCGGGCTGGTGCCGCGTATGTCGGCCACCGTCACCAGGTACAGCGCAATCAGCCGCCGCTCGGTTTGTACTTTCGTGGCGAAGGCCTGGATCACATCAGGGTCGGATAAATCCTGCTTTTGCGCGGTGCTCGACATCACCAGATGTTGCTCGACGAGCCACACCACCAGGACGCAATCATCGGCGGACAAGCCATGCGCCTTGCCAAAGCGCGCGGCATCGGCCTTGCCCAAGGTGGAATGATCGCCGCCGCGGCCCTTGGCGATATCGTGAAACAGCCCCGCGAGATAGAGCACTTCGGGCTTGTCAAATTCGGAGAGCAAGCGACTGCACAACGGGAATTCATGCGCCAATTCCGGCACGGCGAAGCGGCGCAGATTGCGGATCACGCGCAGGATGTGTTCATCGACGGTGTAGACGTGATAGAGATCATGCTGCATCTGGCCGACGATTTTGCCGAACGCGGGCAAATAGGCGCCGAGGATGCCGAGTTGATTCATGCGCCGCAGTTCGCGGATCACACGGTCAGGGCTGCGCAGTATGTTCAAAAACTGTTCGCGATGGCGGGGATCGCGGCGGTAAGCCGGGCCCATCAGCTTGCGCGCGCGCCACAGGGCGCGTTGGGTATTGGCGCCGATACCCTTCAATTCGGGACGTTGTTGCAGCAACAGGAACGTTTCGAGTATGGCTTCGGGGTGCTTTTCGTAAACATCGTCGCGTCGCATTGACAGCACTTCGTTGCGTATGCCGAAGTGCGCGTTGAGCGGTTGCAGTTTGATCGAGCGCACGCCGGTCAGGCGCGCGCGCAGATTCTGCTGCACGATGCTGTCGATTTGCGATACGGCCTTGGTGGATTGATAGTAGCGCTGCATCAATTGTTCGCTGGCCAGCCGGTTGGCGCGGTTGGACAAGCCGAATTGCTTCGCCAGCGCCGACTGTAAATCGAAGATTAAGCGATCTTCGCGGCGGCCCGCGAGATAGTGCAGGCGGATGCGCACGGTATGCAAAAACCGCTCATGGCGCTGAAGGTCGCGTGACTCGGCATCGGTGATGACGCCGCGGCGCACCAGGTCGCGCCAGCTTTTGCCGAATCCCGATGCGCGGGCGATCCAGATCATGTGATGCAAATCCCGCAAGCCGCCGGCCCGTTCTTTCACGTTGGGTTCGAGATTGGTTTCCTCGTAGCGCGTGTGGCGCTGTTGCTGCTCCAGGCGCTTGGCTTGCAGGAATGCCAGCGGCTCCAGTACCGCGAGCGTGGCGTCCACAAATTGCTTGTAGAGCTTGCGATTGCCGGCGAGCCAGCGCGGCTCCAGCATATTGGTTTGCGCGGTGATGTCCTGGCGCGCAATGTCCACGCATTCGCTGATGGTGCGCACGCTGTGGCCGGTTTCCAGCCCGATGTCCCACCATGCGCCGATCAGGCGTTGCAGTTTTTCTTCCAGCGCGGCATCCGCAGGCTGGTCGAGCAGGATCAGCAGATCAATGTCGGAGTAAGGGAAAAGCTGCCCGCGTCCATAGCCGCCGACCGCCACCAGCGCAAGGCCCGCCGGCAGATCGTGCGCCTGCCACACGTCGCGCAGCAGTTGATCGACCAGCGCGCAGTGTTTATGCAGTAAAGCCGGTGCAGCGGGTTTCGCCTCGAACCCGGTACGCAGCGCGGCTCGTCCGCTATCGAGAGTGCGTTTCCAACGATTCGCGGCGGACGCGCCGTCGTGCTCTGCAAGCGCGAGCGGAGCGCCAGTCATGGTCAGGCACGCGCGGGTTCAGGCGGCATGCCCGGCGACACCGTCAGCACTTCAAAGCCGGTCTCCGTGACCAGCACCGTGTGCTCCCACTGCGCCGACAGACTGTGATCCTTGGTGACGATGGTCCAGCCGTCGGCAAGTCCGCGGATGTCGGCCTTTCCGGCATTAATCATGGGCTCGACGGTAAAGGTCATGCCGGCGGCGAGCGGCACGCCGGTGCCGGGTCGGCCGTAATGCACGACTTGTGGATCTTCGTGAAATTTTTTGCCGATGCCATGGCCGCAGAATTCACGCACCACGCTAAAGCCGTTGCTTTCGGCGAAGCTTTGAATGGCGTGGCCAATGTCACCCAAGCGCGCGCCGGGCGCGACTTTGCGGATGCCGCGCCACATGCATTCGTAGGTGATTTCGCACAGGCGTTTGGCTTGTATCGAGGGAGGGCCGACGTAGAACATGCGGCTGGTATCGCCGTGATAACCGTCCTTGATGACGGTGATGTCGATATTCACCACGTCGCCGTTTTTGAGTTTTTTCTCGCCGGGTATGCCGTGGCAAATCACATGATTGACCGAGGTGCAAATCGATTTCGGATACGGCGAATAACCTGGCGGGCAGTAATTCAGTGGCGCCGGTATCGTTTTCTGTTCGTTCACCATGTAGTCATGGCACAGTTGGTCGATGTCGTTGGTGGTGCGACCCGCCGTGACAAACGGGGCGATGTAATCGAGGACTTCGGCGGCGAGTTTGCCCGCAACGCGCATTTTTTCGATGTCGGCTGGGGTTTTGAGTTCTATGGGCATGCGATGACGTGCATAAGCACGGTAAGTCCTTGTTTTTGCAAAGGGCGCTATTGTATTTCAGAATACACTGCGGGGAATCCAGCACGGCCTATTTGTCGATAGGTATTTGTTTTTAAATACTATTTTTCCGGGCAGCACAGTGTCACGCGGCACATGGAAGCTTGAGATAAAGCAAATTTTCGTGCTAAAATAGTAAGTTAGCTCGATTTGGCATTGCCGGTGGCTGTCACCGGGGACCAGACAGAGTTAAAAATACGCACATCCGCCCCGTGCATACGTCAACAAGGCAACGCGCCTTGTTATGTTGGCACATTGGGTGTCCTGAACCATAGGATATTGGCGGATGGAGGCTTAACCCAAACAGGAGAAGTACATGTCAGTCACTATGCGTGAAATGCTGGAATGCGGCGTCCATTTTGGACACCAAACCCGATTCTGGAATCCGCGGATGGCGCCGTATATTTTCGGTCACCGTAACCGGATTCATATCGTCAATCTCGAAAAAACCATCGTGATGTATCAGGATGCGCTGAAATTCGTGCGCAAACTGACCGCCAACCGCGGCACGGTATTGTTCGTCGCCACCAAGCGTCAGGCGCGCGAAATCATCCGTGAAGAAGCCATGCGTTGCGCGACGCCGTTTGTCGATGACCGTTGGCTTGGCGGCATGCTGACCAATTACAAAACCGTCAAGCTGTCGATCAAGCGTCTCAAGGACATGCAGGCGATGGTCGCCGATGGTTCGGTTGAGAAACTTATCAAGAAAGAAGGCCTGCTGTTCCAGCGCGAACTGGCCAAGCTTGAGCGTAGCCTGGGCGGCATCAAGGACATGGACGGTTTGCCCGACGCGATGTTTGTGATCGACGTGGGTTACCAGAAAAACGCCGTGGCGGAAGCCAACAAACTGGGTGTGCCGGTGATCGGCGTGGTCGACACCAACCACACGCCGGAAGGCATCGATTATGTAATTCCGGGCAACGACGACTCCAGCCGCGCGATTCGCTTGTATGCTCGCGGTATGGCGGATGCCATACTCGAAGGCCGCAATGACAGCCTGAGCGAAATCGTGGCGCCGGGCGGCGAAGAATTCGTCGAAGTCGAAGAAAGCAAGTAACACACATCGGATTCAACTAGGGGCCGCTCGAAAAACACACGGGCGCCCCTTTTTTTTAACAGACGGAGTTTGCAATGGCGGACATTACCGCAGGTATGGTGAAGGAACTGCGCGAGAAGACCGACGCGCCGATGATGGAATGCAAGAAGGCGTTGACCGAAGCAGCCGGCGACATGAGCAAGGCCGAGGAAATTCTGCGCGTGAAGCTCGGCAACAAGGCGACCAAAGCCGCGTCGCGTGTGGCGGCAGAAGGCGTGGTTGCGACACACGTTTCTGCAGACGGCAAACTGGGAGCGATCCTGGAAATCAATTGCGAAACCGATTTCGTGGCGAAAAACGCGGATTTTCTGGCGTTCTCGTCGGCGGCGGCAGCCTTGGTAGCGAGCAAGAATCCGGCCGACGTGGCTGCGTTGTCGGTTCTGGACCTGAATGGCGCGTCGGTGGAAGAGGCGCGCAAAACGCTGGTGGGCAAGATCGGCGAAAACGTCAGCCTGCGCCGTTTCGTGCGCGTGCCGGCGCAAGGCAAGCTGGCGACCTATATACATGGCGGCGCGAAAATCGGCGTGATGGTTGACGTGGTGGGGGGCGACGAGGCGTTGGGCAAGGATCTGGCCATGCACATCGCCGCCGCCAAGCCGGTATCGCTGTCCAAAGAGCAGGTGCCTGCCGCATTGATTCAGAAAGAACGCGACATCGCCACCGCCAAGGCCGCCGAGTCGGGCAAGCCCGCCGAAATCGTGGCTAAAATGGTTGAAGGCACGGTGCAGAAGTATCTGAAAGAAGTCACTTTGATGGGGCAGATCTTCGTCAAGAACGACAAGCTAACGATAGAACAATTGCTCAAGGCGAATAGCGCATCGGTGCCGTCGTTCACGCTGTATATTGTCGGTGATGGGATGGAGAAGAAGAAGGACGACTTTGCTGCCGAGGTCATGGCTGCAGTCAGCGCTGCTAATAAATAGACAATAAAAACATATACTTACGGAACTAAACCATGCCGGACAAACCCGCCTACAAGCGCATCCTGGTCAAACTGAGCGGCGAAGCGTTGATGGGCGAGGACAGTTACGGCATCAATCAGGCCGTGATCGAACGCATCGTCGGCGAAATCGGCGATGTGGCCAAGCTCGGTGTTGAAATCGCGGTGGTGATTGGCGGCGGCAATATTTTTCGCGGCGTGGCGCCGGCGGCGGCGCAGATGGATCGCGCCACGGCTGACTACATGGGCATGCTGGCGACGATCATGAACGCGCTGGCGTTGCAGGATGCGATGCGCCGCGCCAACATCATCAGTCGCGTGCAGTCGGCGTTGAACGTGGAGCAGGTGGTTGAGCCGTATATCCGCGGCAAAGCCATGCGCTACCTGGAAGAAGGCAAGATCGTGATTTTCGCGGCGGGCACCGGCAATCCGTTTTTTACTACGGACACGGCGGCGGCGCTGCGCGGCATGGAAATCAATGCCGAGTTGGTGTTAAAAGCCACAAAAGTGGACGGCGTCTACAGCGCCGATCCGAAAAAAGACAAAAGCGCGGTACGTTACAAGAGCCTGTCCTTTGACGAGGCCATCGTCAAAAATCTCAAGGTGATGGACGCCACGGCGCTGACTTTGTGCCGCGATCAGAAATTGCCGATTAACGTGTTCAGCATTTTCGAACCCGGCGCGTTGAAGCGAGTGGTAATGGGCGCTGACGAAGGCACCATGGTACATGCCTGAGCGCGTACGTAATTCAGACCAGCGGAGAAGATCATGATTGCCGATATCAAGAGTACCGCCGAGCAGAAAATGAAAAAGTCGCTCGAGGCGCTGAAAACGGATTTGGCCAAAGTGCGCACCGGCCGTGCGCATCCGGGCATTCTGGATCACGTGATGGTGGATTATTACGGCACGCCGACGGCGATTCCGGGCGTGGCCAATGTGACGCTGATTGACGCGCGTACCATCGGTGTGACGCCGTGGGAAAAAAAGATGGCGAGCGTGATTGAAAAAGCGATTCGTGACGCGGATCTGGGCCTGAATCCCAGCACCACGGGCGAGATCGTGCGCGTGCCGATGCCCTCGCTCACCGAAGAACGCCGGCGCGATCTCACCAAAATCGTCAAGGGTGAGGGTGAAAATGCAAAAGTCGCCGTGCGTAATGTGCGCCGCGACGCTAACACGCAGTTAAAAGATTTGCTCAAGAAAAAATCCATTGCCGAAGACGACGAGCGCCGCGCGCAGGAAGACATCCAGAAGCTTACCGACCGCCACATTGCCGAAATCGACAAGGCGCTGCAGGCCAAGGAAGCGGAATTGATGGCGGTTTAAGGCTCGTGCCCGCCGTGCCATCCCTCCCCAGTTCCACGCAGACGGTGCCGGAGACACGGCAGATTCCGCGCCATATCGCCATCATCATGGACGGCAATGGACGTTGGGCAAAGCAACGCTTTTTGCCGCGCATTGCCGGCCACAAACGCGGGGTGGATTCCGTGCGCAGCGCGGTGCGCACTTGCGCGGAGCGCGGCGTTGAACATCTGACGTTGTTCGCGTTTAGCAGCGAAAACTGGCGGCGTCCCATGGATGAAGTCACCTTTCTCATGCAATTGTTCATTCAGGCGCTGGAGAACGAAGTCGCCAAACTGCATCAGAACAATATTCGTTTCCGCGTGATCGGCGACCTCTCGCAGTTTGACAGGAAGATCGTTCAGCTTATTCAGGATGCGGAAGAAAAAACCAAGCATAATCAAAAACTTACGCTAACCGTGGCGGCGAACTACGGCGGTCGTTGGGACATTCTTCAGGCGGTGAATCGCATGATTCGCGAATCGCCGTCGAAAGCGGACGGGTATGCCGAGGCGGACCTTGCGCCGTATCTCGCCATGTGCGACACGCCGGAACCGGATTTGTTTATACGCACCGGCGGCGAACAGCGCATCAGTAACTTCCTGTTGTGGCAGTTGGCCTATACAGAATTGTATTTCACCGATTTGCTGTGGCCTGATTTCGATGCCAGAGCGCTGGATGCGGCCATCAGCTCTTACCAGCAGCGCGAACGACGTTTCGGACGCACCAGCGAACAATTGCAGGCAACGGCGGAACCCCGGCATCGTGTGTCCAGTGTTTAAGCCGTCACGGCAGCGGATTCGAGCGCAATGCTGATCACGCGCCTGCGTACGGCGCTGATCGCGCTGCCGCTTTTCCTGGGGGCGCTGTTTTACCTGCCGACATGGGCTTGGGCCTTGTTTTTGATGCCGTGGCTGCTGGTCGGCGCGTGGGAATGGGGCGCCCTGGCGCAATGGACGCAGGCCACACGCGTGCAATACTTGCTGCTCGTTGCCGCGCTGTGCATCGCGCTGTGGATGCTGGTGATAGAGCCTGCACCGTCATTCGTTGCGATGACGATTTTTGCCCTAGCCGTGCTATTTTGGCTGACGGCAGTGCCCTTGTGGCTGGCGCGCGGCTGGCGCGTCCGGCAGCCTCTGGCGCTCGCGGCGGCAGGCATCGTGGTCTTGTTGCCGATGTGGCTCGCCATGGTGCAACTCCAGCACCAGCCATCCGTATTGCTCGCGCTCATGGCGATTTTGTGGATTTCCGATACGGCCGCATATTTCTGCGGCAAACGCTGGGGCCGGTGCAAGCTGGCGCCCTCGATCAGCCCCGGCAAGACATGGGAAGGCGTGGCCGGCGCGCTCGCCGGGGTGACGTTGTATTATGCGATCGTAAGCCTGAATTTTCCGCTGGCGCCCGCGGCGCTGAATGGCTTGTTGGGACTGGCGGTGTTCCTGGCAATGACCGTGCTCGGCGTGGAGGGTGATTTGTTTGAATCGTGGATAAAACGTACGGCGGGTATGAAAGACAGCGGCACGATACTTCCCGGCCATGGCGGAATTCTGGATCGGGTGGATGCCTTGACGTCCACGATGCCGCTTGCAGCGCTGATACTCGCATGGCCCGTGTGATGCCCGGTAAGGCTCTCCAAAGGCTGACCGTGCTCGGCTCCACCGGCAGCATCGGCGTCAGCACGCTCGACGTGGTGTCGCGGCATCCGGAGCGGTTTCGCGTGGCCGCGTTGACGGCGTATTCGCGCATTGACCTGTTGCTGGAACAATGCAAACGCTTTACGCCCGATTACGCGGTGGTGATGGATGCCACCGCGGCACGGGTATTTGAACAGCGCGTCGTCGAAGCCGGACTGCAAACGCGCGTGTTGTGCGGCATGGAGGCGCTGGAAAAAGTCGCCAGCCTGCCGGACGTTGATACGGTCATGGCCGCGATAGTCGGCATCGCGGGCTTGCGGCCGACGCTGGCCGCCGCCGCCAGCGGCAAGAAAGTATTGCTGGCGAACAAGGAGTCGCTGGTCACGGCCGGCACCTTGTTCATGAACGCGGTACGCGAAGGCGGCGCGCGCCTGCTGCCGATCGACAGCGAACACAACGCGGTGTTTCAGTCCTTGCCAGGCGATTTCAACGGCGATCTCGATGCGTCCGGCGTGCGGCGCATATTACTGACTGCATCGGGCGGACCGTTTCGCACCACGCCGTTGGATCAACTGCGCAACGTGACGCCCGACCAGGCCTGCGCTCACCCCAACTGGGTGATGGGGCGCAAGATCTCCGTCGATTCCGCCACCATGATGAACAAGGGCCTGGAAGTCATTGAGGCACACTGGTTATTTTCCGCTCCTGCGGAGCGGATCGAGGTGGTGATACACCCGGAAAGCATCGTGCATTCGATGGTGGAGTATGTCGATGGCTCCGTCTTGGCGCAGTTGGGCAACCCGGACATGCGTACACCCATCGCGCACGCGCTTGCGTACCCGGAGCGCATCGCCAACGGCGTGAGCTTCCTCGATTTAACCGCCACCGGCACGCTGCGTTTCGAGCGGCCGGATATGCTGCGCTTTCCTTGTCTCGCGCTGGCGTTCGAGGCATTGAAAGCCGGTAACGGCGCGGCGACGGTGATTAACGCCGCCAACGAGGTGGCGGTAGCACGTTTCCTCGCGGGGGATTTGGGCTTCATGGACATTCCGCGGCTGATTGAAGCGGTGCTGGCGGTCACGCAAGCGACGGCCACGCACACGCTGGCGGAAGTGCTGGCACTGGATCATGCCGCGCGTGAAAGGGCGCAGCAGTGGGCGGCGCAGACAAAACATCCGGCGTTTGCGGGAACGCACAGCGGTTTGGCAGGGTCATAAGCGAACCATACAATGACGATCAGTTGCCTATGACTTTCCTTTTCTATCTCGCGGCTTTTATCGTGGCGTTGGGACCGCTGATTGTGGCCCATGAACTGGGGCACTACTGGGTCGCGCGCTGGTGCGGCGTAAAAGTGCTAAGGTTCTCTATCGGATTCGGCAAACCCCTGCGCACTTGGTTACGCGGGGCGGATCGTACCGAATGGGTGCTGGCGGCCGTGCCGCTGGGCGGCTACGTCAAAATGCTGGATGAGCGCGAAGGGTCGGTCGCGGTCGAAGAATTGCCGCGCGCGTTCAATCGGCAAAATGTATGGAAGCGTATCGCCATTGTGATTGCCGGCCCGGCGGCCAATCTGTTGATGGCGATCGGGCTTTATTGGGTATTGTTCATGCACGGCGTGCCGGGTATTCGTCCGGTGGTGGATGCGCCAGTCGAAGCATCGGCGGCGGCAACGGCCGGGTTTCAAAAGGGCGACGTGATACGCAGCGTGGCCGGCGATTCGGCGCCAACCTGGCAGGAAGCGCGCTGGGTTTTGCTCAAGCACGCCGTGGAGAAAGGCGTGGTCGATGTGCAAGTCTCGACCGACGGTGGCGATACAGCAGTTCGACGGCTCGATATGTCAACATTGACCGCACAAGACCTGGATGGCGATTTCCTGCGTGTGCTGGGGCTGGCGCGGTTTCAGCAGCGCGGCGCGCCGGAAATTACCGCGATCACCTCGGGAAGCGCCGCCGAGCGGGCGGGATTGAAAGCCGGCGATGAAATCGTGGCGATCAACAATGTTTCCATTGAATCAGGCGATCACGCCACGCGCATTATTCGTGAACACGCCGGCAAAGCGCTTATCGTCGAGGTCCGCCGTAACGACGCCGCGCTGCCCGCTATTCAAGTGACGCCCGATCGGGTTGTTGACACTGATGGGCGCTCCATCGGGCGCATCGGCGCCCTGTTGCAGCCGCAACGACGGGCCTTTGAAAAATACCGCGTCAATCTCAGTTACGGCCCGCTGGATAGCCTGGGCAAAGCGGTGGTGAAAACTTGGGATACGTCCATTTTCAGCCTCAAAATGATGGGCAAAATGGTGGTCGGCGAAGTGTCGCTGAAAAACCTGAGCGGCCCCATTACCATTGCGGACTACGCGGGGCAATCCGCCAAGCTAGGCTGGATAGCCTATATTACGTTTTTGGCCCTGATCAGCATCAGCTTGGGGGTGCTCAATCTGCTGCCGATCCCCTTATTGGATGGCGGACATTTGATGTATTATATCGCTGAGATTTTCAAGGGTTCTCCCGTGTCGGAAAATACCATGGAGATCGGACAGCGTGTCGGAATGGGTTTGTTGTTGCTCATGATGGCATTTGCGATTTTTAACGATGTTAATCGATTAATAAGCGGCTAGTTCATGGCATTGATTCCGCGTTCCTGGTCAGTTCTGCTTGCTGCCTTTCTCTATTCATCTACCGCGTCGGCAATTGATCCATTCCTGATCAAAGACATACGCGTTGAAGGTATACAGCGCACCGAGGCCGGCACGGTATTCAGCTATCTTCCGGTCAAGGTGGGCGACACCATGAATGACGAAAAAGCGGCGCAGGCCATCCGCGCGCTTTTCGCCACCGGGTTTTTCCGCGACGTCACTCTCGAAGTGGACGGGGCCACGTTGGTGGTGGTGGTGCAGGAACGGCCGTCCATCGCGCAGATTGACTTTACCGGCACCAAGGAATTCGACAAGGACGCGCTGCTCAAAGGCATGCGCCAGATTGGCCTTGCGGAAGGCCGTATTTTCGACAAGAGTGTGGTCGATCGCGCAGAGCAGGAGTTGAAACGGCAGTACCTGTCGCGCGGCAAGTACGCGGCCGAAGTCAGCACCACGATTACTCCGTTGGAGCGGAACCGGGTTTCCATCAATTTTGGCGTGGTGGAGGGCGAGTCGTCCAAGATACGCCAAGTGTCGATTATTGGCGCAAAAGCATTTACCGAAAAGCAACTGCTGGGCCTTTTCTATTTGCGTGAACCCGGCATGATGACCTGGTTCAGCAAGCAGGATCAGTATTCCCGCCAAAAACTGTCTGCCGATCTGGAAACACTGCGCTCGTATTACCAGGACCGCGGTTACCTTGAGTTCAACATTGATTCCACTCAAGTCTCGATTACGCCGGATAAGAAAGAAATCTATATCACCATCGGCATTACCGAAGGCGAAAAATATACGGTTTCCGAAGTCAAAGTCGGCGGCCAACTGCTTATCCCCGAAGAAGAGGTTCGCAAGCTGATATCGGTCAAACCGGGCGAAGTGTTCTCGCGCGTCAAGCTGACGGAATCGACCAAGAAGATCAATGACCGTCTCGGCAATGATGGCTATGCCTTTGCCAACGTCAATGCGGCGCCGGAATTGAACAAGGACAAGAAAGAGGCCGCCTTCACTTTTTTCATTGATCCGGGCCGGCGTGTGTATGTGCGCCGCATCAACGTGGCGGGCAACACGCGCACACGAGACGAAGTGGTTCGCCGTGAAATGCGGCAGGTAGAAGGTGGTTGGTACGCGGTTGACAAGATCACGCAGTCGCGGCAGCGTCTCGACAGGTTAAGCTATTTTAATGAAGTCAGTATCGAAACGCCGGCAGTACAGGGCACCACCGATCAGGTTGATGTGAACGTAACCGTGGTTGAAAAACCGACGGGGAGCATATTGCTGGGCGCGGGATTCGGCAGCGGGACAGGAGCGGTGGTGACGACCTCCATTTCGCAGAACAATATCTTTGGATCGGGCAAGCACGTCTCGGCAGGCATCAATACCAGCAAGATTCAATCTTTGTATTCATTGTCCTACACGGATCCGTACTTTACCGTGGACGGCATCAGTTTGGGATACGATCTCTATCACCGCAAAGTAGATGCGGCCAGTAGCGGCCTTGGCCAATACCAGACGCAGACTACCGGTGGCGGGTTCAGATTTGGCGTTCCCATTACCGACATTGACACCATCGTTTACGGGCTTGGTGTTGAAAAGACGCACATCACCACATTTCCCACCAGTCCGTTGTTTTACACGGATTATGTCAACACCTTCGGCGCCTCCACTACCAACTTGATAGCCAATATTGGGTGGGGGCGGAATAGCCTCGATTCCATGATCTATCCCACCAGTGGTTCTAATCACCGGGTATTCGTTGAGGGTTCCGAAGGCTCCTTACGTTACTATCGGGCGTCGTATCAGTACCAACGCTATTTTTCATTGTCACGAGATTACACATTGATGTTGAACGGTGAGTTGGGCTATGGAGATGGCTTTGGTGGCAAGCCGCTGCCCTTTTTCAAGAACTACTTTGCAGGTGGTGTCAGTTCCGTACGCGGCTATAAATTAAACACGATCGCACCCAGAGATACCAATGGTGATCCGCGCGGAGGTAACCGCAAAGCAGTGGCCAACACGGAATTTCTGTTTCCGTTCCCTGGGTTAACGAATGACAAGTCGGCGCGGCTCGCCGCGTTCTTTGACGTCGGGATGGTGACTGATAACAAATATGATTTTGGCGAACTCCGTTACTCGACCGGCGTATCTATATTATGGGTATCTCCGTTCGGCCCGTTGAAAGTTAGTTTCGCTAAACCCCTGACGAATAAGATAGAAGATCGCAAACAGGCATTCCAGTTCACGTTCGGTGGTACTTTCTAGCGTGCGTTGGCAAAAGGATGAATTCGATGAGATGGCGCAGTAATTTACAGGCACTGGTGTTCGTGGCATGCGGCGCTTTATCGCTGGCAGCCAACGCGGCCGACATGAAGATAGGTTTCATAGACGCAGAGCGGGTAAACCGCGATTCCGCGCCTGCGGATCAGGCCAGCAAGCGACTCGAAAAGGAATTTCAACCCCGTATGCAAGAGCTGCAACGTGCTGAGGCTCAGATTAAGGGCGCGCAAACGCAATTGGAGAAAGATGGCCTGACGTTGAGTGAGGCCGATCGTCGCAAGCGCGAACAGGATTTGTCGCGCCAGATCGTCGAGTTGCAGCGCAAACAGCGGGAATACACCGAGGACCTGAATTTGCGGCGCAATCAGGAATTGGCGACCCTGCTTGAGCGCGCGAACAAGATTATCCGGCAAATTGCCGAGACCGAAAAATATGACCTCATTATTCAGGAGGCCGTGTACCGCAGTCCGCGTGTCGATATTACCGAAAGAGTGCTGAAGGCATTGGCCGACGGAAAGTAGACTGCGGCGAGGTGCCGCGTCCCCGTTCGCCTTTCGACTTAGCGCGCCATGACTAGCCGCCTCCGCGAATTCAGTCTTGGCCAATTGGTGCAAACACTTGGCGGCGAGGTCGCCGGTGATCCCAGTGTAACGGTAACGCGGGTAGGCACGCTCGAAAACGCGGCGGTTGATTCCATTTCGTTTGTAACCAGCGAGCGTTTTTTGCATCAATTGCTTCGAACCCATGCCGGCGCCGTCATCCTGGCGCCAGCTCACAAGGATGTCACGGCGATCCCGCGCATTGTTTGCAGCAATCCCTATGCTTATTTTGCCCGCGTTTCTGCGCTCCTGAATCCTGTAGCGGCTGTTGCAATTGGCGTGCATCCCAGCGCCACCGTGCCGGCATCCGCGACGCTGGGTGCGGAGGTTAGTGTGGGGCCGAATGTCGTGCTGGGCGAAAATGTCTGTCTCGGTGACGGTGTAATTGTTGGTGCGAATAGCTGCATTGGCAATGATGTTACCGTCGGCAGCGGTACACGTATTTTTCCAAATGTAACGATTTATCACGATTGCCGGATAGGTAGGAGAGGCATTGTTCACGCCGGGGTTGTCATCGGCGCGGATGGCTTCGGTATCGCGCATGATGAAGGGGTGTGGGTAAAAGTGCCTCAGGTCGGTCGCGTGTTCATTGGTGACGACGTGGAGATAGGCGCCAATACCGCCATCGACCGGGGCGCCATCGATGACACGATTATTGATGACGGCGTAAAGCTCGACAACCTGATTCAAATCGCTCACAACGTGCATATAGGCGCGCACACCGCCATTGCGGCCTGCACCGGTATCGCGGGCAGCGTGCGGATAGGGCGCCGCTGTCAGATTGCCGGGGCCGTGGGCATCGCCGGGCATCTTTCCATTGCCGATGATGTGCATATTTCCGCCAAGACGCTCATCACGAAATCAATAACCGAGGCCGGCGTTTACAGCGGGGGGTATCCTTTTGAGCTCAATCACACGTGGCGTCGCAATGCAGTGCAGATACGGCATCTGGACACGCTCGCGAAAACGGTGAAGCAACTCGAAAAGCGCCTCGCTGAAATAGAAAGGAAATCGTCTTGAACAGCATGAATATCCACAAGGTGCTCGAATACTTGCCGCACCGTTATCCTTTCCTGCTGATTGACAGGGTACTGTCCTACGAGGCCGGCAAGGAAATACGCGCACTCAAAAACGTGACCATCAATGAGCCGTTCTTCAACGGCCATTTCCCGCATCATCCCGTGATGCCGGGGGTGCTCATCATCGAGGCCATGGCGCAGGCCGCGGCACTGCTGTCATTTGTCACCATGAACGCCAAGTCGGACGACAAATCCGTCTATTATTTTGTCGGCATTGACAATGCTCGTTTCAAAAAGCCGGTGACGGCAGGCGACGCATTGATTCTGCATGTGACGCTGGAGCGCCATATGCGCGGCGTGTGGAAGTTCAAGGCCCAGGCGCATGTCGATGATATTCTGGCTGCCGAGGCCGAGTTGTTGTGCGCCGTGCGCGACATAGAAAAATAAAAAAGCTCCGTAATGACGCGCATTCATCCCACCGCACTGGTTGACCCCGCCGCCCGGCTCGCCGCGGATGTCGAGGTCGGCGCCTACAGCATTATCGGTCCCCACGTCGAAATCGGCGCGGGATCGCGCGTCGGCCCGCACGCGGTGATTACCGGGCATACACGCATCGGATTGAATAACCAGATTTTTCAATTCGTGTCGCTAGGCGAAATTCCGCAGGACAAAAAATACGCCGGAGAGCCGACGCGACTGGAGATCGGCGACAACAACACCGTCCGCGAGTTTTGCACGTTCAATTGCGGCACCGCACAGGACGCGGGCGCGACGCGCGTCGGTAATAACAACTGGATCATGGCCTACGTGCATCTGGCGCACGATTGTCAAATCGGCAATGAGACTATTTTCGCCAACAACGCGCAGCTGGCCGGCCATGTGAAGGTAGGTGACCACGCCATACTCGGCGGTTTTACGGTAGTGCATCAGTTTGTGCGTATCGGCGCACATTGCATTACGGCGATGGGCACGATTGCGTTGCAGGACATACCGCCGTTTGTGACGGCTTCGGGCAGCCCCGCGCGCCCGTTCGGCATCAATTCCGAGGGGCTGAAGCGTCGGGGTTACAGCTCCACGGTCGTTGCCGCCATCAAGCGAGCCTACAAAACGCTCTACAAGGCGGGCGATACGCTGGAACAGGCCAAAACCCATCTCGCGGAACAAATACACGGCTGTCCCGAGCTTCAACCGCTGCTGGATTTTCTGGCAGTGCCGGGCCGCGGCATTATCCGTTAGCGCGCATGGCTGGATCGCCCGTAGTGGGTTTAGTGGCAGGCGAGGCATCCGGTGATTTGCTCGGTGCGCATCTGGTCGAAGCACTCAAAGCGCGCCGGCCCGATCTGCAATTCACCGGCATTGCCGGCCCGCGCATGATTGCCGCAGGCGTCAGCGCGCTGTATCCGATGGAAAAGCTGGCAGTGCGTGGCTATGTTGAGGTGCTCAGGCACTATCTTGAAATCATATCCATCCGGCGCCGTCTCAAGCGCCATTTTCTGATGCAACCGCCCGCCGTATTCATTGGCATCGACGCGCCCGACTTCAATCTCGATCTGGAACTGGCACTCAAGCAAGCGGGGATTCCCACGATTCATTATGTCAGCCCGTCGATATGGGCTTGGCGTGGCGAGCGTATCCACAAAATCAAGCAAGCGGTGGATCGCGTGCTGACGTTGTTTCCGTTTGAAGCGGAAATTTATAACAACGCTGACGTGCCCGTCAGTTACGTCGGCCATCCTCTGGCGGACATGCTGCACGGTTATGCGCCGCAGGCCGACATCCGAACAAAGCTGGGATTGCCACAGGATGCGTCGGTAGTGGCCTTGCTGCCCGGCAGCCGCATCAGCGAGCTGCACAGCATGGCCGATTTATTCGTTGCCACGGCACGCCGCATTGCGGCTGCAATGCCGGGCGTTAAATTCGTGGTGCCCCTGGTCAATGCAGACACGCGCACGCTCTTTCAACGTGCCGTGACGCACGCGGGCGGCAGCGATATCCTGATGCTGGACGGCCGTTCGCATGACGCCATTGTCGCCGCGGACGTGGCGCTGGTGGCCTCCGGCACCGCCACTCTGGAAACCGCGTTGCTGCAACGCCCGATGGTCATCACCTACCGCATGCCGCGCGTAAGCTGGTGGATGATGAACCCACGGCGCTATCAGCCCTATGT
>CANIID010000067.1 GCA_947467315.1 Betaproteobacteria bacterium | reverse complement strand
GGGGGCAATAAGCGGAACCCCACCCCCATCCCAACCTTCCCCCTGAAGGGGAAGGGGTTTCATAGCAGGCAGAACAGCGGCACCCCTCCCCGGCATGGCGGGAACACGGCGCGTCCGACGGACAGTGCCGCGCCTTGACCCGGAGCGCTGATCGTTCAAATGAGATGGGCATGGAGGGGGCACGTTGGAACCAGTTGCGATTAAGAAGGAAAGAGGAAACGGCGGCCGGCGCGGGAAACCCAAGGGTCGCGTGGTCGAGCCGGGCGCGTTGGGCGAAGTGCAGGCGCTGCTGGGCGATGAGCCGCGCCGCCGCGATCTGCTGATCGAACATCTGCACAAAATTCAGGATAAGTTCGGCCACATCAGCGCCGCGCACATCGCCGCACTGGCGCGCGAGATGAAACTCGCGATGACCGAGGTATTCGAGGTCGCGAGCTTTTATCACCATTTTGATATTGTTAAAGAAAATGAGTCGCCACCGCCTGCGCTGACCGTGCGCGTGTGTGATTCACTGTCGTGCGAACTCGGCGGTGCGGGCGAATTGATGATGGGATTGAAGCGCGCGCTGGGCGATGGCGTGCGCGTGATCCCCGCGCCGTGTGTGGGGCGTTGCGAACAGGCGCCGGTGGCGGTAGTGGGTCAAAATCCGGTGGCGAACGCCAGCGTGGCGAGCGTGCAGGCGCAGGTTGCCGCGAATAAAACCCGTTGCGCGACGGGCGCCTATACCGGCTATGCAGCCTATCGCAACAAAGGCGGCTACAAAATTGCTGCAGAATGTTTGGCGGGCAAACGCGACGCCGAAGACCTGATTAAAGCCATGGAGCATTCCGGCCTGCGCGGCTTGGGCGGTGCGGGGTTTCCGGCAGGGCGCAAATGGCGCATCGTGCGCGGTGAAAAAGGCCCGCGCGTGATGGCGATCAACATCGACGAAGGTGAACCGGGCACGTTCAAGGATCGTTATTACCTCGAGCGCAATCCGCACCGCTTTCTCGAAGGCATGTTGATTGCTGCATGGACGGTGCAGATTTCCGAGGTTTATATTTACCTGCGCGACGAATACGCCGGCGTGCGCGCCATCCTCGAAAAAGAGTTGAAGGCGCTGCAAAAAAATCCGCCATGTCCGCTGCCGCCGATTTTTTTACGGCGCGGCGCGGGCGCCTACATCTGCGGCGAAGAATCCGCCATGATCGAATCCATCGAAGGCAGGCGCGGCATGCCGCGGCTGCGTCCGCCGTATGTGGCGCAGGTGGGGCTGTTCGGCTATCCCACGCTTGAGCACAACATGGAAACGCTGTACTGGGTGCGTGACATTCTGGAAAAAGGCGCCGAATGGTTTGCCTCGAACGGTCGCAACGGGCGCAAGGGACTGCGATCATTCTCGGTGTCGGGCCGCGTGCGTAAGCCGGGTGTACATCTCGCGCCCGCGGGCATCACCGTCAAAGAACTCATCGCCGAGTACTGCGGCGGCATGCTGCCGGGACACAACTTCTACGCCTATCTGCCGGGCGGCGCGTCGGGTGGCATCTTGCCCGCCACCATGGGCGACATCCCTTTGGATTTCGATACGCTCAATCAATACGGTTGCTTCATCGGTTCGGCGGCGGTGATTATTTTGTCGGACCAGGACAAAGCCAGCGCCGCCGCGCGCAACATCATGAAATTCTTTGCTGAGGAATCCTGCGGTCAATGCACGCCGTGCCGTGTGGGAACAGCTAAGGCATTGAATTTAATGAATAAATCGACTTGGGACCAAGGGCTGCTGGAGGAGTTGTCCGGGGCCATGGCCGATGCCTCGATCTGCGGGCTGGGGCAAGCGGCACCGAACCCGATACGCTGCGTGATGAAATATTTTCCGAAGGAAATTCAATGACAGCGCATAGCGATGACGAACTGAAAGCCATGCCGGTTGAATTCAAACTCAACGGCAAAGACGTGACCGCGCACGCCGGTGAAACCATCATCCAGGCGGCCAAACGCCACGGCGTTGATATCCCGCATCTTTGTTACAAAGAAGGCATGCGGCCTGACGGCAACTGCCGTGCGTGCGTGGTGGAGGTGAAGGGCGAGCGCGTGCTGGCCGCGTCATGCTGCCGCAATCCCGTTAAAGGCATGGAAGTCACCACCGATTCCGAGCGCGCGGTGAAGTCGCAAAAAATGGTGCTGGAACTGCTGCTGTCCGATATGCCGGAAAAGCGCCACACGCTGAATTCCGAGCTCGATCAATGGGCCGCCAAGCTGCACATCGGCAAGCCGCGCTTTGAAGCGCGCCATCAGCCGCAGGCCGATTTGTCGCACCACGGCATCGCGGTCAATCTCGATTCGTGCATTCAATGCACGCGCTGCGTGCGCGCCTGCCGCGACGTGCAGGTCAACGACGTGATCGGCCTCGCGTTCCGTGGCGAGCATTCAAAAATCGTGTTCGATATTGACGACGCGATGGGTGATTCCACCTGCGTGGCGTGTGGCGAGTGCGTGCAGGCGTGCCCCACTGGCGCGCTGATGCCCGCACGCGAAGCCGGGCTGGTGAAGCCCGATAAACAGGTGCACTCGGTGTGCCCGTTTTGCGGCGTGGGTTGTCAGCTCACCTACAACATCAAAGACAACAAAATCATCAGCGTCGATGGCCGCGATGGCCCGTCGAACCATAACCGCCTGTGCGTGAAGGGGCGTTATGGCTTTGATTATGTTCATCATAAACAAAGACTTACGAAACCGTTGATTCGGAAGGCCGGTGTGCCCAAGCACGCCGACTTCACCATGGACCCGGCGAACCCGCTGGAATATTTCCGCGAAGCCACGTGGGAAGAGGCGCTCGATCTCGCGGCCGGCAAGCTCAAAGAAATCCGCGACACAAAAGGCAAAACCGCGCTCGCGGGATTCGGTTCCGCAAAGGGCACCAACGAAGAAGCCTATTTGTTTCAGAAACTGGTGCGCACCGGCTTCGGCAGCAATAACGTCGATCACTGCACGCGGCTGTGTCATGCATCGAGCGTGGCGGCGTTGATGGAAGGTGTGGCCTCGGGCGCGGTGTCGAATCAGGTGAGCGATGTGCAGCACGCCGAAGTGATTTTCCTCATCGGTGCGAATCCGATTTCGAACCACCCGGTGGCGGCGACGTGGATTAAAAATGCGGTGAAAAAAGGCGCGAAGTTTATTTACGCTGATCCGCGCCGCTCGGAGTTGTCGCGCCACGCCACACACTATCTGCAATTCAAACCCGATACCGATGTGGCGCTGCTCAACGCGATGATGCATACCATCGTGCATGAAGGCCTGGTGAACAAAGCGTTCATCAAAGAACGTACCATTGGCTACGAGGCGCTGAAGAAAAACGTCGAAGGCTACAGCCCCGAAGCGATGGCGCCGTTGTGCGGCATACCCGCCGAGACCATCAAGGAAGTCGCACGGCTCTATGCCACCTCGAAAGGCTCGATGATTCTGTGGGGCATGGGTATCTCGCAGCATGTGCATGGCACCGACAACGCGCGCTGTTTGATTGCGCTCACACTCATGACAGGCCAGATCGGCAAGCCCGGCTCCGGCCTGCATCCGTTGCGCGGGCAGAACAACGTGCAGGGAGCGTCCGACTCCGGTTTGATACCGATGGTGTTCCCGGATTATCAGCGCGTGGATAACCCTGAAGCGCATGCACGCTTTGAAAAATTGTGGAACACCACGCTCGACCCGAAGCCGGGCTTGACGGTGGTGGAAATCATTCACGCCACGATAGAAGGCAAGATTAACGGCATGTACATCATGGGTGAAAACCCGGCGATGTCCGACCCCGACGCGCATCACGCGCGCGAGGCGCTGGCCAAGCTCGACATGCTGGTAGTGCAGGAGATTTTTCTGACTGAAACCTGCTACTACGCCGATGTGATTTTTCCGGCCACCGCATGGCCGGAAAAAGACGGCACCGTCACCAACACCGATCGCATGGTGCAGTTGGGGCGCCGCGCGTTGGATGCGCCGGGTGAAGCGAAACCCGATTTGTGGATTATTCAACAACTGGCAAATCGCCTCGGCTGCGACTGGAACTACAGCGGCCCCAAAGATGTGTTCAACGAAATGCGCAAAGGCATGAACAGCATCGCGGGCATTACCTACGAACGGCTGGAGCGCGAAAGCAGCGTCACCTATCCCTGCGAGAAGGAAGGTGATCCAGGTCAACCTACTGTTTTTATTGATAAATTTCCTACGCCGACAGGGCGTGCGCGCTTTGTGCCGGCGGATATTATTCCCGCTGACGAGCGCCCGGACACGGAATTTCCATTCGTGCTCATCACCGGCCGACAGCTCGAACACTGGCACACCGGCGCCATGACGCGGCGCGCGTCGGTATTGGATGCGATTGAGCCGGAACCCACCGCACTGATCCATCCACTCGATCTCGATGCGCTGGGTGCAAAGGCGGGCGACGTGATCAGCGTGGCCTCGCGCCGCGGCATCGTGTCGCTCTACGCCCGCGCCGACGACGGCACGCCGCGCGGCGCGGTGTTTATTCCGTTTTGTTTTTACGAAGCCGCAGCGAATCTGTTGACCAACGCCGCGCTTGATCCGGTGGGCAAGATTCCGGAGTTCAAGTATTGCGCGGTGAAGGTGATGAAGGGTGGTGAACTCACGCCCGTGTCGAGTTATGGCGGCGGGTTGGCGATGGCTGCGGTTTAGATTTTTACCTACAAGTTTCAGAGAGAAAAAAATGGCCTTATCCGATATTGAAATTGCACAAGCCGGCAAGATGTTGCGCGTCAACAAAATCGCCGAAAAACTCGGCATCCCCGACGATCATCTGGTGCCGTACGGTCACTACAAAACCAAGGTCTCGCTGGAATACGTCGATTCCTTGAAAGACAAAAAAGACGGCAAGCTGATTTTAGTGACGGCGATCAGCCCCACCCCCGCGGGCGAAGGCAAGACCACGACGACCGTCGGCTTGGGCGACGCGCTCAATCACATCGGCAAAAAAGCCGTGATCTGCCTGCGTGAACCGTCGCTCGGCCCGGTGTTCGGCGTTAAAGGCGGCGCGGCAGGCGGCGGCTATGCGCAAGTGGTGCCGATGGAAGACATTAACCTGCATTTCACCGGCGACTTCGGCGCGATAGGTCTGGCCAACAACCTGTTGTCGGCGATGATCGACAATCACATTTCGCACGGCAACGCGCTGGGCATCGATCCGCGCCGCATTACGTGGAAGCGCGTGATGGATATGAACGATCGCGCGCTGCGTGACATCGTGGTCTCACTCGGCGGCACGGCGAATGGTTTCCCGCGTGAAGATGGCTTCGACATCGTGGTGGCTTCTGAAGTGATGGCGATTTTTTGTCTGGCGACATCGCTGAAGGATTTGAAAAACCGCCTCGGCAACATCGTGTTCGGCTACACGCGCGAAGGCAAGGCACTGCACGCGCGCGATTTAAAAGCGCATGGCGCGATGACCGTGCTGTTGAAAGACCAGTTGGCCCCCAACCTGGTGCAGACATTGGAGAACAACCCGGCGTTCATCCACGGCGGCCCGTTCGCCAATATCGCGCACGGCTGCAACACCGTGATCGCCACCAAAACCGCGTTGAAGCTTGCCGATTACGTGGTGACCGAAGCAGGCTTTGGCGCGGACCTCGGCGCGGAAAAATTCCTCGACATCAAATGCCGCAAGGCGAACTTGAAACCTGCGGCTGCGGTAGTCGTTGCCACGGTGCGCGCGTTGAAACATCACGGCGGTGTGGCCAAGGATCAATTGAGTGTCGAGAACGTCGAGGCGCTGGCCAAAGGCATGGTCAATCTCGAGCGCCATGTGCATAACGTGAAAAACGTTTACGGCATTCCGACTGTGGTGTCGATCAACCGCTTTACGGCGGATACCGAAGCCGAGATGAAGCTCTTGACCGAGCGCGTTGAAAAGCTGGGCGTGAAAGTGGTGGTGGCTAACCACTGGGCCGAAGGCGGCAAGGGCGCGGCGAACCTGGCGAAGATCGTGGTTGAACTGTGCGATCAACCATCCAGCCCCACCTTCGTGTATGAAGACAGTGATACGCTGTGGGACAAGATGAAAAAAATCGCCACCAAGGTTTATGGTGCTGCCGACATTTCGGCTGATTCAAAAATACGAAACAGAATTAAAGAGTTGCAGGAAGGCGGCTACGGCCACTACCCGGTGTGCGTGGCGAAAACGCAGTCGTCGTTTTCGACCGACGCCAATGTGCGCGGCGCGCCGTCGGGGCATATGGTGAACATCCGCGAAGTGCGCTTGTCGGCGGGCGCTGAATTCGTCGTGATGATCTGCGGCGATATCATGACTATGCCGGGCTTGCCCAAAGTGCCGTCGGCGGAGAAAATTGATCTTACTGATGACGGCAAGGTGGTTGGTTTGTTCTAAAGTATAAGTATTTGTTTTTAAAATAAAAAATGTATTGGCGCCACACGCCATGTGTAACCGTGACGCGGTGGTTGTTCGACGCCCGCGAGCGCGTGTATAGTTCGCGGGCTTGAAGAGGAGGGCTGCGCGCTGCTGTTGTGCGGCGCGCGGCATTGAATAGTCAAACAGAGAGACAAAAAACATGGAAATGTTAAGCGATCCGCTGTTCTGGGCGGCATTGGGCCAGATTACGTTAATCAATATTGTGCTGTCGGGGGATAACGCGGTGGTGATTGCGCTTGCGGCGCGCTCCTTGCCGGCACATCAGCAAAAGCAAGCGATCATGTGGGGCGCGGGCGCCGCGGTGGTGATGCGGATTATTCTGACCATTATCGCGGTCGAACTGCTCAAGTGGCCTTATCTTAAAATCATCGGCGCGGTTCTGCTGTTCTGGATCGCCATCAAGCTGCTGGTGCCCGAACACGACGACGAAAACGTCGAAAGCTCCGACAATCTGATGAAAGCGATCAAGACCATTCTGATCGCTGATCTGGTGATGAGTCTGGATAACGTGATCGGCGTCGCAGCAGCGGCCAAGGGCAACATCACTCTGCTGATTATCGGCTTGGCGATATCGATCCCGCTGGTCATTTTTGGCGCCACCCTGCTGATGAAGGTGATGGAAAGATGGCCCGTTATCATCACCATCGGCGCCGGTTTGCTGGGCTGGGTGGCGGGTGAAATGCTGGTGACCGATCCGTTCTGGGTGGATTGGATCAATGCGAACCTGTCCTGGTTGCACGTGCATATCGGAAAACTTGAATTCAGTTGGGTGCAGGTGATTGGCGCCGCATTTGTTGTTTTGTTCGGCAAGTACCTGGCGGGTAAAGCCGAATCGCAAGCCGAGACCGGGCACAAGGTGGTTGACCTTGCCGCTGGCGATGCCGAGAATCAACCCAAAAAATAAACCCGTTCAGCACAAAAGAAGGAGCTTGCGATGAAAATTTTGTTGCCCGTGGACGGTTCCGACACCTCCGCCCGTGCCGTGCAGTTCGTATTGAAGCAGGCGCTGAATTCAAAAGAAGCGCCGGAGTTGCACTTGCTGAATGTTCAGCATTCGTTGCCAGGCACCATCAAGGGCGTGGCGAATCAGGCCAAACAGTACCATCACGATGAGGGCGTAAAAGCCTTGGCCAATGCGCGAAAGCTGCTGGATGACGCCCAGATCAAATACACCTATCACATTGGCGTCGGCGAAGTCGGCGAGGTGGTCGCGCATTTCGTCAGCGACCTCAAGTGGGATCAGGTGGTGATGGGCACGCGTGGCATGAGTTCGGTCGCCAACATGGTGTTGGGCTCGGCGGCCACCCAGATCCTTCACCTGGTGCAAGTGCCGGTGCTGCTGGTGAAGTAGGCCCGGCGCTTTAAAAACGCAGCGTGGGGCTAACCACGCTGCGTGCGCAAGGCCGCCGCGCAACGAACCTTCAATCCACCGCGGCGGCAATCAACGCAGCCAGCGCCGCGCCCACCCCTGTCGGCACGCCGATACGCTCCCAGCGCGAGGCGGGCGCTCCGGTTATCACTTCGACCGGCACGCGCGCGATTTCCAACACCTTGCTGGTGACCGAATCTTCCATCAGCCGGGTGAGCGTGTTCTTGCGCGCCGTGCCCATCACGATCTCGTCCACGCGCAGGCGCTGCGCCAACCGGTCAATGGTGGCGGCGGTGTCGCCCACTTCAATGTGCGACGCATGGGGTACGCTGTGCTGATACAGCAGGTCACGCGCGGGCTGCAAGGCTTTTTCGGCCTGCTCGCGGTGATAGCTGTCGCGATTGCGTTTGCTCACAAAGCGCGCCACGTGCTGCGAGAACGGGTGCCGCACGTGCAGCAAATGGACTTCCCGCAGATTCGCATCCGTGAGCAGGCGATTCACCACGTGCCGTACTGCTTGCATGGAACTTGCCGAGCCATCCACCGGTATTAAGATTTTCCTCATGATTTTCTCTCCTTGTCCTTCAAGGTTATTCGGCTGCACCCGGATGGATGTCGCCGGTACTGCGGCTAAATCAATTGCATGCGCTTCAACGCGGCTGCGGGCTTCACCATGATTCGCCCAGAACCCCGCGCCCAACACCCCCGCCATTGCCAGAAAGTAAAGCAAGCCGATGTAACCGCCGGCCATCGCGGTGTAGTCCTTCACCAAGGGCTCGCCGGTCATCATCTTCACGCCGGTCCACACCAGTACGCCGGCGCCGATATACACAATGGCCGGATATTTCTGCACGTATTTCAAAATCAACTGACTGCCGCCGATCACAATCGGAATGCTGATCAGCAAGCCCAACACTACCAGCAGGAAGTTGCCGTGCGCGGCGCCCGCCACCGCCAGCACGTTGTCGAGCCCCATTACCGCATCGGCGATCACGATGGTTCGCATCGCGCTCCAGAAGTTATTGGCTGAACTGATTTTGTGTTCATCGCCGTTTTCGGGATTGATGAGTAACTTGTAGGCGATCCACAGCAGCATCGCGCCGCCGGCCAGCAGCAGCCCCGGCACCTTGAGCAGCCACACCACCACTACGGTCATCGCGGTGCGTACCACAATCGCACCAACCGTGCCCCAGACGATGGCCTTGGTGCGCAGATGCGGCGGCAGGTTGCGCGCGGCCAATGCGATCACAATGGCGTTGTCGCCCGCCAACACCAGATCGATGACGACAATCGCCAATAGCGCGTATAAAAATTCCATTGAGAGCAGTTCCATTTTTGTTTCTCCGTTGGCCGAAAAATCGTCATTAACGAATCCCTGCCGCACGCCAACGGAAACGAGCCCCGCCGTGCCCGGCCAAGGTCTCGCTCGCAACCCGGAACGCTTCGGGTTGCCAGCAGGACCGGGGTCAAGTGCGTAAACTTTCGCACGGTACCCGTGTTGACGGCCCTGCTGTTTCGGAGCTACTCCCCTCGTTGAGGATTTACCCGTCGCACCGTACTGCTGATTGCCGATGCAACGGGGGCAAGTATGGCGGCGAGCGCCAGCGAAGTGAAATGAAGGGTTGTAATGTAAGTAATTGTTTTTATTAATAATTAATTCAATTTATGATAATGATTATTGTGTTCTTTAATGCATCATCTTTTGTAATGACGGGCATCCGATCTCTTGATCGATGAGGCGATTGACGATACCGCGCGTGCGTGCAAAACTGTATTTGCGTTGGCAGTTCAACGCACCCTCCAAAGGGGAGTAGCTATTGCAGCCTGCTTGAAGTTGGAACCAACGCAAGCGGCGACCGCTGGGCCGTCAAAACGGGAAGCTCGTATTTGAGCTTCTCCGGTCCAGCAGGCAACCGGTCACCATTGGTGTTGTCAGCGAGACCTTTGCCCAGACAGGCAAGGTCTCTTTTGTTTGCGGCCTTCAGCCTGTCCGAGGTGAGGGCCGCTGTGCTTTTGGGCATGGCGAATGACAACGCACGATTTAGGAGGGTTCGCCATGCCCCAAAGCAAAATACGCCGTTACTTGCGTCACGGAACCTTGCCGCAGTTAAGTGTGTTTGAAGCCGTCGCGCGGCTCGGCAGCTTTACCCGTGCCTCCGAAGAGTTGTATATGGCACAGCCCACGGTCTCGGTGCAAATCAAAAAACTCACCGAGACCATCGGCCTGCCGGTGCTCGAGCAAGTCGGCAAAAGCGTGCGCCTGACGCCCGTGGGCAAAGAACTGCAAGCCGCATGCAGCGAAATCTTTGCCACCATGACGAGTTTTGAGCAAAAAGTGGCCGACATGCGCGGCATGCAAACCGGCTCGCTGCATATTGCCGCCAGCACCGTCGCCAAATATTTTGCCTCGCGCAGCCTGGTGGCGTTTCTCAAGCTGTATCCCGGCATCGACGCAAAAATGCATGTAGGACACCGCCAGTCGCTGCTCGACCGTATTGGCGAAAACGCGGACGACCTTTACCTGATGATGGATCCGTCTGATAGCGATGAAGTTGTCAGCGTGCGGCTGCTGCCCAATCCGATCATGGTTTTTGCGCCGCAAGACCACGCGCTTGCCGGTGAGAAGAACATCCCCTTTTCACGCCTGGCGACAGAACCGCTGTTGGCGCGCGAGCCGGGATCGGGCACGCGCATGGTCACTGACCGCTTGTTTTGCGAGCACGGCGTGACGTCCAATATACGCATGGAACTGGGCAGCAATGAAGCCATCCGCGAGTCGATGCGCGCGGGACTGGGCATTTCCATCCTGTCGCGCCACGCCCTGGGGATCGACATCGAGCCCGGCCTCACCACGCTCGATGTCGAGGGCTTTCCGGTTGAATCGCATTGCCATCTGGTGTATCCGGTGGGCAAGCAGCTATCGTTTGTCGCGCAGACTTTTCTGGATTTCATGCGCCAGCAAGCGCAATCGTTGGACGCCCCGAAAAGCGGCGCCTCGAAGGGGGTGTGACCTGCCGTGCGGGCTGATCCAGGGTTCCGCGTCTGAAATTCGCTTACCGTGAAATTCAGGCGTGGGACACTAGCCGTTCGCGCAGGCGGCGACAATCGTTACGCCGGCAATGGGTTTTGCCGGCGCTGCCTTGTGCCGCTCATCCGGGTGCCAGCCCAGCACCGCCAGCAGCACAAAAAATCCGATCACGTAGGCAACCGCGACGTGCCAGCCGTGGCGCAGCCACTGCCCGACGGATTTGGCTTCGGGAAACATATTCGATAGTGCCACGCCGGCGGACGACCCAAACCAGATCATCGAGCCGCCGAAACCCACGGCATAGGCCAGAAAGCCCCAGTCGTAACCTCCTTGTTTCAGCGCCAGCGCGGTGAGCGGAATATTGTCGAACACCGCCGACACAAAGCCCAGGCCCAGCGCGCTTTGCCACGATGCGGCGGGCAGCTTTTCCACCGGCATCATCGAGGCGCACAAAATTAGCGCCAGCAGAAACACGCTGCCCTTGAACGCCCCGGGCAGCAGGCTCCAGTCGGGTTTGCGCAGCGGCGCGGCGAGGAGGATGGCGACCCACACCGCCGCACCGATGAACGGAAAGCGGTCCGAGAGATGCGCATAGCGCGTGTTGATGACGACGTTAGCCATGATAGCCGCCGCGAGGATCAGCGCGACCACGCCCACGCGCGTCCAGTCGATGCGGATACCGGGCGTGGCATCCTTGGTAATGGGTGAATACGCGTGCTGCTGCAACGCTGCTGGGATACCGAAAATCACCGTGGCGACGCTGGCGGCGATATAGGCTTCAAACACATCCAGCGGGCTCACGCCATCGATCCACATCATCGTGGTGGTGGTGTCGCCCACCACGCTGCCCGAGCCGCCCGCGTTCGACGCGGCGACGATGGCGGCGAGATAGCCGATATGCACCTTGCCTCTGAATACCGCCATGGCGATGGTGCCGCCGATCATCGCGGCGGCGATGTTGTCGAGAAAACTCGACAACACGAATATCATGATGAGCAGTACGAAGCCGCCCTTCCAGTCGTCGGGCAGGTAGTTCGGCAGCAGCGCGGGGATGCGGCTTTCCTCAAAGTGCTTGGAGAGCAGGGCAAAACCCAGCAGCAGACCCAGCAAATTGGTGAGAATGACCCACTCATGCGCCAGATGCAGTCCGAACCCCGCCAACCCCGCGCCGTGCGCGAAACCTGTAAACAACAATTTGTGCAGCGTGATTATGGCAAGCCCTATCAGCGCGACTGTCAGCGTGTGGCGATGAAATAGCGCGACACCCAACAGCGTTAACGCAAAGAGGATGAATTCGACCGGGATGCCGAACAGGGTTGACGCCGTTCCTGCCGCCGTTCCTGCTTCCGCCGCGACCGCGCCGCTGGCGAACAGCGCACTAGCCAGCGCGAGCCCTGGTCGAGGGATCGCTAATTGCTTGCAATGCATGATGGCGTTTTCCTCTGTAGGACGGGCGATTCTAGCATCGCCCTTTTTCTCAACCGCCAGCGCCGCGGACTACGGTTAAGCGGTGTGGACGCTTGCTCCCCGCTATAAACTGCCACGCAGGCAGTGCAAGAATATTGTAAGTATTTGTTTTTATTAAATTTTTATTTATTGAGGATTGTTGTCCCATGGTGCAAACTTGATTGCGGTCAATGTTTTGAGTCTGGAAAGTCCGCATTATTACCCGGCCTTAACACACAAGATAGTCAGCACATAGATGCAGGCAGAGATGTGGCGAGGCCGGGATTTTTAATCGAGGCGTCTGCAGGAGGAGAAATGGTTACTGCAAAGTACGTGGCGGTATTGGGGCTGGTTGCATCGTTTGCCGGCGTGGTAGTGAGTACAGTACCTGATGCACAGGCCGCCGCGTGGGAACCCACCAAGCCGGTGGAGTTTGTCATCCCCGCCGGCACCGGCGGCGGCGCCGATCAAATGGCGCGGCTGATTCAGGGCATCGTCGCCAAACACAACCTGATGAAGCAGTCGCTCATCCCCGTGAACAAATCGGCGGGCGCGGGTGCCGAGGGTTTTCTCGCAGTCAAGGATTCGAAAGGCGATCCGCATAAGATCATTATTACCTTGTCGAATCTGTTTACCACGCCGCTGGCGCAGGGCACGCCCTTTAGCTGGCGCGACATGACGCCGGTGTCGATGCTGGCACTCGACCAGTTTGTGCTGTGGGTGAATGCGGAGACGCCGTATAAAACCGCCAAAGAATACGTCGAAGCGACGAAAAAGGCCGGTCCCAATAAAATGAAAATGGGCGGCACCGGGTCCAAGCAGGAAGACCAGATTCTCACCGTCAGCCTGGAAAAGGCGACAGGCACCAAGTTCAATTATCTGCCGTTCAAGGGCGGCGGTGACGTGGCGGTGCAACTGGTCGGTAAGCATATCGATTCGACGGTCAACAATCCGATCGAGGCGATTGCGCAATGGCGCGCCGGCACCTTGCGTCCGCTGTGCGTGTTCGACGATACCCGCATGCCGTACAAGACGAAGATCACGCCGACGATGTCGTGGTATGACATTCCGACCTGTTCCGAAGCGGGCGTGCGGACCGCTTACGTGATGCTGCGCGGCATCTTCATGCCGCCGGGGGTGACGCAAGAGCAGATCAACTTCTACGTCGATTTGTTCAAGAAAGTGCGCGAGACGCCGGAGTGGAAAAAATTCATGGAAGACGGCGCGTTCAATCAGACGTCCATGAGCGGCAAGGAGTACGCCGCTTGGGTGGAGAAAAACGAAGTGCTCCATCGTGAGTTGATGAAAGAAGCCGGCTTCCTCGCGAAGCCCAAGCCCTGATTCCGCTGACCTCTGTGATCCTTGTGAGTCCTGTTCGGGGCGGGTTATCTGCCGCCCCGCGTAAACGATGAATTCCGAACAAAAACCCGAGGCCGGTGATCGTCCGGTGGTGAGCAATCGCACCATGGAAATCGTCGTGGCCGGATTGCTGCTGTTGTTGGGGTTGACCTTCGGCATCGCCAGTTACAACCTGGGCGCGGGTTGGTCGGAAGACGGCCCGCAGTCGGGCTACTTTCCGTTTTACATCAACCTGATGATCGTGATTGCGAGCGCAGTGACGCTAATGCAGGCGATTCGGAGTAAAACGCCGAGGCCGCGCGAGGCTTTTGTTTCGACGGGGCAACTGCGGCAGATCATGGCGGTGCTGATCCCCGCAGCGGTCTACGTGCTGGGCGTGCAATTGTTCGGTATCTACCTGGCGTCGGCGGTGTACATCACGGTGTTCATGGTTTGGCTGGGGAAATATTCGTGGGGCAAGTCCCTTGCGCTGGGCGTAACGATCAGCGTCGCGGTGTACTTCATGTTTGAGATATGGTTCAAGGTGTCGTTGCACAAAGGGAGTTGGTTCGATCCGCTGAGCCTGTTCGGGTTGTAGGTTCGCCGCGGTACGGTTGGTACGAGCGGTACGTTGTAAGGGGAGAAAGTTTGGAAGAAATCAACGCGCTGTTTCACGGCTTTTCCGTGGCGCTGTCACCGTTCAATCTGATGCTGATGTTTATCGGCGTCATTCTCGGTGTCATCATCGGCGTGTTGCCGGGGCTCGGCGGCGCCAACGGCATTGCGATTTTGCTGCCGCTGACTTTCACCATGCCGCCGACCTCGGCGATCATCATGCTGTCGTGCATTTACTGGGGCGCGTTGTTCGGCGGGGCGATCACCTCGATACTCTTTAACATCCCCGGCGAGCCGTGGTCGGTGGCGACCACCTTTGATGGCTACCCGATGGCGCAGCAAGGCCGCGCGGGCGAGGCGCTGACTGCCGCGTTCACGTCGTCATTCATTGGCGCGTTTGTGGCGGTCGTGATGATTACGTTCCTCGCGCCGTTGATCGCGAAGCTGGCGCTGAAGTTCGGCTCGCCCGAATTTTTCTCGGTGTACTTTCTCACGTTTTGCAGCTTCATCGGCATGGGCAAGGGTTCGCCGTGGAAAACACTGGCGGCGATGATGTTGGGTTTCGCGCTCGCCTGTGTCGGCATGGACAACATGACCGGCCAGCAGCGGCTGAACTTCGGCTCGATGGAGCTGGTGCGCGGCTTCGACTTTTTGATCGCGGTGATCGGCTTGTTCGGCATCGGCGAAATTCTGATTTCGATGGAGGAAGGCTTGGCGTTTTCCGGCAGCAGCGCGCGCATCGATCCGAAAATCGTCATCGAGACGTGGAAGAAATTGCCCAAGTACTGGATGACCTCAATGCGCAGTTGCCTGGTGGGCTGCTGGATGGGCATTACGCCGGGTGGCGCGACACCCGCATCGTTTATGAGCTACGGCATCGCCAAGCGTATGTCTCCCAACGGCGCGAAGTTCGGCACAGGCCAGATCGAAGGCGTGATCGCGCCGGAAACCGCGGCGCACGCGGCGGGCACCTCGGCGCTATTGCCGATGCTCTCCCTCGGCATTCCGGGATCGCCAACGGCCGCAGTGCTGCTCGGCGGCTTGCTGATCTGGGGATTGCAACCGGGACCGTTGTTGTTCGTGGAGAAAAAAGATTTCGTGTGGGGCCTGATCGCCAGCATGTATCTGGGCAACATCGCCGGGCTGATTATCGTGCTGACCTGCGTGCCGCTGTTCGCAGCCATTTTGCGTATCCCGTTTTCAATCATCGCGCCGGTGATTATCGTGATTTGCGCCATCGGCGCTTACACCGTGCATAACGCCATCTTTGAAGTGTGGCTGATGCTGGCATTCGGCGTGGTGGGCTACGTCTTTAAGAAGCTGGATTACCCCATGGCGCCGATGGTGCTGGCGCTGGTGCTGGGTAAGGGCGCCGAAGACAGTTTCCGCAATGCCATCAAAGGGTCGCAGGGCGACTTCTCGGTGTTCTTCGCCAACGGGTTGGTGGGCAGCATCATGACGCTGGGACTGGTGATGCTGCTGTGGCCGCTGGTGAATAAGTTGCGTGGTAAATAATTCAATAAAAACAAATAGTTATGCGTATTAAGCACAAAGGCCGCAGAGACGAATCTCTGCGGCCTTTGTGTTTGTTGCGGCTACAGGTTGTTGCGCTTACTTCTTTTTCGCCGCTGTAGGATTCAGGCTGGTGATACGCCCGCTTTCGGTGCCGGCGGTTTCATCGATGACGGCATTGATCAGCGTGGGTTTGCGCGAGCGCACGGCTTCTTCCACGGCTGCGCGCAACTCGGCTGGCGTGGTGGCATGCACGCCCACGCCGCCGAAGGCTTCCATCATCTTGTCGTAGCGTGCGCCCTTCACGAACACGGTGGGCGCCACATCGGGGCCGCCGGTCGGGTTGACGTCCGTACCTTTGTAGACGCCGTTGTTGTTGAACACTACCACGCACACCGGCAGGTTGTAGCGGCAGATGGTCTCGACTTCCATGCCGGAGAAGCCGAAGGCGCTGTCACCCTCGACGGCAATGACCGGGCCGCCGCTGACCACGGCGGCGGCGACGGCAAAGCCCATGCCGATGCCCATGATGCCCCAGGTGCCGACGTCAATGCGCTTGCGCGGTTGGTACATGTCGACAATGCTGCGGGTGAAGTCGAGCGCGTTCGCCCCTTCGTTGACCAGCATGGCGTCGGGGTTGGTCTTGATAATGTCGCGCATCACATTCAGCGCACTGTGATAATTCATCGGCGTCGGGTTCTTGGCCAACGTCTCGCCCATCTTGGCGATATTCTTGCTCTTGCGTTCGTCGATGGCGCCCAGCCAGTCGGCGGATGGCTTGGGCCACGGTGTACCACTGCTGCCGGCCGCGTTGATGGTATTCAGCATCGCCGCTACGCACGAACCGATATCACCCACCACCGGCGCGTCGATGCGCACATTGCTGTCCGCCTCTTGCGGCGAGATGTCGATTTGCACGAACTTTTGGCCGCCCCAATCCTTGTGCGACTTGCCGCCCCAGGTTTTGCCCTTGCCGTGCGACAACAGCCAGTTCAGGCGCGCGCCGATAATCAGCACCACGTCCGCTTCGGGCAGCACATAGGAGCGTGCTGCCGCCGCCGATTGCGGATGGGTGTCCGGCAGCAAGCCTTTGGCCATCGACATCGGTAGATAGGGGATGCCGGTTTTTTCCACCAGCGCGCGGATGTCCGCGTCGGCCTGCGCGTAGGCCGCACCTTTGCCCAGAATAATCAGCGGACGCTTGGCGCTTTTCAATAAATCCAGTCCGCGCTGCACCGCGTCCGGCGCGGGAATCTGCCGCGGCGCTGGATCCACCACTTTGATCAGCGACGCCTTGCCGGCGGCGGCATCCATGCTCTGCGCGAACAACTTGGCGGGCAAGTCGAGATAGACGCCGCCGGGCCGGCCGGAGACCGCTGCGCGAATCGCGCGCGCAACACCTACGCCGATGTCTTCTGCATTCAGCACACGGAAGGCGGCTTTGCACAGCGGCTTGGCGATGGCGAGCTGATCCATTTCTTCGTAGTCGCCCTGTTGCAGATCGACGATCTCGCGCTCGCTGGAGCCGCTGATGAGGATCATCGGAAAGCAGTTGGTGGTGGCGTTGGTCAGTGCGTTCAGGCCGTTCAAAAAGCCGGGCGCGGAGACGGTCAGGCAAATGCCGGGCTTTTGCGTCAGAAAGCCGGCGATGGCGGCGGCGTTGCCGGCGTTTTGCTCATGGCGGAACGAAATCATGCGCATGCCTTCGGCCTGCGCCATGCGCGTGAGGTCGGTAATGGGAATGCCCGGCAGGCCGTAAATGGTATCGAGGCCGTTGAGCTTGAGGGCGTCGATGAGCAGATGAAAGCCGTCGGTCTGCACCGGAGTTTGCGTGTCGGTGGTCATGTTGGGATGTCTTGCGTTGTTACTGTCGATGGGATAAAGGTGCTGCTAATTTAAGTGGAAGGATCATAGGGGGCAGCCTGCAAATCCGCTCTTGATCGCGGTCAATTTTGTAACATGACCGCCGGATTTCCCCTGCCATTTCAACGGGGAATCCTATCTTTCCGCGCCGTTTCAGGCGGGAATCAGATTTTTCCACGCCGCTTTAAGCGGCTCAGCGTCTCCGGCGACAAATTTAAATACGACGCCAGTTCCTTTTTCGGCAGCCGCTCGGCGAGCTCCGGGTGTTTGCGCATAAAACGCTGCACCCGTCCCGGCGCATTTAGAAGATGCAGCGTGATGGTGTGCGCCATGACTTCGCTCATCAGCTTCATCACTTCGAGCTCGAATTCAGCCTTGATTTTGGCGTGGCGTTCGAGGAATGCCGCCCATTGCAACATCGACAGTTTCGCGGCGCGCACTTTGGTGACCGCGCGTATGGAATACGGCATCGGCATCTTTAAGCGCCAGGCAGCGTAGCTGGTGTCGATGTCGCTTTCGGCGGCAAAGCGTAAAATCATTTCCTTACCCTGCGCGTTCGACACGGCGCGTTTCAAAATGCCATCGATGACGAAATATTGCTCCATGGCGTGCGTGCCTTGCAGCTCCAGCGTTTCGCCCTTCGCATAGTCGGTGATTTCCAGCAGCGGTTCGAATTCGTTCCACTGCGCCACGCCGAGGTTTTTCAAAACCAGGTTTTGCCGCAACTGCAGGCGTATGATTTTGGACTGGAGATGCTGTGCGAGCTGGGTCATGGATGCCGGACGCAAAACGGAGGGTGGAATTGTATAACTATTTGTTTATTAAGTAAATTTTTGGAGTGGAATCTTGACTCCGGTCAAGGCCGCCGTGTGCGCCATTACCTATAGTTGCGCCCTCTCGCCGGGGTACAATCCACGCCGCAGATTTTTTGGAGACATGAATGGAAGCTTTAAAGGGCGTAAGAATTCTCGACATGACGCACGTGCAGGCGGGCCCGACGTGCTCGCAATTGCTGGCGTGGATGGGCGCGGATGTGATCAAGTTCGAGCCGCCGCAGGGCGATGCCACGCGTGGCCAACTGCGCGATGTGCCGAATGCGGACAGTCTTTACTTCACCATGTTGAACTGCAACAAGCGTTCCATCACGGTGAACATGAAAAACCCCGAGGGCAAAAAAGTTTTCATCGATCTGCTGATGAAGTGCGACATCATCATGGAAAACTTTGGTCCCGGCGTGCTCGATCGCTTTGGCTTCACCTGGGATAAAATCCACGAGATCAATCCCAAGATTGTGATGGGTTCGATCAAGGGTTTCGGTTCCAGCGGCCCGTATTCGGATTTCAAGGCGTATGAAAACGTCGCGCAGGCGATGGGCGGCGCGATGAGCACCACCGGCGTGCCCGAAGGCCCGCCATTTGTCACTGGCGCGCAGATTGGCGACAGCGGCACCGGTTTGCATCTGGCGATCGGTTTGCTCGGCGCCTTGCACCAAGCCAACCGCACGGGGCAAGGCCAGTACGTCGAAGTAGCGATGATGGATGGCGTGATGAACCTCTGCCGCGTGAAGTGGCGCGATCATCAGCGCCTGACCCATGGCGGTTTGAGTGAGTACTCGGTGCCCACGCAACAGGGCATGGGCGACGTGCCGCGCGCGGGCAACGACTCCGGCGGCGGGCAGTTGGGCAATGCCATCAAGTGCAAACCGGGCGGGCCCAACGATTATATTTACGTGGTGGTGCAGGAGGCCGTTTGGGATGGATTGGCCAAGCGCATCGGCCCGGAGATCGGGCTGCCGGATTTGGCAACGGATGAACGCTACGCGAAGATCGCGGATCGCCGCAAAAACCAGAATGACATTTGGGCGGCGCTGACGAAATTCGCATCGAACTACACCAAGCGCGAATTCATGGCGATACTCAATCCGCTGGATGTGCCGTGCGGCCCGATCATGTCTACCGAAGATTTAGCGACGGACGAACACGTGCGCGGCCGCGAAATGTATGTCGAACTCGATCACCCGCAGCGCGGCAAGTGGTGGAACGTCGGTATGCCAATCAAGCTGTCGGCCTCGCCCGCGGTGATCAAGCGCTCGCCGACACTGGGTGAGCACACCGATGAAATTCTCAAAGAGGTATTGGGGTACGCGGACGACAAAGTCGCCTCCATGAAGGGCGCAGGCGCGTTTTCGCTGCCGCCGAAGAAGCCCGCATAATTATATAAGTATTTGTTTTTAAAGGAATTATTGAAATATGAAAATCGCAATTATTGGGCAGCAAGATTTTGGCAAGGCGGTGCTCGATGCTTTCCTCGCGCGCGGTGATGAAGTCGCCGGCGTGTTCTGCGCACCTGAAAAACCCGGTGCAAAAGCAGACCCGGTGCGTGCAGCGGCCGAGGAAAAAAAGCTCAAGGTGTTTCAGTTCAAATCTCTGCGCGAACAAGACGCGCACGATGCGCTGAAAAGCTTGAACGTCGACATCGGCATCATGGCGTATGTGTTGCAGTTCGCGCCCGATACGTTTGTGCATCTGCCGAAGAAGGGCACGATTCAATATCACCCGTCGCTGCTGCCGAAATACCGCGGGCCGTCGTCGATCAACTGGCCCATCATGCGCGGCGACACTAAAACCGGCTTGACGATTTTCCGGCCGAACGAAGGGCTCGACGAAGGCCCGATCATTCTGCAAAAAGAATGCGCCGTTGGTCCGGACGACACGCTGGGCGAT
>CANIID010000066.1 GCA_947467315.1 Betaproteobacteria bacterium | reverse complement strand
AGCCTTGCGCCGACAGCAGGCCGGGGGCCGGCGGCACAATGACTTCGCGCACGCCCAAGTCCGCCGCCAGCTCAATGCCATGCACCGCGCCGTTGCCGCCAAACGCCACCAGCGAAAAATCGGCCGGGTCGCAGCCTTTTTCAACCGTCACAATTCTCAACATTTTCAACATGTTAGCGCTGGCCACCTCGATCACCGCCGCGCATGCGTCTTCGACGCTGATGTTGAGTGGCCCGGCTAACGACGACTGCACCGTGGCGCGCGCGCGTTCGATATCGAGCGCCATTTCGCCGCCGAGAAAATACGCAGCGGGTATGCGCCCCAGCAGCAGATTGGCATCGGTGACCGTGACCTTGTCGCCGCCCAATCCATACGCAATCGGGCCGGGGTCGGCGCCTGCGCTTTGCGGCCCGACTTTGAGCAAGCCTTCATCGAGCCACGCGATCGAACCGCCGCCCGCGCCGACTTCCGCAAGATCAACCGTGGCAGCACCCACGTAGTAGCCGCCGCCCTGCAAGATGCGCGAGATGTTGATGCCCGCGCCGACCTCCTGCCCCGACGCCTGCCGCACTTCGCCTTGTTCAATCAAGCCGGCCTTGGCGGTGGTGCCGCCCATGTCGAACGAAATCAGATTGTTGCGTCCTGCCAGTCCGCCGAAATGCGCGGCAGCAATTACGCCCGCCGCCGGGCCGGATTCAACGATGCGGCACGGAATTTTAGTCGCGGTGGCGCAGGAAATAATGCCGCCGTTGGATTGCATCAGGTGCAGCGGCGCTTTAACGCCGGCAGCGACCAACGCCTGATTCATGCGCTCGAGATAGGTGGACACGCGCGGCCCGAGATACGCATTCACCACCGTGGTGCTGGCGCGCTCGTACTCGCGATACTGCGGATAGATTTCGCTCGACAGCGTGATAAAACACGCGGGCAAAATCTCGCGCGCGATTTCGCCGGCGCGCTGCTCGTGCACGTCGTTGCGGAACGAAAACAAAAAGCAGATCGCCAGCGCTTCGATCTTGTCTGCGGCAAGTTTTTGCAACGTGGCGCGCAGTGCGGCTTCGTCCAGCGCAGTGACGATATCCCCATTGGCGGCGATGCGCTCCACCGCTTCGACCGACAAATGGCGCGGCACCAGCGGTGCGATTTTTTGATACGACTGATCGAACAAGCGGTAGCGTTTGTGGCGCTGAATTTCCAGCACATCACGAAAACCCGCCGTCACCAGCAGCGCGGTGCGCGCGCCGCTGCGTTGCAGAATGGTGTTTGAGCACACCGTGGTGGCGTGGGTGAACTGATTGACTTCGGCGAGATCAATGCCCAGCTCTTTGTGTGCGCGCCGCACGCCGGTCAGCACCGCTTCGGAGGGATCGTGCGGCGTTGATGACACCTTCAGCGTCTGTATACGGCCATCGTTTTCATTCAGAATAACGAGATCGGTGAATGTGCCGCCAACATCAACGGCGACGCGGTAGGTTGGTTGTGCCATGAAAAAATTCCAGAGGGGAATGCATTGGAAAGCAGCAGGGATTGGGCTACATTCTAACCCTACCGACTCAGCCCAGTGCCCCCGGCGTTCCTAACGTAAGCAGGAGTTTCATCATGTGGTTAACTCGGTTTTTGCCTGCGGTTTTGCTGGCGCTGTTATGCGCGCTTGGGTCAGGTGTTGCCAGCGCGCAAGCCGCTTCGACACGCTCAGGACAGACCTGGCCCACCAAGCCCGTGCGCTTCATCACGGCATTCGCCGCAGGCGGATCGTCCGACCTGATCGCGCGCATCATCGCCGAACAATTGACGGCAACGCTCGGCAAACAAATCGTGATCGACAACCGCACCGGGGGCAACGGCGTGGCGGGTACCGCGATCGCCGCCACCGCACCTGCCGATGGCTACAGCTTTTTGGTGATATTCGACGCGCACGCCACCAACCCGAGCATACAAAAATCATTGCCTTATGATTCAATCAAGGACTTCACGCCGATCATGCAGTTCGCTTCGTCGCCGTATGTGCTGATGATCAGCCCGACCTCGCCGTTTCGTTCGATGGATGATCTGGTCAAAGCAGCCAAGGCCAAACCCGGCGCGCTGACGTTGGGCTCCAGCGGCGTTGGCAGCCGCGGCCATCTGGCGATCGCGCTGCTGGAGCAACGCGCAGGATTCAAGATCACGCAAGTGCCGTATCGCGGCCCGCCACAGGCGCTCACGGATGTGATCGGCGGACAAATCACCATGCAAATGGGCACCTCGCTGTTCGGCGTGCCATTCATCAAATCGCAACGCGTGCGTGCGCTGGGCGTATCGGCGGCGGCACGCATCCCGCAATTGCCTGACGTGCCTACCATCGCCGAACAGGGGTTTTCCGGCTACGAAGTAAATTCGTGGTGGGGCATCGTCGCGCCCACGGGTGTGCCCGCGCCGATACGCAACCAACTGCACGCAAGCCTGAGCGAGATACTCGCGCGCCCGGAACTGCGCGCACGCCTGGAGCAAGTGGGCGCTACCGTGCGCGCCAGCAAGCCACACGAATTCGCCGCCTACATCGCGGAAGAAACCACGCTGTGGGGCAAGGTCGTTCGCGACAATAAGATTGGCGAATAGAAAAATATTATTTAAAAACAAATACTTATGAATAACGAAGCCCCTCTGCTGTTTACGCCAATGACGCTCGGTGGCATTACCCTGCGCAATCGCGTGGTGGTGTCGCCGATGTGCCAGTACACCTCCGAACGCGACGCCGGGCCGAATGATTACCACCTGGTGCATCTCGGCCAATTCGCCATGGGCGGCGCGGGCCTGATCTTTTGCGAAGAAACGGCGGTCGAAGATCGCGGGCGCAAGTCGTATCACTGCGCGGGCATTTACGACGGCAAACATCTCGCGCAATACCGCCGCATCAATGATTTTATTCGCGCACATGGCGGGGTGCCCGCGATACAACTCGGTCACGGCGGGCGCAAAGGTTCGGGCCGTCCGCCCTGGGAAGGCTATCGCCCGCTCACCTTTGATGACGCGGCACGCGGCGAAGCCCCGTGGACCAATATTTCATCTAGCGCGATTGCGCCGAGCGCCGCCGCGCCCATACCGCACGAATTGTCATTGACGGAGATCACTGAGGTTGTCGCGCACTGGCGTGATGCCGCCTTGCGCGCGGCGGATGCAGGCTACGACATCGTTGAAATTCACGGCGCGCATGGCTACTTGATTCATCAATTTCTGTCTCCGCTGGTCAACCGTCGCACGGACGCTTACGGCGGCAGTCTCGAAAACCGCATGCGCTTTTGCATGGACATCGTTGAAGCGGTGCGCGATGCGTGGCCGAAAGACAAGCCGGTGTTTTTACGCTTGTCCGCCGTGGACGGCAGTGGCGACGCATGGACGCTGGAAGACACGGTGCAGGTCGCGCGCGCGGCCAAGGCGCGCGGCATCGCCGTGGTGACGCCGTCTTCGGGCGGCATCGGCGGTGCGGGCACGGGCACATTGGTCCCGCGCGCACCCGGCTACCATGTGCCGTTTTCCCAACGCGTGCGCGCCGAGGTCGATATCAAGACCATCGCCGTTGGCCTGATCACCGAAGCGAAACAAGCCGAACAAATCTTGCAGGACGGCAACGCCGATCTGATCGGCATCGCGCGCGAGTTTTTGTGGAATCCGTATTGGACCGTGCATGCCGCGCGTGAACTCGGCCTTGCCAATTACCACGATCTGTTGCCGCGCACCTACGCGTGGTGGCTGAAGCGGCGCGATGAAATTCGTGAGGTGACGCGCACGGCGAAACGGATTGATATCGCGCCACCGGCGTAGTTACGTGGTGGCGCGCACCGTGCAAGTACGCCGGATCAGGTCTGGCTGAACGACATCAGTTGCAGATTTGTGTCTTGCAGCACCGTGCCTTTTGCCGTTCGTTGCGAGAAAAATCCCTCGATATAGCGCCGCACCCCGGGCGCCACCCAATATCGGGACCTGAGTTCAATGTTAAAACCGGATTCGCCACGCGCCCACCCCGAACACTCGATGCGAAACGCATCGAAGGTGCCGGCCGGCACGGTTCTGCTTTCCCGAGCCACGACCTTGCAATCCACCACTGTGTCGTAGGGATTGCCTTTGGCGCTGATCGAACGATGACGCGAGGTCCAACGCTTGCCCAGGCTGTAATCGGGAATAAAATACTGCGCCCCTGTCAACGTTCTGCCGTCGTTGAACTTGATCCAGTTCCCGATCAGGTCCGTGACAAAGCCACCCTTGCCGTAGATCACTTCGGTCTCGGTGATTTGGCTGACCACCAGCGTGTACTGTCGAATTTCTTCATTGGTGCTGGCGTGCGCCTCTCTGTAGCTGTAGCGGTCGCCGATCTTCACCCGCGTATCAATGCGCAACGTGCCTTTGGAAAACGGATTCTGTACGCTGGAAGCAATGTCGATCTTGCGCTCGCCCGCCTTCGCCAGCACCTGATCCAGCCGCAATTGCGCAACCTCCGAAAACAGCCCGCTGGGGTAACGCCGCAGATAATCTTCGAGCGCGACCGGCTCGGTCGCGGTCTTGATACGCTCCCAGATCGCCAGTTCCCCCTCAAAGCGGCGGGTGGCTTCTTCATCACTTATTTTGCTAATGACCTTGGGTGGATGAAAGTAAAAATCCTCCTCCAGCGAGGTACTTTCCCACGGTATCTGCTCGCCGTTGGAGCGCCGCCGTACCGCAAGCCGCACGCGCTTGAACACGTCTTCGATCTTGGCTTCGGGCGTCTTGAGCTCACGCAGCAAATGCTCGGTATATAGGCCGTTGCTACCACTGCCATCACTGGCGACGTTGCCCGGCGAGGTGGCATAGGCCAGCAACGACCCCGGCGGCGCGTCGAACTGGCTCAAGCCTTTCTGTTCGGTGGGCAGCCCTTTGCCGAACGGATTGTCGCGGCAGGCATCGAGCACGATCACGTTCATCGGGTTTTTCGCGCGGGTCAGCCCTTGCAGCAGCGTGTTGAGTTCCACCGCGCGCGCCGGCACGTCGTCCATGGATTTGATAACGGCATCCACCGGCAGCAAATAGTTGCGCCAGGCCAACTGCGCGCCGTGTCCGGCGAAATAGAACAAGCCAACGGCTTTGCGCGCCGCCAGTTGCTTGCCGTACGCCTCGATCGCATTGAGCAGGGCGTCGCGGCCTGTGTCGAGCAGCAGATTCACGTCGAAGCCCGATGCCTTGAGCTCGCCGGCAATCGCTTTGGCGTCGTTGGCCGGGTTATCCAGCGGAGAATTCGGATAACGGCTGTTGCCGATCACCAGCGCGTGACGCGGCAAGCCGTAGAGTGATGATTGCGCAAAGGATAACGCCGGGCAAAGGGACATTGCGCCCACGGCGGCGGCGCCTTGCAACAAGCGCCGGCGCAACGGATCGAACATCGGATCGTATGCCATGGAGCCCCCATCAATCTCTGGATCGCTAAAAAGCCATGTTACATAAAAAAGCCCACCCCCGGTTACAGGAGTGGGCTTTAGTCGTGCGCGGCAGGAATCAGCCTTCGTTATCCAAAAAGCTGCGCAGCCGCTCCGAACGCGACGGATGACGCAGCTTGCGCAGCGCCTTGGCCTCGATCTGACGGATGCGCTCGCGCGTGACGTCGAATTGCTTGCCGACTTCTTCGAGCGTGTGATCGGTGTTCATCTCGATGCCGAAGCGCATGCGCAGCACTTTCGCTTCGCGCGGCGTCAGCGTGTCGAGCACATCCTTGGTCACGCCGCGCAGGCTGGCAAACACCGCTGCGTCGTTGGGCGCCACGGTGGATTGGTCTTCGATGAAATCGCCCAGATGCGAATCGTCGTCGTCACCGATGGGCGTTTCCATTGAGATCGGCTCTTTGGAAATCTTGAGTATCTTGCGGATTTTCTCTTCCGGCATTTCCATCTTATCGGCCAGGGTTGCCGGATCCGGCTCGGAGCCGGTTTCCTGCAAAATCTGCCGCGAGATGCGATTCATCTTGTTGATGGTCTCGATCATGTGCACCGGGATACGAATGGTGCGCGCCTGATCGGCGATGGACCGCGTAATGGCCTGACGGATCCACCACGTTGCATAGGTCGAGAATTTATAACCACGGCGGTATTCAAATTTATCCACCGCTTTCATCAGGCCGATATTGCCTTCCTGAATCAAATCGAGAAATTGCAGGCCGCGATTGGTGTACTTTTTGGCGATGGAAATCACCAGCCGCAGGTTGGCCTCGGTCATCTCGCGCTTGGCGCGGCGCGCCTTGGCCTCGCCGTTGTTCATCTGGCGATTGATTTCCTTGATTTCCTTGATCGGCAAGCCCACGCGGGTTTGCAGATCGAGCAACTTCTGTTGCTGTTCAACGACGTGCGGTTCAAAGCGCGACAGCACGGCACTCCACGGATGCCCGCCGTCGATCTCTCCGCGCACCCAGCGCAGGCTGACTTCTTTGCCCGGAAATTCCTTGATGAAATGCGTGCGCGGCATATACGCCTTGTTCACGCACAGATCGAGCACGGCGCGCTCATGGCGTCGAATTTCTTCCGCCAGGCGGCGCACCGAATCACACAACGCCTCAATCTGTTTTGCAGAGAAGCGAATATTCATCAATTCGTTGGAGATGTCCTCGCGCGCCTCCAGGTAGGCCGGGCTGCGTGAACCATTGCGCGCCAGCGCTTTCATCATGCGTCCGTAGTGCCCGCGGATGATGCCGAAGCGCTTGAGCGACTCTTCCTTCAGGCGCAGCAGATCAGCGGTTTGCACTGCTGCCTTGGCTTCTTCGTCTTCTTCCTCGTCCACTTCTTCGTCGCTGGTGATGTCTTCGTCGCCCTCTTCTTCTTCCTCGGGCAGCGCGACCTGCGCCTGCATTGCTTGCTCAACCGGCGCATTCGGATCGATCAGGCCGTCGACGATTTCATCGGCGCGAATTTCGTCTTTTTCCACGCGCTCGGCCAGCGCGAGGATTTCCGCGATGGTGCTCGGGCAGGCCGAGATCGACTGCACCATGTGTTTCAGGCCGTCTTCGATACGCTTGGCGATTTCGATTTCGCCCTCGCGCGTGAGCAACTCCACCGAACCCATCTCTCGCATGTACATGCGTACCGGATCGGTGGTGCGGCCGAACTCCGAATCGACCGTGGACAGCGCGGCCTCCGCTTCGGCGGCGGCTTCTTCGTCGGCCACCGGCGGCGTGGCATCGTTTATCAACAACGTTTCGGCATCGGGCGCGGTGTCATACACCTGGATGCCCATGTCGTTGATCATGCCGATGATGATTTCAAGCTGCTCCGCATCGAGCATCTCATCGGGCAGGTGGTCGTTAATCTCGGCATACGTGAGGTAGCTGCGTTCCTTGCCCAGCATCACCAGATTTTTCAGGCGATTGCGGCGCGCCTCGGCATCCGCCGGCGACATTTCACGGCGCTCGAATTCCTTGACCAGCGCTTTTTCCTTGGCGGTCAGGCCACGCGTCGGTTTTTTGCGTGCGTCTTTGACGGAGGGCGGCTGCGGCGTGGCATGCGCTGATGCCAGCGCGCCCTCGACCGCCTTGGCCGTCACCTTGGCCTTGGACTGCGCCATCTGTTCCGCAACGGCCTTGAGATTGGCCAAGCGTTGTTCTTTCGCCGACAGCGGCTTGGGCTTGCCCGACGCGCGCGCCTTCTCTACGGCCTTGGAAACCTTCGCGACCTTGGCTGCTTTTTCAACCTTGCCTGCCTTCGCCGTCTTATCAACCTTGGTTACCTTCGCAACCACTACCGGTTTTTTTATTTTCTGCGGCGCCTTGGCTTTGACGACCACCTTCTTTTGCGGCTTCCCCGCAGCACGAGTCGCCTTCGGCTTGGCGGTCTTGGTTTTTGCTGCCGGGCTCGTCACAGACTTCGGACGTGAAACGGATTTGGCCTTGGCCGACTTATGCGCAACCGCGCGCTTGGCCGCCGAGGACGAGCTCTTCGCGTGGGACTTGGTTGCGTGGGTCGCGTGCTGCTTGGACGCTTTCTTCGGCTTGGCCATGAATTGATTTCCGCAGAAATAAGGGCAATAAAATTACGAAATAAATACGAATCGAAGTTGCAAATCGGTGCAAATCGTTGCAAATCGCTTCGCGCCAGAGAAGCTTTCGCGGGCGCGAGGAAAACCAGCAATTATACCCTAAAGTGAGTCAGTACTCACCTCGATGATTTTAAGCTAACTGGTTGTTGCAAAAGGAGAAATTGGGCCTGCTCCTCAGCGCTCCAACCGTGCTGCCGCGACTTCTCCAACAGCGCGTTACTGCGCGCCTTGCGGATGCGCTCCACCAACTGCCGCCAGGCACCGGCAAATTCGGCTTCGAGCTCTTCGCCGCTGAAGCCCTGTTCCTGCCGCCACAATACACCCACTTCGACCACCGAAAACAAATCGCTGAATTCGGTGTCCCTGAAAAACTCTGCTATATTCAATGGCTTGCCTTCCGTCGTCAACAACACCAGCAAACGATCCAGCGCCGACAGCTCGTGCTGATCAATGCCCGCCAAGCCCACGCCGGGTGCCAGTAACGCACGCTCGGCCAGCCGCGCCAGCGCGCCATCCAGCACCAGCAACTCGATCACGGTTTGCGTGATCGACCGCTGCAACGGCGCCTGCCGCCGCGCCGGCGCTGCCATGGGTGCCGATTTGATTTGATACTCGCTATCAAGCTCCTGCTGCGTGATGCCAGTAATCTCCGCCAGTTGCTTGCGCAACATCAACGATAACATCGGCGCGGTGGTGATCTGTTTGACCAGGGGCTTGGCCTCCTGCAACAGTTTTGCGCGGCCTTCGTGCGTGTTGCGATCCCCGTGCGACGACAATTCGCTGAACAAAAACTTTGACAGCGGCATCGCGTCATCCAACAGCTTCTCGAATTGCTCCTTGCCGTGTTGCCGCACGTACGAATCCGGGTCTTCGCCCTGTGGCAGAAACAAAAAGCGCACCTCCTTGCCGTCCGCCAGTTGCCCGAGACTGTTTTCCAGCGCGCGCCACGCCGCGCGGCGACCGGCGTTATCGCCATCGAAGCAATACACAATTTCATCGGTCTGCCGCAGCAGCTTTTGCACATGCGTCGGCGTGGTCGCCGTGCCCAGCGTGGCCACCGCGTATTCGACGCCGTGCTGTGCCAGCGCTACCACGTCCATGTAGCCTTCGACCACGATCACGCGGCCTGCGTCGCGGATCGCACGCCGCGCTTGATACAGGCCGTATAACTCGCGGCCCTTCTCGAACAGCGGCGTCTCCGGCGAATTCAGATATTTGGGTTCGCCCGTATCCAGCACGCGCCCGCCGAAACCGATCACGTTGCCCTTCACATCGACAATCGGAAACATGATGCGATCCCGAAAAATATCGTAACGCCGGCCTTCCTCGTTTTGCTTGACCAGCCCCACCGTGGTCAGGACGCTGGATTGATAATTCGGAAACGCGCGCTCCAGGTTTTGCCAGCCCTCGGGCGCATAACCCACGCCGAATTTTTTCGCGACATCGCCCGACAGGCCGCGTTTTTTCAGATACGCAATCGCCTGCGGCGCCTCTTTCAGCGCGCCGCGAAAAAACTGCGCGGCGGTGAGCATGATGTCATTCAGGTCTTCGCCGTCCTCGCCTTCGTTGCGTGCGCGGCGCGGTTGATCGCCACGCTCATCACGGCGTTCTTCCGGCACAGTCAACCCCGCGCCCTGCGCCAAATCCTTGACCGCCTCGACGAAACCGAGCCCCGAGTACTCCATCAAAAAGCTAACGGCGGTGCCATGCGCGCCGCAACCAAAGCAATGGTAAAACTGCTTGGTCTGACTCACGGTGAACGAGGGCGATTTTTCAGAATGAAACGGGCAGCACGCAGCGAAATTCGCGCCCGCCTTTTTCAGCTTCACGTGGCGGTCGATCACGTCGACGATATCGACGCGATGGAGTAAATCCTGAATGAACGACTGTGGAATCATGGTGAGTGGTGAGTATAACTACTCGTGAGCCGACTCTAAATGAATCCGGCGCGCCTGCGGCACAGGCGGCAATTAAACTAAAAATCGTTTAAAAACAATTATTTAGAAATATCAACCCGCCAGCTTGGCTTTCACCAGCCCGGACACTTTCGACATGTCGGCGCGCCCCGCGAGCTTGGGCTTCAACACCGCCATCACTTTGCCCATGTCCGCCGGGCTCTTGGCGCCGCTTTCGGCGATCGAGGCGGCAACGGCGTCTGCAATTTCCGCTTCGGACAACGCCTGCGGCATATACGCCTGCAACACGCCCAGTTCGTATTTTTCGGTATCGGCCAGATCCTGCCGCCCGCCTTTTTCAAACTGGGCGATGGAGTCACGACGCTGCTTGAGCATTTTGTCGATGATCGCCACCACGTCCGCATCCGCCAGCGTCACGCGCTCATCGACTTCTTTTTGTTTCAACGCCGCAGTCAGCAAACGCAGCGCATTGCGCTTGCGTGCGTCGCCCGCGCGCATGGCCTCTTTGACGTCGTTATTGATTTGTTCTCTGAGCGGCAACGCCATATTCACGACTCCTTGAAATCGGCTCCTTTAAAAACGCAAAAAGGGCGAAGGTTTTTTTACCTTCACCCCTTACTGACTCCCACCCTCGTATTGCCTGCAACCCAACCGCCTTCGCACCAGACGCCAGACGACGCGCAAAGGCGTGGTGAGGCGTGGTGAATCAATACATCTTCGGCGGCAATGTTTGCGAGCGCAGACGCTTGTGCGTGCGCTTGACCGCGGCGGCCAGCTTGCGCTTACGCTCGGACGTGGGCTTTTCGTAGAACTCGCGGGCGCGCAAATCGGTCAGCAGGCCGGTTTTTTCAACCGTGCGTTTGAAGCGGCGCAGCGCGACTTCAAAGGGTTCGTTTTCTTTGATGCGGACAGTAGTCATCAGCTTACCTAAATCCCTTCAGTTAATCTTTGGGTGGCTCTGGTTAGTGCTTGGCAGATGGAAAGTCTCGTATTATAACAAGCACTGCGCATTTTTTGAAGTACCTTGAAGTCCTGCCCCTCCACCCCCGCCTGCCGACCACGGAAGCTAAGTCATTGTTAATACTGGGAATTGAGACATCCTGCGACGAAACAGGCGTGGCCCTGTACGACAATGTACTAGGATTATTGGGCCACAAACTCCACACGCAGGTCGCCATGCACGCGGACTACGGCGGCGTGGTGCCCGAATTGGCCTCGCGCGATCACATCCGCCGCGTGCTGCCACTGACGCATGAATTACTCGCCGGCACCGGCAAAACCCTCGCCGACCTGGACGCCCTTGCCTACACCCAAGGGCCGGGGCTGGCTGGCGCGTTGTTAGTGGGTGCCAGCATCGCGCACGGGCTGGCCTACGCGCTGGAGATTCCCGCCATCGGCATTCATCACCTTGAGGGGCATTTACTCTCGCCGCTGCTGGCCGATCCGGCGCCGGTTTTCCCGTTTATCGCGCTGCTGGTGTCGGGCGGACACACGCAATTGATGCAGGTGGCGGGCGTCGGCGCTTATACCCTGCTCGGCGAAACCGTGGACGACGCCGCCGGCGAAGCGTTCGACAAAACCGCGCAGTTGCTCGGCCTGGGCTATCCCGGCGGGCCCAACATCGCCGCGCTCGCCGACCAAGGAACCGCCGGACGCTTTAAATTGCCCCGGCCGATGCTCAACAGCGGCAATTTCAACTTCAGTTTCAGCGGCCTGAAGACCGCCGTGCTCACCGCCGTACGCGGCAAAACGCTTACGCATCAGGACAAAGCCGATCTCGCGGCGGAATTTCAGGCGGCGGCCGTCGATGTGCTGGTAGCGAAATCGCTCGCGGCACTTGAACAAACCGACCTGACACAGTTAGTCGTGGCCGGCGGTGTCGGCGCCAATCGATTGCTGCGCGAACGGCTCACCCGGCAGGCCACGCAGCAAGGCTGCCGCGTGTTTTATCCGCCGCTGGAATTGTGTACCGACAATGGCGCGATGATTGCGCTGGCGGGGGGCTTGCGATTAAGCACGCTTCCCAGCGAACTTTCGGGCAGCCACGCCTTCACGGTACGCCCGCGTTGGTACCTTGAAGAACTGCGCCCCGCCTAAACCTTGGCTTTCTGCCCGAGCTTGCTTTCCGTGCCCGCTAGAATTTTCTTGATGTTGGCGTGGTGCCGGTAAATCAGCAATATCGCCATCACCACCACGCTGGCAAAAAACGGATGTGAAAACCCGTAGAACATCCACGTCGCAAACGGCGCGAAGGCCGCTGCGGTGATCGACGCCAGCGACGACATGCGAAAAAACGCCACCATGATGATCCAGGTGCTCACCGCGCCCAACGCGATGTAAACATGCATGCCAAACAATACACCCAGCGCCGTCGCCACCCCTTTGCCGCCCTGAAAGCGATGGAACACCGGAACCATATGTCCGATAACCGCCAGCAGCGCCGCCAGCGCCATCGTCAACTCCGTATCACCCGGTGACGCAAAGCGCGCGGCCAGCCATACCGCGATCCAGCCCTTGAAGGCATCGCCCAGCAGCGTAATCACCGCCGCCGACTTGCGCCCGGAGCGCAGCACATTGGTCGCGCCGGGGTTGCCCGAGCCATAGGTGCGCGGGTCAGGCAAGCCGAACGCGCGACTCACGATCACAGCAAATGACACCGAACCGATGAGATAGGCAGCCACTGCTAGAAGCGCTGTGTTCATGTTACCGTGCTCAAGTTATTTCAAATAGAATCGTCGTTACTGTTCAGTTTCGAGAGAAAGACACTTGCGGAAATCTCTACAACACAGTTCCTTCCCCTTCAGGGGGAAGGAGTTTCTTTGAGCTGCCCCTTTTCATTGGAACCTGAATAGTTACGAATCGCTGGCAATTTTAGCCGAATCAATACGAGCCCGCATGGACATCATCTTCATCAGCGAATTGCGTTTGAGCGTCAAGCTCGGCATCTACGCGTGGGAAAAAGTCGCGCCGCAAAGCGTGCAATTCGATTTGGAAATCGGTTTGCCGGATGCGCGCGCCGCGATAACCAATTCCATAGACGACACCATCGACTACGCCAAAGTTGTGGCACGCATTGAAGCCCTGACGCGCGACACGCATTTTCCACTGGTGGAAAAACTCGCCGAAGACATCGCGCAGATCGTCACGGGAGAATTCAAAGCGCCGTGGGTCAAGGTCAGCGTGGCCAAGCTGGCGGCGCTGAAAAACGTGAAGCGGCTGGGCGTGGCCATCGAACGCGGCAAGCGCACGTAGGTCACCCCCGCGGGTGATGCTTGGCATGCAACTGCTTCAACCGCTCGCGCGCCACGTGGGTGTAAATCTGCGTGGTCGAAATATCCGAATGCCCCAGCAGCAATTGCACCACGCGCAAATCCGCGCCGTGATTCAGCAGATGCGTGGCGAACGCGTGGCGCAGCACATGCGGGGAAATCGTGGCATTCAATCCGGCTTGTGCCGCGTAACGCTTGATGATCTGCCAGAACGATTGACGCGTCATCGCGCTGCCGCGCGCGGTCACAAACAAATCATCGCTGCCCTTGCCCGCCAGCAGCGCCAACCGCCCAGCCGCGACATAACGCTTCACCCACGCCAGCGATTCGTCGCCCAGCGGCACCAGCCGCTCCTTGGAGCCCTTGCCGAGAACGCGTACCACCCCCATGTCCTGGCTGACCTGCGGCATCTTTAAAGTCACCAACTCCGACACGCGCAACCCACTGGCGTACAAAATCTCCAGCATCGCCTTGTCGCGCTCGCCGCGCGATGTTTCGACATCGGGGGCTGCGAGCAGGCTTTCGACATCCATTTCGGTCAAGGTTTTCGGCAGCGAACGCGGCAGCTTGGGCGTGTCGATGTTGAGTGTGGGATCGACCGCGATGCGGTTTTGCCGCTGCAACCAGCGGAACAAACGCTTCAGACTCGATAACAAGCGCGCCGCACTGGCGGCGCGAATTTTTTTCTTGAACTGAAACGCGAGATACGCTTGCACGTCTCCATTGTCCGCCGCCAGCAAGTCTTTGCCCCGCTGCTGCGCGAGCCACTGCATGAACTGCGCAAGATCGCGGCGATAGGCGTCGAGCGTGTTGCGCGACAGGCCGTCTTCCAGCCACAGCGCGTCGCAAAACTCGTCTATCAGTGGTGAACCTTCAGAAGCGGACGCCTTCATGCTTGAGCAGCCATTTTTTAATTGCAATCGGATCACCGGCGCGTGCGTGCATGAAGCCGCCGATGCCATTCGACGCCAGCACGCGGTGGCACGGGATCACCAGCGGCAGGCGGTTCCGTCCGCACGCCCCGCCGACCGGACGCGGCGCACTGTGCAGACGCTGCGCCACCTCTTTGTAAGTGCATGTTTTTCCTACAGAAATTTCAGATATCTCGCGCCACACGCGGCACTGAAAATCGGTGCCGCGATAGTCAAACGGCAGGTTAAACCGATAGTGCGGGTCGTCGATGTAACGCGCGATCTGGCGGCACACGCGCTCAGACAACTTGTTCAGCGGCGCGAGTGTCGCCGCGCCGCGCGGCAAGTATTCGATGTCGGTGAGCAGCTCGCCCACCGTGCGTATGCCGAGCACCGCGAACGGTGTGGCGAGTCTGGCCTGAAAGGGTTCAAGGCCCATCGCGTCATCCGGTAGCAGGCCGCACGTCCGTGGTGCGCAGTTTCTGCATCACGATCACCGCCACAAACAAGCCGATACCAATCACATCGAACATCGCTTTGGGATACACCAGCGCAAGGCCCGCGAGGATCAGCATCCAGCGTTCGGGTTTGGTGGTGAACTTGAACAACCAGCCCTGCACCCCCGCCGCGAGTGCCGCGATGCCGATCATCGCGGTGACGCTCACCAACGCGATATCCATCACATTGGCTTTCGCCAGCGCTTTAAACGAGCCCATCAGCAACAAGCCGAGGCCCGCCGGATCGAGCACGAACATGAACGGCACCAGGAATGCCGGCATAGTGTATTTCCACGATTGCAGGGTTGTTTTATACGGATCACCGCCGGTAATCGCCGCCGCCGCGAAGGGCGACAACGCTGTCGGCGGTGACACCTCGGACAACACCGCGTAGTAGAAAATGAACATATGCGCGGCGAAATCCGCCACGCCCAGTTGCGTCAACGCGGGCGCGGCGATCACGGCGCAAATGATGTAACTCGCCGTCACCGGCACCGCGAGGCCGACGATCCACACGATCAGCGAGGTCATCAACGCGGTGAACAACAGCTTCATGTCGTGCAACAAGGCCGGCGTCGGCGCCACGCCAAACATCGCCAGCACATCCACCGCGCCGCGGCTCCACGAGTCGGCATAGGTCAGCACGATGGAGCTGAACTTCAGCCCTAGCCCGGTGAGTGTCACCACGCCGACGATCAGCCCCGCCGCCGCGCAGGTGGCCGCCACATTCAGTACGCCGATGGAGCCGCCTTCCATCGCTTTACGCAAACCGGAGTTCCAGATGCCTTTGACGAACGCGGTTTTGCGTGTGAACACGTCGTAGGAAATCAACGCGCAGGTGGGATGCAGAAAGCTCACCACAAACGCCACCACCGTCGCCCAGAACACCGACGCCACCGGCGAAAATCCGAGCAACATGAACGCGATAATCGCCACCAGCGACAGAAAGTGAAAACCGAAACGCTTGGTGAGATTCCACACGGTATCGGCCTTGTCGATCGCAACCTGCTTCATGCCGAATTTGCGCGCATCGATTTCGACCATCAGGAACAGTGCGAAGTAATACAGCAGCGTCGGTATCGTCGCCATCAGCAGCACTTCGAGATAAGTGACGCGCAGAAACTCGGCGATCAAAAACGCCGCCGCGCCCAACACCGGCGGTGAGATGATCGCACCCAGGCCGCCCGCCGCCAGCAAACCGCCGGCGGCGTCCTTGCCGTAACCGGCCTTCACCAGCATCGGGTACGCCACCGAACCCAGCGTCACCGTAGTGGCGACACCGCTGCCCGACGGCCCGCCCAGCAGGAACGACGACAACACGATGGTGCGCCCCGCCCCGGCAGGCTTGCCGCCCATCGCCGAAAACGAAAAGTCGATGAAGAATTTTCCCGCGCCGGAGTACTGCAAAAACGCGCCGTAAATGGTGAACAGAATAATCAGCGTGGACGACACATCCACCGCCGTGCCGAAGATGCCTTCGAGCGTCATGTACATGTGGCCGACGATGCGCGCCACGTCCATGCCCTGGTGCGTCCACGGCGGCGGCAGTTGCGAGCCGATGATGGCGTAGAACAAAAACAGCAGCACCACGAAGGGCATGATCCAGCCGGAGCAGCGGCGCACCGCTTCGAGTATCAAGAGCATCAGCGCCGCGCCGGCGAAGGTATCCAGCGTGTTCGGGTTGGTGCTGCGTTCCAGAAAGGCATCGCCGCCGAACAGCATATGGCCCATCACATACAGCGACAGCGCGGCTAGCAGCCAATCCCACCACCACACTTTGTTGCGAAACCGTTTCGTCACCGGAAACAACAAAAACACCAGGAACAACATGAAGGCCACATGGATGCCGCGCAGGATGTGCGTGGGCATGATGGTCATCGCGGCATACAGGTGAAACACCGACATCACGATCGCAAGGATCACCACGAACGTGCCGAGCCAGCCGCTCAGCTTGTTGCTGGCACCTTCTTCGACCTCGATAAACTCCTCGGCCTTTTTTAGCGCCTCGTCGCTGATGACTACCGCTTCGGCTTCCGTTGTGCTCATGAATCTATAGTCTCTGGTGGCGCCGACCCCACAAAAAACCCCGCCTCATACCGCAAGCGGGGTTTAGTGTGCCCGGTGTAATGGGCTTACTGAACTTTCACGCCTTTCTCGGCGAAGTACTTGATCGCACCCGGATGAAACGGCACCACCGAGGCTGCGTTGGTCTGATACTTCATGTCGAAATTGCGCGATTCGGGATGCACGCGCTCCATGTCGGCCTTGCGTTCAAACAGGGTTTTCACGATATCGTAGGCCACCTGATCCGACACGTCGGCGCGCGCCAACAGCACGTTCCATACGGTTGCAATGCGGGCGGACTGATCCTGACCGGGATAGGTCTTGGCCGGTATCGTGTCACGCACATACAGCGGACCATAAATTTTGTTCATGCCGGGCACGCCTTCGTCGTGATCGATCAGCTTGATCTTGACGCCCGGCGTTGCCGCCAGTTCCGTCACCGCCGCCGTCGGCACGCCGCCCACCCAGAAAAACGCGTCGAGCTTTTTATCCTTGATCGCATCCGCCGACTTGCCCGGATCAAGCCGCTCCTGCGTGAAATCCTTGAACGTCATGCCCTGCGCTTCGGTCATGCGCAATGCCATCACCTCGGTGGCGCTGTTCACCGCGCCGGTGGATACGCGCTTGCCCTTCAAATCGGAAAACTTATTGATGCCCGTACCCTCCACCGTCACCACGTGCATGCGGTTCGGGTACAACACCATCAATGCGCGCACCGGCACCGCGCCGGCCGCAAACTTTTGCTGGCCTTTGTAGGCATCCCAACCCGCGTCCGCCATCGAAAACGACACGTCGGCTTTTTTGTTCGCCATCAATTGCAGATTGGCGATCGAGCCCGCCGTGGTGCCTGCCGTGGCGTTCAGTGTCGGCACGTACTTGGTGAGCAAATCGGCCAAGCCGCCGCCCATCGGGTAATACACGCCTGAAGTGGGTCCCGTGGCGATAAAGATGTTGAGCTTGTCCTGCGCCGCCACCGGCATGGCAAGCATCGCCATTAGAATAACCAAGTATTTGTTTATAAAAAACATTTTATCCTCCAGATGAGTACACCATAACATGGAACGCGCAGTGTAGGGACTTTCTCCGGCTGCGGCAACTGACTTACGTTTACGCCTTTGCGAACAGCTTACTGGGGTCTTTAAACGCTTTGAACTCCAGCGCGTTGCCACTGGGATCGAGAAAAAACAAACTCGATTGCTCGCCGATGCTACCGACGAAACGCACATCGGGCGCGATCAGGAATTTTGTGCCCGCCTTCACCAACCGGTCGCGCAAGGCTTCCCAGTCCGGCATCGGCAACACCAGACCGAAATGCCGTATCGGAACGGCGTCGCCGTCAACACCGGAAGTATCGGCTTTGCCAGTGGCGTGCGGGGCGCGATAGGCAACGATTTGATGGCCGAAAAAATTGAAGTCGATCCAGCCTCCATCGGAACGGCCTTCCGCGCAGCCGAGCAGGCCGCCGTAGAAAGCGCGCGCTTCGGCAAGATCATTGACGGGGAAGGCCAAGTGAAAGGGGGCGAGGGTCATGTGCGGATCATCCACGGCATTTGAAAACAACCCCCATTTTACCCACGCGGCTCTCGGAAATTCTTGACTCAGGTGGGGAATCGCCGATTCAGATCGGCGATTTGCGCCGCCGTGAGCAGGCGCGTGGACTGATTTTGCAGCAACAGCATCAGGCGCGCAGTTTGCTCCAGCTCTTCAATGGCGTAGACAGCAGCGCTGAGAGAGGCGCCCGCCACCACCGGGCCGTGATTCGCCAGCAAAATCGCGTGATGCTTGCCTGCGAGTTTGCGCACCGCCTCGGCCAGCGCCGTGTCCCCCGGCGCATAGTACGGCGCCAGCGCGAGCCGGCCCACTTGCATCACCGCGTACGCTGTGATCGGCGGAAACACGTCGTCGGGATTCAGTCCATCCAGACACGATACCGCCACCGCATGCAAGCTATGCAAATGCACCACCGCCGCGCTGGTTGGGCGTTCGCCGTACATGCCCAGATGCAGGAACGCTTCTTTCGACGGCGCATCGCCGCTGACCCGCTTGCCATTGCCGTCGAGCCGTGAAATTTTGGCGGGATCGAGACGGCCCAGGCAGGAGTTCGTCGGTGTCAGCAGATAACCCTCGGCGAGCTTCACGCTGATGTTGCCCGCGCTGCCGTGCGCGAGGCCGCGGTCGTAGAGCGATTTGCCCAGTTCGGCTATCTGTTCGCGAAGTTGGTTTTCGTTCATTGCAGCACCTGAAAGGCCTTCACAAAAAAATCTTCGCCGCCGAAATTACCCGACTTCAGCGCCAGCGCAATCGGCCGCGCGCCCAAGCTCAGGGTCCACGGCACGCCGGGATCGATTTGCAGCCCAATGCGCAACGCTTCGATGCCCAATGCCTGCACCACCGCACCGGACGTTTCGCCGCCCGCAACGACCAATTGATCGACACCGGCATCGACCAGCCCTCTTGCGATTGTCGCGAGCGCGTTTTCAATCAACTGCCCGGCCCGGCCCGCGCCGAGTTGTGATTGTATCGCCTGCACTGCGGCTGGCGTGGCGGTGGAATACAACAGCACCGGGCCGGCCGGCAACAACGGCTTTGCCCACGCCAATGCCTGTTCGACTTCAGAAGCGCTCGCCGCCAGTTTCACCGGATCAATAGCGCGTGCCGCCCCGCCATGCCGGACGAAATGCGCCACCTGCGTATGGGTCGCCACCGAACAACTGCCCGACACAATCGCACGATAACCCGTTGAGCGTGGCAGTGCTGTTGCCGCTGCGCCCGTCAATGCAAAATTTTGCGGCAAGCCGATGGCCACGCCCGATCCGGCGGTAACCAGCGGCATGTCTTTCAGCGCACGCCCCAGATGCATCAAATCCGCATTGCTCACTGCATCAGCGATGGCCACTTTCACGCCCGCGGCTTTCAGCGCCGCGATGCGCGCGCGTATCGCGTCCGGCCCGCGCGCGACATCCGTGTAATCAATCAGCCCCGCCTTGCCCTGCATCTGCGCCTGCAACACGCGCACCAGATTCGCATCACGCATCGGCGTCAGCGGGTGATCACGCATACCCGATTCATTCAGCGGCACATCGCCCACGAATAAATGGCCCTTGAACACGGTGCGCCCGGCCTCCGGAAACGCCGGGCAGGCAATGGTGAAATCGCAGCCCAGCGCCCGCATCAGTGCTTCCGTCACAGGGCCGATATTGCCCGCTGGCGTGGAGTCAAACGTCGAGCAAATCTTGAAATAAATCTGTTTACAATCATGAAGTTGCAACCACTTCAGCGCAGCGAGCGATTGCGCCACGGCCTCCGCTGCGGGAATGGTGCGCGACTTCAACGCCACCACCACCGCGTCGATATCGTCACCCAAGGGCTTACTCGGCACGCCCACGGTTTGCACCGTGCGCATGCCGCCGCGCACCAGATTGTTTGCGAGGTCGGTGGCGCCGGTGAAATCGTCGGCTATGCAGCCCAGCAACATGCATCAGTCCGCAAAAAAAGTCTTGAAATGATCGCAAATGCGATCCGGCATTTCTTCCTGCATGTAGTGTCCGCAGTTCATCGCATCGGTCGCCGCAATATTGCTCGCATACTGCCGCCAGATATCGAGAAATTCCTTCGCTCGTTCCGGCGAATGGCCGCGCGCGCCCCACAGCAGCATCATGGGCATGGCAAGTTTTTTATCTTTGTCGGCGGTGTCCATCGCAAAATCGCAGGTGGCCGTGGCGCGATAATCGCGGCACGAGCCGGTGATGGTTTTCAGCGT
>CANIID010000065.1 GCA_947467315.1 Betaproteobacteria bacterium | reverse complement strand
GGCGATTTGCTCGCGGGTGAGCGGGGTTTTGTTCATGCCGGCGCTCCGGTCTTGACCACGCGCTGCACAAAGATGCCGGGAGTCACTACCTGTTCGGGATGGATCGCGCCGAGTTCTACGATGTCATCCACTTCGGCGATGGTGCAACGGCCCGCCATCGCCATCGGCGGATTGAAATTGCGCGACGATTGGTTGTAGGTCAGATTGCCCCAGCGGTCGCCATGTTGCGCGCGCACGAATGAGAAATCGGCTTTTAACGCGCGTTCGAATACGCAGTCGATGCCGTCGAGCGTCATCGTGGGTTTGCCTTCAGCGACTTCGGTGCCGTAGCCGGTGGGCGTGTAAAAGCCTTCAATGCCGGAGCCGCCTGCGCGAATGCGTTCGGCGAGCGTGCCCTGCGGCGTGAGTTCCAGCTCAATTTTTCCGGCAAGCAAAAATTCGCTTAACACTACGGCGGATTTCGCCTGCGGAAAACTGCACACCATTTTGCGCACACGGCCTTGCCGGATGATTTGTGCAATGCCGGTTTCGCCGCGTCCTGCATGATTGGAAATCAGCGTGAGATCCTTGGCGTGGTGGCGAATCAGCGCTTGCACCAGACCGTCGGGCATGCCGGCATCGCCGAAGCCGCCGATCATGATGGTGGCGCCGTCGGGGATGTCAGCGACGGATTGGTCGAGCGAGGCGGTGATTTTATTGAGCATGAATGAAAAAACGGCGCCGGGGAACGCCAGCGCCGAATTTGATTAACTATATGTTTTTAAATGACTATTTACTGCTGCAAAACTTGATCAACAACGCCGAAAACGCCGATGGCTCATCCAGCATCGGGAAGTGGCCGGAGTTTTCCAGCACCGTCAATTTGGCTTTCGGCGCAGCGCCGGTGAGCCGGTCTTTGAGCGCGATGGTCGGGCCTTTTTTGCCGTAGACAATCATCATCGGTTTCTTGATTTTTTTTGCGGCCGCTACCGCGCCGAACTCACGGATGCCCCACATCACATCAACCATCGCCCATGCGCCGGCCTTGCAGCGGTCGATGTTCCAGCGTTGCTCCAGTGCGGCATCGACCACGGCGACGCGCTCTTTGATCTGCGCAACAGTTTGCATCGGCAAGCCGAAGTTGCCTTCGGTGTGATGCCAGTTGGCGCCCCATTCGTCGGAGTTGCGGCAGGGTGTTTCCACCGGCACTGCACTCAAGGTGCGCGTGGGGAACAGGCTGGCGAAGGCCAGCGTAACGCTGCCGCCGACCGATGCGCCGCTGATGTGCGCGGCCTTGATCTTGAGCGCAGTCATCAATGCGGCCAGCGCCTTGGCGTGGTCTTCGATGGAGAAGTGGCGCTGGATGCGGTCGGAGTCGCCGTGGCCCGGCATGTCCCATGAAATCACGCGAAAGTGTTTGGCCAGCAACGGGGCGACGGCTTCGAATTGATGGGCCGAGGCACCGTTGGTGTGCATCAGCATTAACGCAGGTCCTTTGCCCGCTTCGCGGTAATGAATGCGTCCGTAGCCTGTGGTTTTGACAAAGCCGTCGCGGGTCGCGGAATTCGATTCCATGAGTGTTCTCCCTGAGAGGTGGTTGAAGCGAGGTGATAAACGTCGAAACGGGATTCTACGATGGCGGCCGGGTCACTGGCCAGCCATTGCCGCTACAGCGGTTTCAGACTGGAGCCTGAATAGTACTTGCCGCCCATGAACACCAGTGGCGGATGATGATGCTCGACAAACTCGGTCACTTCGCCGATCAGGATCACGTGATCGCCCTTGTTGACCTCGGTGTGGCCCTTGCAAATGAAGTGCGCCGATGCGCCATCCACGATGGGGCAGCCGCCGAGAAACGCTTTCCAGTCGCGATGCGCAAAACCATCCGGCGGCGGCATCGCATGCTGGCGCGCGATGTCGAGTTGTGTTTCCGCCAGCACGCTCACCGAGAAAGCATGGGTTTTGGAGAAGGTGTGGTAACGCGCCGAACGCGAGCGCAGCGTCCACAGAATCAGGGGCGGATCCAGCGACAGCGACGCAAACGAATTCACCGTCATGCAATGCACATGGTGATCCGGCGTTTGCGCGGCGATCACCGTGACACCGGTTGCAAAGCGGCCCAGCGCGGAACGCAGCGCGATGCCCGTATTGGCATGCAGCGCGGTGTCGGCCTTGGCCTTGGCGGCGGGTGGAGGTGTCATGCGGGTGTCCAGTAGCACGGCAGTAGCACTGAGGGCGGGGCGACTACGCCGCGACCTGTTGTCCCACCGGCGACGGGCCGAATGTCGGGCCGACGTTCTTCACGTGCGGCAGAATTTCCTCGGCGAACTGCTGCATGGCCTCCGGCGTAATCGACGGCATGCTGATGAGGATGTATCCCGCGCCCGCTTCGGCCAGCGTGCCGATGCGATCCACGATTTCCTGCGGCGAACCCATCAGCGCGCTATCGTCGCTGGCCAGATCCGGGTCGGCCTGACTGACGGGCGTTTGCGCGCCCCCCGGCGTGCCGTGAACAGCGATGGCGCCAATGCGCTTGAAGGTATCTTTGCGGCGTTCGAGAGCTGCTTTGCGTTCCGCGTCGGTTTTGACGATGGTGACCGAGCGTGCGATCGCGCAGCGCGTGGCATCGCGCGGCTTGCCGATTTTTTCCAGGCCATCGAGATAAGCGCCGACGCGCGTGCGCACCTGATCGATGGTGGCGAGCTGGTCGAGCATCAGGTTATAGTTTTTGCTGGCGATAAAGGCGATACCCCCTGGGCTGCCGCCGGCCATCCAGATCGGCGGATGCGGCCGCTGAGTCGGCGCGGGTTCCACCACAATATTTTCAAAGTTCCAGCGTTTGCTGCTATAGGAAAAGCGTTCGTCGCTCGCCCATGATTTCAGCATCAGGTTGAAGCATTCCTCGAAGCGCTCCTGAGCTTCCGTGATGGGGACGCAGAACTGCGCGAATTCTTCCTTGCGATAACCGCGGCCGATACCCAGATCAACGCGACCGCCGGAAAGCACATCAAGCGTGGCAACCTGTTCGGCCAGCAGCACCGGGTTGTGCCACGGCAACACCACCACACCCGTGCCCAGACGAATGCGCGTGGTTTTCGCGGCCAGATACGACAGCAGATTCAGGGACGCGGAAAGCTGCCCCTGCCCGGTGAAGTGGTGCTCTACCAGGAACATGCCCTCGAAACCGATTTTCTCGGCGGCGATGACGTAGTTGATAAAATCCTGATAGCCGTGGCTATCGTGCAGGGTATCGGCGCGTCCAATGCGCGCGCCGCCAAAAATGCCGAATTTCATGGAGTTGTCCTAGGGTTAGCCATTACTCAGGCTGCGATTGTAGGGAATCTGGTGCAATGGAAACAAGCGCCATTTGGTCGCGGTTGCATTTCCATTTCGGCAACAATCAATGAACGGTCGCATTTGGGCATAATGCGGGCTGAATATCAGTGGATTGGGAGAAAAGCAGATGTTTCAGCAAGACCCTTCATGGATGGTGAGCGCCGGCAAGCTGATGATCGCGGCGTTGTTTCTGGTGGCTGGCACGCTGAATGTCATGCCGGCGCGCGTCAAAGACCACATTGAGCGTATGACCGGGTTTGGCGTGCCGCTGCCCGCGTTCGCGTTCTGGTTCGGCATCGCGATGGAATTCGTTGGCTGCGCGCTGCTGCTTACCGGCTGGCATGCGGACGTCGGCGTGTGGCTGCTGATTGCGTTTACCGCCATCGCGGGCGCGATATTTCACCGCTTCTGGCGGGTGGAAGACCCGATGCGCCGCCACATGCTGCGCATCGCCTTGATGAACAACGTGGCGGTGATCGGCGGCCTGCTGGTGCTGCTGCATGTGGTGAAATGATGGCCAATGCTATCGAAGCGCGCATTGAAGGTGTGTGGAAGCTGAAAAAATACTCGCGGCGTTTCCTCGATACCGGTGAAGTGCGCAGCGACATGCTGCCGCAGGCGTACATCCTTTACACGCCGGGCGGTTTTATGATGTCGATCACGGTCGAAGAAAACCGCCAGCCGCCCGCCGGCGAGGTGTTGACCGACGCCGAGCGCGTGCGTTTGTTCAAATCGATTATCAGCGCGTATTCAGGTACTTACACGGTGGAGGGCGATACCGTGATCCACGACGTTGAAATGTCGTGGAACGAAGCGTGGACTGGTACAAAACAGATGCGCCTGTTCAAAGTGACCGGCGACGAACTGGTAATCGAAACCACGCCGCGCACGGCGGGCACGGATACGCGGCTGTTCATCAACACGCTGACGTGGGAGCGCACCGAGGCGTTTCCTGTTTTGCGTGAGGCGTGAGGCGCGGACATAGCTTGCCGCGCCGATGCTGTTGGGGGTAATGTGAGCGCGTCGTCACCATAACAGGGATAGAAGACATGGCCAAAAAACGAGACGCCAAGCCGGACGAACTCACGCCACGAGACAGCACATCAGCCAGTCGGAGAGATTTTCTTAAGCGGGGCGTGGCGACCGGTGTCGGCGCTGCTGCACTCGGTGGTGGCGCAGGTGGCGTCGGCGGCGCATCCACGCAGGGCGCGCGCGCCGACGGCATCCAGTGGGACTACGAGGTGGACGTGCTGGTCATCGGCGCGGGGAGTTCTGGGTTGCCCTGCGCGATCCGCGCGCGGGACGCGGGCCTTAACGTACTGGTGATCGACCAGAACTACGATGTCGGCGGCAAGATGCTGCACAGCGGCGGCCAGGTCGCGCTCGGCGGCGGCGACCCGTGCCAGTTGCGCGATATCGCCGGGCAGGGCGATAAGGAGGGATTGCTCAAGGTGCCGCCGCTGCACAAGCCGGAAGACATGACCGAGGACACCGATTTCCTGTTCAAGGACATCACCGACTGGTCCGTGCTCGACCCCAGCGGTAACGCGCCCTACCGCTACAACGATCGCGAACTGCATCGCGCCTGGGCCGACAACTGCCCGCCGACGCGGCAGTTCCTCATGGACAATTACATCCGTTTCACGCGCATACAGGGCACGCACCAGACCAGCGGCATTTCGCGCGCCCGGCGTGCAACGTCTTTCCTCATGCTCGGCGACAAGACCGACATCAAGGCGGGAACGGTCACGCGGCAGGACGCGGGCATTCAGGGCAAAAGCTCGAGTCATTTTGCGCCGCGCTACATGGACAGCGCGGCCAAGTGGGCCGCGCCCAACGCGGTGTGGAACGGCGCCGCGCTCGCGCGCGGCCTAGAGTTCAGCGCGCGTGAAAAGGGCGTGCGGTTTATGCTCAACCGCAGGATGACCGAGATCATCCGCGAGCAGCCGTTCGCGGGGCGGGTGCTGGGCGTCAGGGCGAGCTATAGCCCCCGATTCACGCCGGGCACGCCAGGTACCAAGGCGCGCATGGAAAGCTATTACCAGAGTGGCAACGTCGACGAGCGCCGCGCCACCGTCAACATCCGGGCGCGGCGGGCCATCATGGTCGGCAGCGGCGGTCATGGCGCCAATCCGCAGTTCCGCAGCATGTTTTATCCGGCCTTCAACGAGCCCGCGTTCGTGTCTAGCGCTTTCGCGCTGCTGGGCCCCCTCGGGCAGGACGCGAGCGGCATCATCGCCGGCATGCGCATCGGCGCCAATCTGGCGGGCATGCAGCAAAACCTCGGCACCAGCTCCTCCTTTCACATCCCGCCGCGCCTGGCGACGCGCGATTCTTACACCGACATGCTGCCCGGTCATCCTACGTTTCCGTTTCGCCGCTCCACCGGCATCACGCTCGGCACCAGCTCGTATGAGCACCTGATCGCGGTGAATCAAGTGGGCAAGCGTTTCTATAACGAAATGGATCTGCCCAAGCGCTACGGAAGTCCCGTGTGGCCGGGCGGGCCGCGCGCTGGCTCGCCGAACCATTCATTAAAGCAGGTGCAGGGCGATTGGCGTAACAGCCATCCCGGGTGGGTCAAGCAGATGTACAACAACTATCCGGTGCTGGACGCCGCAATGGCGATGAACGAGGGTTCCCAGCCCCCGCACTATTACTCGGGGCCGCTGTGGGCCATCTTTGATAAGGGCACGATAGAGCGCGACGGGTGGGACATCAATCCGCCCTTCACCGCCGACAACGGTTATTTCTTCAGCGCCGACACCATCGAGGAACTCGCGCGCAAGATCCAGAAAGGCCACGAGTTCCAGCGCGTGCCGCTTGCCCATCTCACGGAAACGGTAAGCAAGTGGAACGCGAGCGTGGACACAGGCGCTGATCCCGACTTCGGGCGCGGCAAGGACGCCCCGATGCACAAAATCGACAAGCCGCCTTTCTACGCAGCCTCGATCTGTCCGGTGTGGCACGACTCGTACGGCGGATTGCGGATCAACGGCAAGGCTCAGGTCGTCGATATGCAGGGCATGGTCATCCCCGGCCTTTACAGCGGCGGCGAGGCGAGCGGCGGCGGGCAACAGCACGGCTTGGGCAGGGCGCTGGTTCACGGCTACATCGCCGGTGGGCAGATTGCCAGTGAGCGGGCGTAGCGCCCGCCACGGTTAATGATGAACGATACTTGCGAGCGTGTAGTCGAGGTTACGCCCGACGCGCACGCGATGGAGCTGACGGTCTGGGGCGTGCCGAGCACGATCGTGGCGGGCGAGCGCTTCGCGGTTTCGGTTGGCGCCAAATGCTCGGCCGGATGCGACCTCGCAGGCCGGGAACTGACTCTCTTCGACCAGCAGGGCTTGTGCGCCGGGACGGTAAAGCTGGGCCACGATGTCTGTGCGGGTACCGAAGCGCTGTATTTTGCGCAGGTTGAAGTCAGCGCCCCGCTCGAAGCCAGCAGCCATTCATGGGAGGCGAAGATCGCCGGCTGGGCGGCGGAATTGCCGCATACCGACGGCTCGTTTCCGCTGACGGTTCGCGTCGTTCCCGCGCCCGACTATGTAATCACGGTCAAAGTTTTCGACCGCGAAAAGCAAACGCCGCTCGCGGGCGCACGCGTGGTCATGCACCCGTACCGGGCGGTGACCGACGACGATGGAATTGCGAAAATCAAAGTAGCCAAAGGCCAATACGACATCCTGGTGTCGCGGTCCATTTATCTGCCGACCTGTGTCGGCGCCGAGGTAAACGCCAATATGATGACCACCGTGGAACTTGATGTCGATCAACCGTGGGTTCCCCCTGATGAGGATAGCGAATGAAACAGTTTCTTGGAACCTTGGTTCGACCGTCGGCGTTGGCGCTCGGCGTTGCATTGACTTGCGTTACCGCGGGCGCAGCGGGGCAGGCCGTGGCGCCGATATCGCCCATATCCGTATGGAGCGGCGTCTACAACACGGTTCAGAGTAAGCGCGGCGCGGAGCTGCACTCAGCCGTCTGCGTCATGTGTCACGGCCCGCAACTCAACGGCGCGGGCCAGCCCGAAATGCCGCCTTCGCCCGCAATTGCGCGCGCCAGCTTTCTGCGTAAATGGTCGGGCCGCAATGTGGCGACGCTTTTTCTCTACGTGCGACAGACCATGCCGCCCGACAGCCCGGGTACGCTGACCGACCAGCAAGCGCTCGACGCCATCGCACATATGTTTGCTGTCAGCAACCTGCCCGCAGGCGAAAGGGAGCTGCCGCTCGATCCGAAGGCGCTGGCAAATATAGTGATCGATGCGCAGAAGTAGTACGGCACGGTAACACGTTACGCAAGCCTCAGTCCGCCCGCGCCCCCGACGCCTTCACCACCGGCGCCCAGCGCTTCACTTCCGCTGCGACAAATTCCGTAAACGCTTTAGGGTCCAGGTTGCCGGGCTCAATACCTTCGGGGCGCAGGCGCGCGCGCACGTCGGGCAATTGCAGTGCGCGGCGCACTTCGCTGTTTAAACGATTGACGATATCAGCGGGCAATGCGGCGGGACCCGACAGCGAAAACCAGATTGATGCCACCAATTCAGGATACCCCGCTTCGCGGAACGTGGGCACGTCGTAGTCCGGCAGCCGCGCCGCCGAGCTGATGGCGAGCGCGCGCAAACGTCCAGAGCGTATGTGCGTGCTGGCAGTGGTGAGCGTGGTGGAAATCGCGTGGGTGTGGCCGGCGATGACATCCACCATCGCGCCGCTCGCACCTTTGTAGGGAATGTGCTGAATGTCGATACCGGCGCTGCGTTTAAAGAGTTCAGCGATCAGGTGCCCTTGCGTGCCGTTGCCGGGCGAGCCGTAGGTGAGTTCACGTGGTTTCGATTTCGCGAAAGCGATGAATGATTTCAAATCCCGGGATGGCAGCGAGGGATGCACCGCCAGCACCGACGGCGGTCCGCCAAAGAGCGCGATGTGCGCGAAATCCTTTACCGGATCAAAAGGAAATTTCGGCGACAATGCAGGTGCGACCGCGTGGGAGGCCACGCCCGATACCAGCAGCGTGTAGCCATCGGGCGTAGCGCGCGCAACGAGTTCAGAGCCGAGCACGCCGCCCGCGCCGGGGCGATTTTCGACGATAAACGATTGGCCCAGGCTTTCGCTGAGTTTGCCGGCGGTGATGCGGCCCAGCAAATCAGCTGTGCCGCCCGCCGCGAAAGGGGCGATGACACGCACGGTGCGCGCGGGCCAGGCCTGCGCATGAACGTCGGTCGCGAGGTGGAGAAGGAGGGTAACCAGGAGAATGCGTAACATTGAAATCATGGGTGGATGACTTACTGCGTAAAGACGGCTGGCGCGGCGCGGCCCGGCGGGCTACGATGCGAGACGCAAAGGATACCACTGGAAAGGAATTCACCATGACGCAATCGCACACACGCAACCCCCGAACTATTGGCGGCGTCACTGTCTACGTGCCCACCGGCGCGATTGAAACCGAGATGCATGTGCTGGCCACGCGCTTGCACACCTTGCAAGGCGCGCGCATCGGCGTGCTCGACAACCACAAGGAGTTCGCCGATCTCGTGCTGCGCGGTATCGCGGACAAGCTGCAACGCGAACACGGCGCGCAGGTGACATTCTGGCGCAAGGATTATCTCGGCAAGCCGTCGCCGTTCGCCAAGGAGATGGCCGCAAGCTGCGATGCGGTGATTAATGGCGTGGGCCACTGAGGCTCATCAACCCCATGGACCGCGCGTGACGCGGCCGAACTTGAAGCGCTGGGCACGCCCACGATTACCGTGGTGAGTACGGCTTTTGCGCCGTTGGCGCAGGTGACTGCGGAAGGTATCGGTCATCCCACCTTGCCTTTTGTGGTGGTACCGCACCCGGTGGGAGATCGTGATATGGCATTGGTCGAAAGACGCGGCGCCGATATCGCCGAGCAGTGTGTGCACGCGTTGACCACGTCGGCCGAGGTGCTGGCGCACGAGGTGAGCGAGCATCCATTTCCGTTGCCCGACGCGGTGATGCCGCGATGACTGCAACGTCCGTGAACGTGGTGGAGAACGATGCGTCCTACGACGCGATCAACGACTATTTCTACACGCAGGGCTGGACGGATGGTCTGCCCATTGTGCCGCCGACCGAGGCGCGTGTGTCGGCGCTGCTCACCGGCATGCCGACGCATGATCCAGAAGAACTCATCAGCGTGGTGCCGCCCAAGATGGGGCGCGCCACGCTGCGGCAGGTGGCGGTGAACGCGGTGATGGCGGGTTGCAAGCCGGAATACCTGCGCGTGGTGGTGGCGGCGCTGCGCGCGGTGTCGGAGCCTGCGTATGGGCTCGCGCACCGGCAAACCACCACCCACGCGGGCGCGCCGCTGATTATCGTCAATGGACCGATTGTGCAGACGCTGCGCATCAATTGTGGCACCGGCTTGTTCGGCCCCGGCTGGCGCGCGAACGCGACCATAGGCCGCGCACTGCGCCTGGTATTGGCCAACGTCGGCGGCGCGGGACCGGGTGTGGATGCGTCGCAGACCGGGCATCCGGGCAAATACACGTACTGCATCGGCGAATACGAAGCCGCCAATCCGTGGGAGCCGCTACATGTGACGCGCGGTTTCCGGCGCGAACAAAATGTCGTGACGGTGGTCAATGCCGAAGCGCCGCACAGCATGACCGAAAATATTCAAACCGATCCCGCGGAAATCATGCGCACCTTTGCGTCGTCAATGGCGACACTCGGCGTGAACAATCTGTATTCGCAGGGGCATCCTGTGGTGGTGCTGGGGCTGGAGCACGTGCAGCATTTGTCGGCAGCCGGCTGGAACAAACGCGATATCCAGCAGGCGTTGTTTGAAATGGCACGCCAGCCGTGGGGCCTGATGAAAAATCGCGGCAAATCCAAAGGCCCGCGCTTTCCGGAATTCGTCGATCAGAGCGACGACACCTCGATGGTGCCGATCATGAACGCCGCCGAAGATTTGATCGTGATCGTCGGCGGCGGCGCCGGCGGCAAGTCAATGTTTCTGCCTACGGCAGGTGGGCAGAGCTTGTCGGTATCAAAAATAATTGAATAAAAACAATTGCTTACGATGATATCCCAATCACACTAAATCCCCTCTCCCCCGCTTTCGGGGGAGAGGGTTAGGGAGAGGGGGCGCATGTGCACCCCCAAAACAGTTGACCCCTCGCCCGTGCCCAAGATGAACAACAACCTCCCGCAGTCACCCAAAGGCGACATCGCCCAACTCACGCGCCTCGGCCAATTCCTGCTGCCGTACCGATGGCGCATCGCGGGCGCGCTGATCGCGCTGGTGGTGGCGGCGAGTTGCGTGCTCGCATTGGGCCAGGGCTTGCGTTATGTGATCGATGCCGGCTTCGGCACGCGCGATCCGCATCTGCTGAATCTGGCGCTGGCGGCGGTGGTGGGCGTGGCGGTGGTGCTGGCGTGCGCGACCTACGCGCGCTTTTTCCTGATGATGAGCGTGGGCGAACGTATCATTGCCGATCTGCGGCGCGCGGTGTTCGCGCACGTGCTAACCCTGACGCCGGCGTATTTCGATGCCGCTCGCACGGGTGAGATTTCATCGCGACTAACCAACGATACCGAGCAGATACGGCAGGTGATCGGTTTCGGTTTGTCGATGTTCTTGCGTAACTTGTTGATGATGACCGGCGCGCTGGCGATGCTGTTTGCCACCAGCGCCAAGCTCGCGGCGCTGATTGTGCTGGGCGTGCCGGCGACGTTGATCCCGATACTGGTGGTGGGGCGACGCGTGCGGCGGCTGTCGCGCGACAATCAGGATCGCGTGGCGGATGTATCGGCGCACATCGACGAATCGCTGCACGAGGTGCGTACCGTGCAGGCGTATGGCCACGAGGCGTGCACGCGTGCGCGCTTCGATGCCGCCGCCGAGGCTGCTTACGCCAGCGGCGTGCATCGCATCCGCGTGAAGGCGTGGCTGATTTCGCTGGTGATGCTGATCGGCTTTTGCGCGGTAGGCTTGATCATGTGGGTCGGCGGGCACGACGTGTTTGAAGGCCGCATCACCGGCGGGCAACTGTCGGCGTTTGTGTTTTATGCGGCGGTGGTGGCGGGCGGCGCGGGCACCGTGTCGGAGGTGTGGGGCGAGATACAGCGCGCGGCGGGTGCGACGGAGCGCTTGTTTGAATTGCTGGATACGCAGCCCGCGCTCGCGCCACAGGCGCCGGTAATCACGTTACCCGCGAACGTCAAAGGCGCGCTTCGGTTTGACGATGTTTCGTTTACCTATCCCGCTCGCGCGGAAACGCCGGTGTTGCACGCGGTGTCGTTCAGCGTCAGTCCCGGCGAACGCGTCGCGCTGGTGGGGCCGTCGGGCGCGGGTAAATCTACGATCTTCGCGTTGATCCTGCGATTCTATGATCCATCTTCGGGGCGGTTGCTGATCGACGGCGCCGACATCAAGCACTGCGATCCGCTGGCGTTGCGCCGCGCGGTTGCCATCGTGCCGCAAGACCCGGTGATTTTTTCCGGCAGCGTTTCAGACAACGTGCGCTTTGGCCGACCCGAGGCGACGGACGCCGAGATACGCGACGCCTGCGCGGCGGCGCATGCGCTGGAATTCATCGAGCGCTTGCCGCAACGCTTTGACACGGATTTGGGTGAACGCGGCGTTAAGCTCTCCGGCGGTCAGCGCCAGCGTATATCGATTGCGCGCGCCTTGCTCGCCGACCGGCCCATACTGCTGTTGGACGAAGCCACCAGTTCGCTCGATGCCGAAAGCGAACGTCAGGTGGCCGCAGCGTTGGAGCAACTCGAACGAGGGCGAACCACGTTGGTGATCGCGCATCGTCTGGCTACCGTGCGCAACGCAGATCGTATTATCGTGATGGACAACGGACACGTTCATGCGGTGGGTACGCACCACGAACTGCTGCGCGACAGCCCGCTGTACGCCCATTTAGCGCGGTTGCAGTTTATTGCGGAAGCGGCGGCTTGATCACATCGTTGCAGGCTGAAAATCTCTACTTGGGTCGTTCCCGCGCAGGCGGGAACCCATAACACAGTGCCACTTGAAAATAACGCCCCCATCCTATCTTCCTCCAAGGGAATGGGGTGCCCGCCTGCGCGGGAACGACGGTAGGGGTTGTTGGCGCTATACTTTGCAGCGGAGGATTAAATGCAAATCAGAAATGTAGTGCTGGCGGCGTTGGCCGCTGTTACCGGCTTCGCGCAAGCGCAAGACTATCCCACCCGCCCCGTGCGCGTGATCGTCGGCTTTGGCGCGGGTGGCCCAGATACTTCCGCGCGCATCCTCTCGGCGCAACTCAGCACGCAATTCAATCAGCAGTTCGTGGTGGATAACCGGCCCGGCGCCAACGGCATCATCGGCGCTGACATCGTGGCGAAATCCACGCCCGACGGCTACACGCTGCTGCTGACCTCCGGTTCGTTTGCCATCAATCCGAGCATTTACAAAAAAATGCCGTTCGATACCGTGCGCGACTTCACGCCGATTTCGCACATCGCCGGGTCGGACGCGCACATTCTGGTGGTGAGCGGCACGATGCCGGTGAACTCCGTGCGCGAACTGCTCGACTATTCAAAAAAACCGGGTGCGAAACTCGCTTACGGCACGCCGGGCATCGGCAACTCGCTGCATCTGGCGGCGGCGCTGGTCAATCAGCGCGCGGGCCTGAATATGGTGCATGTGCCGTACAAAGGCGCGGGCGCGGCGGTGACGGCGCTGCTGTCCGGCGAAGTGCAGGTGATGATGGCCACACCGCCGATGTCGCTGCCGCATATTCGTTCGGGGCGCATCAAGGCGCTGGCGTATAACCACACGTCGCGCGCGTCGTACCTGCCCGACGTGCCGACCATGACCGAGGCTGGGCTGAACAACACGCAAATGGAGGCGAGCTGGCACGGTTTACTGGCGCCGGCAAAAACCCCCGCCGCCGTCATCGCGCGGCTGGAAAAAGAAGCGCAGAAGGCAGTGACCGTGCCGCAGGTGCGCGAGCAATACGCCCGAGTGGAATTAAAGCCCGTGGGCAGCAGCGCCGCCGAGTTTCGCGTGATGCTGGCGGAGGCGATCAAAAAGCTCGGCGAGATCGTGCGTATCGCGGGGATCCAGCCGGAGTAACCTTCACCCCCTTTCGTTGCGGATTTACGCAGATGAACGCGGATTTTTCCGCTGGCCTTAAACTGCGTAAATCTGCGTCAAACAATGTGTTACGGACGTTCGCTCGTTGAGCGGCACTACCCAGCAAATAGCCCTGAAATTTCATGTCCGCCAACGCATCAACCCCACCAACCCCATCAACAACGCCACGCCGCCCCGCGCTTGCCGGCGTGCGCGTGATCGACCTCGCGCGCGTGCTCGCTGGCCCGATGTGCGCGCAGACGCTCGCGGACCTCGGCGCGGATGTGGTCAAGATCGAGCGCCCCGGCATCGGTGACGATACGCGCCCGTGGGGGCCGCCGTGGTTGCCCGACGCGCACGGCGAACCCACGCGCGATTCGGCGTACTTCAGCAGCGCCAATCGCAACAAGCGTTCAATCACGGTCGATCTCGCCAACCATGCTGGCGCGGCATTGGTGCGCCAGCTCGCGCGCGAGGCCGATGTGCTGCTCGAAAATTTCAAGGTCGGCGATCTTGCGCGGCACGGGCTAGATTACGCCACGCTCGCCGCGTTGAATCCGCGGTTGGTGTATTGCTCGATCACCGGCTTCGGTCAGACCGGACCGCTGCGCGAGCGGCCCGGCTATGACTACATTTTCCAGGGTGTCGGCGGACTGATGAGCGTGACCGGGCATCCCGACGGCGTGCCCGGCGGCGGGCCGATGAAAGTCGGCGCGTCGATTGTCGATCTATCGACCGGGCTGTATGCCACCATCGCCATACTGGCCGCGCTGCGCGAGCGCGACGCGAGCGGGTTCGGCCAGTATGTCGATATGGCGCTGTTCGACACCGTTGCCGCGATGAGCCCACATCAGGCCGCGGCGTATTTCCAGACCGGCAGCGTGCCCGCCCGCACCGGCACGTCCTCCGGCGGCATCATGATGCCGTATGAAACCTTCTCTTGCGTGGACGGCCATTTGATCGTCGCGTGCGGCAATAATACCCAGTGGCTGTCACTGTGCGCAGCGCTCGGGCGCGACGACCTGGCGCGCGACCCGCGGCTCGCCTCGCCCTCGTCGCGTCAGATCAATCGCGAATTCGCTCTGGGAGAGCTGCGGGTTTCGTTCGCGCAGTGCAAGGTGGACGACATTGCCGCGACACTGGACGCCGGCGGCGTGCCCAACGGTCGCATCAACGACATGAAACAGGTGTTCGACATGGAACAGGCTCATCAACGCGGCCTCCGGGTTGAGGTGCCGCGCAGCGATGGCACGCGGGTTCCAGCAGTGGGCAATCCGATCCGCCTGAGCGCCACGCCCGTGGCGTACCGCAGCGCGGCGCCCAAGCTGGGCGAGCACACCGAGACGGTGCTGACCGACTGGTTGCGTGCCAACCCGGAGGAGATTGCGCGGTTACGTGCATCGGGGGCGTTGGGTTAGGGTGTTGGTTCAACATCGACGCGCGGCATTAGCCACCGGCAAGGGCTAATGCAATAATGCGCCCGTGCATTTTCTGGAAAACAACGCGTTACCATCGTTACCATTGAGGAGAGACTTTGATGAAAATTCTGGCCGGCGTTTCGGCTCTTATCGCGCTTACCTGCGGCTTTCAAGCCAGCGCCCAGCAAAACTATCCCACCCGCCCGCTGCGCGTGGTGGTGTTTCTGCCGCCCGGCGGCGCGGCGGATGTGCTGGCGCGCGTGGTGGCGCAGAAACTCGGCGAGGCGCTTGGGCAAACCGTGGTGATCGACAATCGTCCCGGTTCGGGCGGGGTGATCGGCACCAATGTCGTCGCCAAGGCCGCGCCGGATGGCTACACGCTGCTGCATAGCGGCATCACCACCCACGGCATCGGACCGCACATTTATACCGATCTGCCGTACGACCCGATCAAGGATTTCGCGCCGATCGTCCTTGCGGGCACGGCGCCGGTATTCCTGTTGTCCAACGCGCAGGTTGCGGTGAAATCGGTGAACGATGTGATCGCGCTCGCCAAATCCAAGTCCGGCGCAGTCAGTTTTGGCTCGCCCGGCACCGGCAGCGCGCCGCATCTGGTCGGCGAAATGTTCAAGATCATCACCGGCCTGCCGGTGCAGCACATTCCGTATAAAGGCAGCGGCACCGGCGCGCCGGCGCTGGCCTCGGGTGAAGTGCCGATCTTTTTCGATGCGGTTGCCGGTCATCAGGCTTTCATCAAATCCGGCCGCGTGCGCGCGCTTGCCGTCACCAACGCCACGCGCGTGTCGGCGTACCCCGATGTGCCCACCATGAAAGAAGCCGGTCTGCCCAAAGTGGATGGCACCGTGTGGTACGGCCTGCAGGCGCCCGCGGGCACGCCGAAGGCCATCATTGCCAAGCTCAACACTGAAACCAATAAAGTGCTCGCCATGCAGGACGTGAAAGACCGGTTGGCGGCGTCGAGCATCGAAACGGCGGGCGGCACGGCGGAAGAATTCACCAAATTCATCCGTGCCGAACTCGACAAATGGGGGCCGATTATCAAGACGGCCGGCGTCAAGGTTAATTAATTCAGAGACGAAACTCATGACTACCAGCGGAACCGTGCAGTCGATCAACTTCAAAGACTTGATCAAGTATTCACCCGAAGCGCGCACCAATCAACCCTTGCTGGCATCGAAGGATCTGGTTACGCGTATGAACTGCTACGAGCCGGGGCAGGTCACGCCCTTTCACGTGCATCCCAACGACGATGAGGTGGTGATTTGCGTGGAGGGTCGCGGCGCGATTACCTTCGAGGAGCGCGCCGCTGTGCCGTTGGCGCCGGGAACTGTGATCAGTCTGCCCGCAGGTTTGCCGCACGGCATCGAAGCCGCCGCGGACAGCCGCATGGTCGTGGTCTACACCACCAACGCGGGTTACACCAGCGAGCGGCCGCAACATCGCGCCGCCGAGGCGGGAATACCGCTGCCGGGCGAGAAGACGGCGTGATAAAGCATTCGTGCGCGGGCCGGGGCTGATGTAGAGGTGTGCGATGTTGTCAATTAAAACTGGCGCTCGGTTGGTATCGGGGCTGCTGGCGGCAATCAGCTTCGCCATGGCGCATGCGCAATCGTATCCCGCCAAGCCGGTACGCATCATCGTCGCCTCGGCGCCCGGCGGCGGCACCGATTTTGTCGGGCGCGTGCTGGCGTCGAAACTCACCGACGCCATGGGCCAGCAGTTCATCGTGGAAAACCGTCCCGGCGCGGGCAGCATGCTGGGCTTCGAGGCGGGCATGCGTGCTGCACCCGATGGCTATACCTTCAATCTGATCACGCCGAGTTTTTCGATTACGCCGAATCTGTACGCGATCAAGTTCGACGCGGCCAACGATTTCACGCCGGTGATACGTGTGGCGAGCGGCCCGCTGATCGCGGTGGTGCATCCTTCGGTGCCCGCGAAACATTTGCGCGAGTTGATTGCACTGGCGAAAGCGCGGCCCGACCAGATTGCCTATGGCACCAGCGGGCAGGGCGGCATCGTGCACCTGGCCAACGCGCAGTTCTTGCACATGGCGGGCATCCGCATGACGCACGTGCCGTACAAGGGCGGCGGCCCCGCGCTTACCGAATTGATCGCGGGCCAGGTGCAATTGGTGTTCGCCACGCCGCAGGCGGCAATGTCGCAGGTGAAGGCCGGGCGCATCCGCGCGCTGGCGGTGACCACGGCCGCGCGGTTGCCTACCGAGCCCGCCATACCCACCATCGCCGAAGCGGGCGTGCCGGGTTACGAAGTGAACAACTGGCACGCGGTGATCGGCCCCAAAGGCGTGCCGCGCGCGATTGTGGACCGCCTGCATGCCGAGATCGGCAAAGTGATACGCACCAAGGAAATGGAAGAACGCCTGCGCGGCGACGGCGTGTTGCCCGCGCCCAGCACGCCGGAGGAATTGCAGGAACAGATACGCCGCGAGATCGTGATGTGGCGTGATGTGGTGAAAGCGGCGGGCATCAAGATTCAGTGATGACAACCGCAACGCGCATCCGTATCGTCATAGGGCTGTTGGCCGGCGGATGGGTCGCGTTGATGGCATCGGTTCACGCAGCTCCCGCGCCGGAGCGCTACCCCGCGCGACCAATCCGGCTGGTCAACCCGTATGCGCCGGGCGGATTGACCGACGTGGTGTCGCGCCTGCTCGCGCGGCACATCACCGAAGCGTGGGGCCAGCAGGTGATCGTCGACAGCCGCGGAGGCGGCGGCACCACTATCGGTACCGAGATCGTGGTGCGCGCGCCGTCCGACGGCTATACGATGTTATGCACCACCGCGGCACTCGCCATGATGCCGAGTTTTTATCCCAAGCTCGCGTTCAGCACGCGCAAAGATTTGATCCCGGTGGCGCTGGTGTCGCAGGTGCCGGGCGCCCTCGCGTTGAATCCCGGCGTGCCCGCGCGCAGCGTGCGCGAGTTGATCGATCTCGCGCGCGCAAAGCCGGGGCAAATTGCGTTCGGCTCGGCGGGCACCGGCTCGTTTGTTCACCTGTCGCTGGAACTGTTCAAGTCGATGACCAAAGTGGACATCGCGCATGTGCCGTACAAAGGCGGCTCGCTGGCGGTGATCGACACCATCGGCGGACAATTGCAGGGCCTGTTTAATCCGCTGCCGCTGGTGGCCGGCCACGCCAAAAACGGGCGCTTGCGGTTGCTGGGTGTGGCGAGTCTGCAGCGCAGCGAGTTTGCGCCGGAGCTGCCCACCATAGCGGAATCCGGCGTGCCGGGCTTCGAGGCCGTGGTGTGGAGCGGCGTGTTCGCGCCTGCGGGGGCGCCGCGTTCTATCGTTGACAAGTGGAACGCCGAAATCAACCGTATGCAAAATCTGCCCAACGCGCGCGAAACCTTCAATGGCGCGGGTCTTACCCGGCTGGGCGGTACGCGTGAGGAATTTGCCGCCTACTTTGCGCGCGAAACGCAGCGCTGGGCGGAGATTATTCGCGCGGCGGGCATACCTATTGAGCAGTGATGCGGGCGTGCGACGGCGCGCTCCCATCATTCCCGCGCGCCCTGCTCAAAACCTACTCCGGCACGATCCCCGCAACCCGCGCCGCCTCGCCAAAACGCTTCACCGCATTGGCGACGAACGGTCTGAACTCTGTTGCCCCATTGCCGACGGGTTGCAGACCGAGCTTGACGAAGCGTTCGCGCATGTCGGGCGCGGCAAACGCCTTGCGCACTTCGGCTTCCAGCTTGGCAAGCACTGCTGCGGGCGTTTTCGCGGGCGCGAACAGGCCATGCCAGCTTGAATCCATCTGCGTCGGCGGTGCGCCCGCTTCCCATCGTCGGCACATCGGGCAGGAATGAAGCCCGCGTCGCGAAGTCGTATGCGAGCGCGCGTATTTTTCCGCTGCGGATCAGCGGCAGGCCCAGCGTGGGCGTGACGAACATGGCCTGAATGTCACCGGCCATCAGCGCGGCGGTTGCAGCACCGGCGCCTCTATAGGGCACGTGAACCATGCCGGCGCCGGTTTGCGCGTTGAATACCGCGCCCACCAGATGACTGGTATTGCCCACGCCGTTCGATCCATACGAATAACGGCTGCCAGGTTTTTTGGCGAGCGCGATCAGTTCCTTGACGTTCTGCGCGGGTACCGAAGGGCCCACCGCGAGGATGAATGCCTCGGACGAACACAGGTGCGACACCGGTGCAAAATCGTTGAGCACGTTGAACGGCAGATGCTTGTAGATGCCGGGCGTGACGGTTAGTGAAGCAGAAGTAACCAACAGCGTGTGTCCGTCGGGCGCCGCTTTTGCAACCAAGTCGGCGCCGATGATGCCGTTCGCGCCGGGGCGGTTGTCGACGATGAACGACTGTCCGGTTTGCATCGACAACTGTTGTGCGACGATGCGCGCGGTGGTGTCGGGACCGCCCGCGCCGAAGCCGACGATGATGCACACCGGCCGGGTCGGATAGTTCTGCGCCCAGCCCGCGGTGCAGAATAGCGGCGCCAGCCCGAGAAAAATTGCGATTGTCCACGTGTTACGCATTGCGCATCCCCTCTCAAGGTTTAAGCCTTTCAATCCAAGGACATCAAGCGGACTGTTATTTTAATCCGCCTTTTCCGCTGCTGGGGACGCGTCATGCCAGGCAAGAATTGTTCAGGAGAAACGCCGTGTGATTGACCGCTTGTGGCACGGTGGCTATATTGAGCGCGGCAAACTGCGTGACTAGCGTAGCGTCACAAAAACCGCGCCACGTATTTTTCAACCCCGTTTCAACCCATCTCACCCCTGTAAAGGAACGTATGACTGGATTTATCAGACGCGTGGTCACGGGCCACGACAAAAGCGGCAAGGCAATTGTTATCTCGGATGGCATGGCGCCCAGCGTTACCGCCAACCCTTTGCGGTTCGGACATCGTTCAACCGATATCTGGAAAACCACGGCGATGCCGGCCCCCATCACGCGCGACGAACCCGATGCGATTTCGGGGCCGCGCGATTTCACGCCGCCCAACGGCGTCAAGATCCGCATCAGCGAACTGCCGCCGGAGCCCGAGGAATTCCGCACCATTACACCGGAGAAAGCGCGCGAGTTTTTCAAGAGCGGCGGACATGAGTCGTCCTCGACCTTTGAAAAGGGCGGTCGCCACCCGTTCATGCATCGTACCGAATCCCTCGACTACGCCGTGGTGCTGGAAGGTGAAATCACCATGCTGCTTGACGATCAGGATGTCGTGCTCAAGGCGGGCGACGTGGTGATACAGCGCGGCACCAATCACGCGTGGAGCAACCGTTCGGGCAAGACGGTGCGCATGTTGTACATCCTCATCGATGGCCAGTTCGAACCGGAACTCGCGGAAATGTTCAAGGGCGCTGCGGGACGGTGAGGCATTGAAGCCTGGCGGACGCGCCGCGCCGGAAGCGAAACAACGTTTGTGGGAATTGCGCGGTTTTTTGATCGGCATGGGGCGGCAGCGCTTCGCATTGCGCTGGATGCCCGCAGCAGGCGAAGAATAAATTTACAAATAAAAACAAATAGTTAAGTTATTGTAACTATTCAGGTTAGAGCGTAGGTATTGTACTTTTTTCGGCTTCATAAGATACTTCCGTGCATGCTTAAGCGCCCGGATTTATCGCAACTGAGTGTAGCGGAGAAAGACACGCTGATCACGGCGCTGTTTGACCAGTTGGATGCCAT
>CANIID010000064.1 GCA_947467315.1 Betaproteobacteria bacterium | reverse complement strand
GCAACTCACCTACGGCTCCGCGGGCAACGGCTCGCCTTCGCATCTCGCTGGCGAGTTGCTGAAAACCATGACCGGCATCACGCTACTGCATGTGCCCTACAAAGGCGGCGGGCCGGCGGCGGTCGAACAGGTCGCCGGGCAAGTTCAACTCGCATTCCTCAGCGCGCCTGCCGTGGTGCCGTTCATCAAGACCGGCCGGCTGCGTGCGCTGGCCGTGACCAATGCCAAGCGTTCGATTGTCCTGCCGGAGCTGCCGACGATTGCCGAAACGGGATTGCCCGGCTACGAATCCGAAGGCTGGAGCGGCATTTTCGCGCCTGCCAAAACACCCGCTGCTATCGTGCAACGGCTCCACAACGAATTCGCATCCGCGCTGCGCGACAACGACGTGCGCGCCAAACTCATCGCCGCCGGCACTGAGCCTGCGTTGAAGTCCTCCGAAGAAATGGGCAAAAAAGTGCGAGATGAAATCGCGCGCTGGAGCAAAGTGGTGAAAGCTTCAGGAATGAAGGTCGATTAAATGCGCGCACTATTTACGCTGCCGGCCGTCTCTGCCGCACTTGTGCTGTTCTCGGTGCCGTTCGCAGTGGCACAACCCTATCCCGTAAAACCCATACGCTGCGTCGTGCCGTATCCGCCCGGCGGCCCTACCGACATCATCGGTCGCGCCGTCACGCAAAAACTCGCTGAAGCCCTGGGCCAATCCGTCATCATCGACAATCGCGGAGGCGCTGCGGGCACCATCGGCTCGGAGCACGTGGCGCGTTCACCTGCGGACGGCTACACGCTGCTGTGGGCCACGCCGGGCACGCATGGCATCGCGCCGAGCATTTATCCCAAACTGCCGTATGACCCGGTGAAGGATTTCGCGCCGGTAACACTCGTCGCGCTTGGCACCAATCTAATGGTGGTGCATCCTTCGGTGCCCGCCAGGAGTGTGAAAGAGTTTGTGGCGCTCGCCAAGTCACGCCCCGGCAAACTGAATTTCGGCTCGGCAGGCGGCGGCGCCACTTCCCACATGGCGGCTGAAATGCTAAAGGTCATGTCTGGAATTGATATGGTGCATGTACCGTTCAAGGGTGCGGCCCCCGCCATTGTCGCGCTGCTGAGCGGCGAAGTGGATATGGCGATTCTCGATACACCGCCGCTGCTGCCGCAAATCCGCAGCGGCAAGCTGCGCGTGTTGGCGGTCGCGAGCGAGCGCCGCTCGCGCGTGCTGCCCGAGGTGCCCACCATCGCGGAATCAGGCATGCCGGGCTATCACGCCAGCAGTTGGCACGCCCTGTTCGCGCCTGCCGGCACGCCGCGCGAGATCGTTGCGCGCCTGCACAGCGAGGTTGCCAGAGTAGTGAAATTGCCGGACATCACGGAACGACTGTCGGCGCAGGGCGTGGAACCCGTCGCCAACACGCCGGAGCAATTGGCGGAATTCATCAAGTCGGAGATCACGCGCTGGGGGCGCGTGGTCAGAGCGTCGCGCGCGAAAATCGATTGATCGGGAAGCGTTGATGATTTTGACCGCGCGGACTTCACGCCAGCGCAAAAGCGCCGCATACTGAATGAACAAGACGATGCAAAAGTGGTTTGCCAGAACGCCGATTGTTGGGGAGAGATTAACCGTGATGATAATGATCCGAAATGTCCTGGCACTGTCGCTGCTGGCCATCGCCGCAAACGGCAATGCGCAATCGTCAGACCCCGCAGCAGGCTGGCCCAACAAAACGCTACGCGTGGTGGTGCCGTTCACCCCCGGCAGCGCCACCGATGCGGTGGCGCGCATCGTCACCGAACGCCTCGGCACGCAACTCGGACAAACCATCGTGGTGGAAAACCGACCCGGCGCGGGCGGCACCATCGGCATGGCCGTGGTAGCCAAGGCCAACCCCGACGGCTACACCCTTCTGGTGCATTCGTCGTCGTATACCGTCACGCCCACCACCTATGCCAACACGCCGTACGACACGGTGCGTGATTTGTCCGGCATCACGCCACTCGCCAATCTGCCCAACGTGCTGGTGATCGCACCCTCCAAGGGCATCCGCTCGGTGAAAGAGCTGATCGCATCGGCCAAAGCCAAACCCGGTTCGTTGAGCTACGCCTCGGCGGGCGCGGGCAGCGCCACGCAACTGAATGCGGAGCGCTTCCGCATGGGCGCGGGACTCGAAGGCACGCACGTGCCGTTCAAGGGCACACCCGAGGCGCTCACCGATATCATCACGGGCCGTATCGACATTTATTTCTGCCCGGTGATTTCAGTGCTGCAATTCATCAAGGACGGCCGTCTGCTGGGCTTGGCGGTAGGCAGCACCAAACGCTCATCGGCGCTGCCCGATCTGCAAACCACGGTGGAAGCCGGCGTGCCGAATTCGGATTACAACTTCTGGGTCGGCATGGCCGTGCCCTCTAAAACGCCCAACGGCGTCATCAGTAAACTCCATCAGAACACCGCGAAGACCCTGCAAGCCGCCGATATCACCGAGCGTATGGCCAAACTCGGCGGCGAACAAATGCTGATGACGCCGCGCGAATTCGATGCTTACATCAAAAACGAAATCAGTATCAACGCCGCGCTGGTCAAAGCGGCGAAGATCAACGTTAATTAGCATGAAATTAATTACACGCCCCAGCATCTGTAGGATGGGCGCAACCCATCACAAACACATTCAACGAGTGCCGTCGTGTTGTGATGGGTTGCATCCATCCTACGGGCACATCATCGTGGCAGCAATATTGTTGGCGGCAACGCCATTGCTCGCACAACCCTACCCCGACAAATCCATCCGCATGGTGCTGCCGTTTCCACCGGGCGGCGGCACCGATGCCGTGGCTCGGGCGATTTTTCCACGCATGGGTCAGTCGCTCGGCCAGCCGATCGTGATCGACAATCGTGCTGGCGCGGGCGGCATCCTCGCCGCTGACATCGTGGCTAAATCTACACCCGACGGCTACACCCTGTTCATGGGGTCATCCACCGGCGTCACTGCCACGCCCAGTTTGTACAAACTACCTTACGATTCCATCAAGGACTTCACGCCGATCACGCAGTTTGCCACTGCGGCATTCATGCTGGCCGTGCATCCGCAGGTCGCCGCCACGTCCGTTACCCAACTGGTGACGCTTGCCAAAGCCAAACCCGCGAGCCTTAACTATGCGTCCGGCGGCATCGGCAGCCCGCTGCATCTGTCGGCAGAGTTGTTAAAAAGCCGCGCCGGCATCAACATCGTGCATATCTCGTACAAGGGCGGTGCCCCTGCCGCCACGGCGGTCATGGCCGGTGAAGCGCAAATTATCTTCGGCAGTTTCGCCGCCACGCTGACGCAGGCGCGCGCAGGCCGCTTGCGCGCGCTCGCTGTCACCGGCCCCGTGCGTTCAACGCTGGTGCCTGAATTGCCCACGATGATCGAGTCGGGCTTTCCCGGATTTAACGTGCAGGCTTGGAACAGTCTCGAAGCACCGGCCGGCACGGCCAGCACTATTGTTCAGCGCATTTACAGTGAAACCATCAAAGCGCTCAAGATACCGGAAGTGATTGATTTAATGAATAAAGTTGGCTACGCGCCCGTCTACGTCACGCCACCTCAATATGCAGAACTCAAGCGCACTGAAACCGCGATGTGGGCGAAGGTCATCAAGGACGCGAATATCCGTGGCGAATAATTCGCCGGAGCCCATTATCGTGGATGAGCGCCTGGAAAAAATAGAAACCAAACTCAGCCTGTCGGAAGACATGCTCGAATCGTTGAGCGACACGGTGTACCGCCAGCAACGCCAGATTGAACAATTGCAACGAGAAATCGTCACGCTGCGTGAGCAAGTGCGTGCCGCACAGCCGAACGAACCGCGCAACTTGAATGATGAGATTCCACCGCACTACTAACGTCAGGAGAAAATGCCCATGAAAACTTTGTTCGCACTGGCCACTCTGCTTTCGATGACTGTGTTGGCGGCTGCCGTAAACGCCGGCGATTTTCCCAAAAAGGTTCACTACATCGATCACGAAAAAACCACCGCCGCCATGTACAAAGGCGGACGCGTGATTGAAGATGCGGGGCTCATCGTCATTGCCAACCGCGCAGTACAGCGCGGCGCCGAATTGCACAAAAAAACCAATCACGTCTTCATCATCATGGACGGCGAGGCCGAATTCATCACTGGCGGCACGTTGATTGAACCGAGAGAAACCGCACCGGGGCAGATACGCGCCAAGGGCATCGAGGGCGGCGTATCGCATCGCTTGGTCAAAGGCGTCGTGATTACCATCCCCGCCAACACGCCGCACTGGTGGAAAGACACCTCAAAGACCGGCTCGGTTGGCTACTATGCGGTGAACTACGAGGACGATTGATCGATAGACTTTTGGGCCGTATCTGAGATGCGGCGTCCGACGTGTGCCTCGATTTGCGGGAGCCAGGATTCGCCGCTGAAGCTACATTCACCACGACTATCAGCACCGTCCGGTGGTCGGCCTTATGGAAAGCTTTCCATAAGGCCGAGAAACGGACGTGCGAGTCGAACACCAAGATAGTTTCCTTCTACCGGTTCCGCCCTCCCCCACCTGCGTCAGAAATCTCCGAAAAGCTCCCCCGGAACAAAGCGGCCATTCACGAACCCGGTTCCATTGATGGGGCATCCACCTGCGAAGAGGATTATTTGGGCATGGCGCCTGAATGAGAAATAAAGTCGAAGGTTTCCTGCGCGCAACGATCAGCATCGCTGGCCGCGACATGATACGAGTCGCCGGGCAACACCAGCAGTCTGGAATTGGGAATCAACTGCTGCCACGCACGCGTTTCATCGCTTGAGCCCAGCGCGCTACCCTCTGTGGTAATAACCAGCGTTGGGCAGGTTATCCGCGGTATGTCAGCGGTGATATCCGCAGGTGAAATTTTTGGTATGAATCCGACTTGCGTCGAGGTAGCCGTTCGTCCCATCAGATCGATCCACCAATTGACGCCCTCTGCCGGGAAGCGGCTCCCTAACCGGCCCGCCATGGTTCGTCGCGCCCAGCTACCGACGCCTTTCACTTCAAATTCCTGAATCACCTCGGGGCGAATGGCGGCAACGTTCTCTCTGCGTGGGGGCGGGGTTCCAGCGACCGTCAAGGTTAGGACACGCTCGGGGCAGCGTGCGGCAAAACGGCGGGCAACCGTACCGCCGAGCTTGGCGCCTACCAGGTGGAAACGCTCGATATCCAGCGACTGCATCAACTGAAGGTAGTCGTCAATGATGACGTCCAGCGACCATGGAAAATCGCGCGGCATCGGTGTCGAGGCGCCAAAGCCGCGCATATCAGGACGCACGACCCGATAGTGACGCGCCAGATGCGGCACCCAGGCGAACCATACCGCGCCGCTTTCGGCATTGCCGTGCAGCATGAGTATCGTTTCCGGCTTGCGCCACGGATCAGTGTAATCATCGATTGCATAATGCATATCGAGTTCCGGTGTGATACGGGCATTCGGCATCGATGAACTCCTGCTGGAATGGTTAACCCTGCGCTGTACTGGACTACGTTGGCTGGGCTTCGTTGGCTGGCTTGCGGCAGATTCAGCGCGATCGATGTCGCGTCGCAATTTTGCACTCATTTTCCGGATAACATTCTCGACGATACGACCGGCGACCGTTTTCAATATCGACGTGCTGCTATCGACATGCGCGCCCTAAATTCAAAGGCTTTGGGCTGCCCCTGATAGGCTTCGCAGTTTGAGCAGTCGTTCGGAAGCCTATTTGTCGCGACGGGTGATGCGTATCGGTGACGCATGCACCCCGTAAGATCGCATCGGCGTTTGCCCTGTATTTCGAAATCCATGTGCTTTATTGGGCGGGGCGACAATTGTGGAACCCGGGCCAATGGGAATCGCGTCTCCCTCGCCATCGATCCACGCCTCGCCCGTGCCTTCGATCACGGTAACTATTTCCATGTAAGGGTGCGAGTGTGTGCCGGTAGAATAACCGGACGGAGAAGTCTGGATGCCGATGCGAACCGGCGTAGAACCTTTGTCGTCACCCACCAAGGTCTGGTACGTTCGGCCCGTCTCAAATTCTTCTATTCGGACGTCTTCAATATTAATTATTGGCATGGTTGAGTAAGGCTGTAGGGTTGTCTCTATTTGCAGTGTATCGAAAATCCAACCGGGATGTAACTCGTAAGGTCAAACTACGTCGTATCCCGCAAAGCCGACCGACGCAAGTTCAGCAAATTTGCAGGCGGCATTCAGCGCAGAATAGTGCCCGCTCGCTGCGACTGAACCTCAATAGCTACGCAAGCAACCCAATCAACTCGCGCATATCACCCACGGTCTCCAACACCCACACCACTTCGCACACACGTTTCGCGCGTGCTTCGCCTATCACCGGCGTTGCATTGGCGAGAAACTTCGCTTCGATAGCCGTGTCACTCATCGGATTCGCCACCGTGCCGCTGGCGTGCAGCACGTGCGCCTCGGCCCTTACACTGCCGGCAACAACGATTGCATGCGCCTCATCCGTGCCCAGCGTTTCGTCGGCGACCACTTTCACCTTGCGGCGCAGTGCAACGAGCTGTGGATCAGTGGCCTTGGCATCGGTGTATTGCGCAACACCGGCGTTGCCGTCGACAAAAGCCGCAGCCGCTGAATGAGCGATGCTGAACTTCGACTGAAGCCCGGTTGACGGCTCAACCACACCGGTGACCGAGCGCGCCAACGGGTGTACGCGCACGGTGATTTCATCCACTTCGGCCGCGCTGAGCTTCGTTCTGGCGCGCAGCGCAATCACGGCATCGATCAGCGGATGCAGCACCAGACCACACGCGTAGGGTTTGTGGCCATTGCTTTCGATGATCCAGCCGCTGCCAAGATTCGCGGTCAACTGATCGACATCCGCCGTATCGCTGTAGATGCGGCTGAAACCTTTTTTGCCTTCGATGATTTCCTGCGTGCTGTCAAAGCCCCTCTCGGCGAGCAGTGCCGCGAGCACGCCGTTGGCCGCAGCCTTGCCGGCGTGAAATGATTTGCACAGGGTGCCGCGGTTTTGTTGCATGCCGCCTGCCTGCGTAGCGGCAATCCCCATTGCATAGGTAAGTTGTTGTTTATTAAGGTTTAGTATCCTTCCCGCCGCGACACCCGCAGCGATGCTGCCGAGTGTGCCGGTGAGATGCCAGCCGCCGTTGTGATGATGCGGCGCGCTGCGCCCGCTGCGCACACCGGCTTCAAAGCCCACCGCGTATGCCAGCATGAAATTTTTGCCGCTCACCGGCGCGCGCTCCGCCAGCGCAAACAATGCAGCCAACACCGGCGAGCTCGTGTGCAGCAACACGCCGCCCGCGTGCGTGTCGTCAAAGTCGAGCAGATGCCCCATCTGCCCGTTGGCCAGCGGCGCATCAAGAAATCCAAGTTTCAGTCCGCGCGCGAATACGGTGGCTTGCGGTTTGCCGCCGGCCTCCTGCAACACCGCGAGCAACTTGTCGATGGTGGCATGCCGGCTGCCGGCGAACGCGCAGCCCAGCCAATCGAGCACGCCACGTTTGGCTTCGCTGACGGCGCGGGACGTGAGATCGTCGTATTGCGCATCCGCCAGAAAAGCACATAAGGTTTTGGTGAGCGTATTGGTGTTGATGTCGAGTGATTGATCCATGTCACCTCTTCCTATTCACGCTGTATCCCCGCCCCGCGGATCACCTGGGTCCAACGTGCCACATCGCGTCTTATCAGCGCCGATGCTTCATCAGGCGTGCCGCCCACCATCTCAAGCCCCTGCGCGCGCAACCGCTCGACCAGTTCAGGCGACTTCAGCATCTGATTCGACTCAGCATTCAATTTCTGCACGATGGCGCGCGGCGTGTGCGCCGGCGCCGCGAGACCATACCAGCCGACGACCTCGTATCCGGGCAGACCGCTCTCCGCGATCGTCGGCAACTCCGGCGCAAGCGTCGAGCGCTTGGCTGATGTCACGCCAAGCGCTCGCAGCTTGCCGGCCCGGATCAACGGCAACGCATTGAGCGACGCGGCAAACATGGTCTGCACCTGCCCCGCGATCACATCGGTGAGCGCGGGGCTCGCTCCCTTGTACGGCACATGCGTCATGTTGATTTGCGCCATGCTTTTGAACAACTCCGCCGCGAGGTGAATGGTGGTGCCGGTTCCGGCCGAGGCGAAATCGAGCTTGCCCGGATTCGCCTTCGCGTGCGCGATCAGCTCCTTGACCGATGTGACCGATTTCATCGGCGCGCCCATGTTAACGACGAGGACGTACATCCCCGACTGCGCCACGATGACGCCGGTGAAATCCTTCACTGGATCGAACGGCAGGTTCTTGTACAACGCGGGCATCGCGGTAAAACCGGCGGTGGACAGCAACAAGGTGTAGCCGTCGGGCACGGCATGCTTAACGAGCTCCATGCCGATGATGCCGCCCGCGCCCCCGCGATTGTCGATCACCACCTGCTGCCGCAGGTTCGCCGACAGCGGCGGCGCCAGCGAGCGCGCGGCGGCGTCACCTCCGCCACCCGCGGGAAATGGCACGATCAGGCGTATGGGCTTGGTCGGAAACGCATCGGCCGCCAGAACGCCGCATGATGCGAATGCAAACATCACCCCCTTGATTGACTTCGCAAGCTTTTGCCATGCGGACATCGAATGCTCCCCTGAGTGGCCGATGCGATGTAATCTAACTCACGGTAGCGTTGCGCGCTATATTTTTGGGTTAGTACTATCCACTAACGCCACCATGCGAAGCGATTGACCGCTCCGCAGGCCGGCGATACATTGGCCGCACGGCAAGGTGAATCGCCATGAGAACGCATGGGTTTGCAGATGCAGCGCTGGATGCCATCACGGTTACGCAACAGAAAGACACTCATGAAAGTCTACAGACTCGATCCGGTCGGCACGCTAGATGACCTCAAATGCTTTGACGAAGACGCGCCGCGCCCCTGCCCGCACGAAATCGTGGTCCGCATCCGAGCGGCCTCGCTCAATTATCGCGACCTCAAAGTGGCCACCGGCACCTACAGCCCTTCGGAGATCAAGCCACGGCTGATCCCGCTGTCCGACGGCGCTGGCGAAGTCATCGAAACCGGCCCCGGCGTGACCCGGGTGAAAACGGGCGACCGCGTGACGCCGATTTTCGGCCAACGCTGGCTCGCCGGGAAAATCAATCCTTCCTATTCATCGCACTCGCTCGGCGGTGGCGTAGACGGTGTGCTGGCGGAGCGCATCGTGCTGTCAGAAGAAGGCGTGGTACCGATACCAGCACATCTGTCGTTCGAAGAAGCCGCCACGCTGCCGTGCGCGGCCATGACCGCGTGGCATGCCTTGTTTTCGCGCGGCCAATTAACCGCTGGCGAGACCGTGCTGACCCTGGGCACCGGCGGCGTGTCGCTGTTCGCGGCACAGTTCGCGCGCATGGCCGGCGCGCGCATAATCATCACCTCAGGCAGCGAAGAAAAGATCGCGCGGCTCAAGGCGATGGGCTTTACCGATGTCGTCAACTACCGCGCCACACCCGACTGGGAGCGTGAAGTCAAAAAGTTGACCGATGGCGAGGGCGTCGATCACGTGGTTGAATTGGGCGGCCCCGGCACCTTCGCGAAATCGCTGATGTCACTGCGCATGGGTGGCGGGCTGTATCTGATCGGCAATCTCGCCGCCGAGGCGCAGGTCAACCCGCGCCTGATACTCGCCAAGCGGGCGCATGTACATGGCATTCAAGTGGGCAGCCGCGAAATGTTCGAGGCGATGAACCGCGCGATTACGCAGGCGAAACTCAAACCGATCATCGATAAACAGTTTGAATTCGGCGAGCCACGCGCAGCTTTTGACTATCTTGCCGGGCGTAAGCACTTTGGCAAGATTGTGATTCGTGGGGTTTGAATCCATGGTATCGAACAGATACTGCGCCCCCCCCCCCCATTGCGATACCGCCAGCGAATTAAGCCACTTGATTCATCCCACTCTATTAGGAATTCGAATTCAATTCGCCTAGAAGACCTAATAAAGTGTAGGTTATTTTTGGCTCTCGATTCGGGCGTTTAATTTCTCGAATCAACATTTTGGTTCGCCAAGTCTTGCCTACAGGGTCGATACCTTGTTGTTGCAGTGTCCCCAAATATTCTTTGGAGTATTCTGGCGACACAATCCCATATATCGTTTCACCCGTGTCATCTCGAACCAATTCAAACCGACGATGCGCGGGTAGTAGGTATAACTTACCCGAAATTTGGTCAGATTCACGTTCGTCAACAGCAATTGCTTCGGTTCGAACTCGCCCTCTATGCACGGCATCTCGGTCTAGTAGTCGATCTTTTTCGGCTTCTACCACGCGAATAGTTGCACCACCCTCGTCCAGCAGATGGAAAAAATCTCTAAGTGTAGACAGCAATCGACCATCAATAGATGCCAGCAATTCCTCGAAAACCTGATCGTCAATCGATGCAACATTTAAGAAAACGTCGGTCACTTCATCAACTATTTGCTTTACCTTACTGTCCGCCAGCAAACCGTTTTCCTCTACTTCCTCCAACACCATACCAAATGAGCCACGTACAACATCTGTAAGCATCAGATCGGTGGCGGCCCTTAGTGGAACGCGACCACGCCTGCCAAGAATTCCCGCTTCGGCAGCCGCGTGCTGCTTTGCGACCAGTTCTTGAAAATATTCAATTGCTTTTCCAGCAAAATCGGCGCGTATACCTCGCGAGCCAATAACCGGCAATCCGCCAAAAAACAACCCGACACTCGCCGTATGATCAGGAGCATCCCCAAGCTTTGCGATCATCTCTTCAATTTCGCGTTTGCGACTTTGGAACTGATGAAACCCAATTGGATCATCAGCCTCTGTCCTCGACGCCAACATTGCATTTATCGCGCCCAAGTCTGCGCGTAAGGCATCAAGCTCAATTTTGCGGAGCATTGTTACCTCCGTGAGCCAATATCTGCTTTACATCACTGTCATTTGACTGCAAAGGCACGACAAGCAACCCCTTCCACAATGCAGACACGCGTTGGTGGGATAAAAGGCCAGTCCAGTAACAAGCATCAGCAACAATCAAATGCGGCGGTTTGCCCAAATCCACAAAATAGGCATCACATTTATAAGCTGCTTTCGTTTCAACAGGCGTAAAGATCGCCTCGTGTTTTTTGGAAAATAGGGCCACTTCGCCACGTGCTACGGGTAAATACGCGAACGTAACAACATCTATGTCTTGCGGTGAACGCCCTCTTAATATTTCACACGCCTCAACGAAACTCCCATCGATAAATTGATAGCCATCTGTAATACCTGCTGCAGCAAGAGCCGCCCGATATTTAATGAGACCATGTCAGAGATCGACTCTTTCTGGAGTAGATGCAAACCTGCCAGCCAGTTCTGCCATCGACGCCAGATATGGAGACATACTACCGGGTATAGCCGGATCGCCACCCGAAAAAGGTGGCAAAACACCGGACGCGTTAAGTAACGGTATCAAAGTTTTGTCTTATTATTCAATGCCGACTGATTTACAACGAAACTGGTCAATAACAGTCAGAATAGTAACTTGGTAGATGCCATTATGAAACACTATTCCTTTCACTCCACTTGTGCTGCACTAATAATGCCAATAGGCACACTCTCTATGCAAGTCGCCGCCCAAACCTTCCCCGCCAAAACCATCCGCATCATCGCCCCCTTCCCCCCGGCCAGCGTGGCGGATGTACTCGCCCGCCCCATCGCGCAAAAGATGGCCGAGACGTGGGGCCAGCCGGTGATTGTCGATAACCGCAGCGGCGCGGGTGGCACGGTCGGCTCGGACGTGGCGGCGAAGTCGCCGCCGGATGGCTACACGCTGTTGCTCGGCACCATCGGCACCAACGCGATTAACGCGTCGATCTACAGCCAGATGCCATACAACGCGCGCACCGATTTTGCGCCGGTGACCATCGTGGCTAACGCCTATCTGATGCTGGTAATGCATCCGTCGGTGCCGGTGCGCACGGTTAAGGCATTGGTCGCGCTGGCGAAGGCGAATCCCGGCAAACTCAATTACGGCTCGGCGGGCGCGGGCACCACGCCGCATATGGCCGGGGAAATGTTTAAATCCCTCGCTGGCGTGACGATGACACACGTTGCTTACAAGGGCAGCCCGCAATCCACCATCGATCTAATGGCCGGGCGACTGGATTTGATTTTCGCCAACCCGGCGACATCGCTGCCGCATATCCGCCAGGGGCGGCTGCGCGTGCTGGCGATCACCGCCGCACGCCGCGACCCATCGACGCCCGAGATGCCCACCATTGCCGAAACCGTGCCCGGCTTTGAGATGGCGCCGTGGTGGGGTTTGTTCGCGCCCGCCGGCACGCCGCGCGAGGTGATGGCCAAGTTGAATGCCGAATCCGCACGCATCCTTGCGCTGGCGGAAATCAAAGCACATTACGCCAACCTCGGCATGTTGGCGCTATCGAACACACCGGAACAGTTCAACGCCTATGTTCAGGAAGAAATTGCGCGCTGGGCGAAGGTTGTCAAGGCCACTGGCGCGAAGGTCGATTGAGTCTATAACGACACGGTGACGCATTGTCTGGCGGGCATTATCCGTGTTCTAATTTGCCGCAATTACGGAGGAAGCTCATGCAACACAAGCATAAACCTTGGGGCGGCGTGGCCGCGCTCGCGGCCTCGCTGGCGCTGGCGGCACTGCCCGGCACGGCGCAAAACTATCCCACCAAGCCGGTGCGCGTGATTGTCGGCTTTGCGCCGGGCGGCGCCACCGACATTATCGCGCGCATGATTTCGCCGCGCCTGACCGCGGCCTTCGGACAAACCTTCGTGGTGGAAAACCGTGCCGGCGCGGACAGCTTGATTGCATCCGAATTGGTATCGCGCGCGGATCCTGACGGACATCTGATCTATTTCATCTCCAGCGGCCATACGGTTAATCCGAGCCTCTACAAGAACGTCAGTTACGACGTCAACAAGGATTTCAGCTCCATCACCATGGTGGGCGATGTGCCGAACGTGGTGGTGGTGCATCCCACGCTGCCGGTCAAGAATATGCGTGAGTTTATCGATCTGGCGAAACGCAAAAAAGGCGAGCTGAATTTCGCCTCGAGCGCAAGCATCACGTTCCTGGCCACCGCCTTGCTGAACAAGATGTCCGGCATCGACACCGCGCGGCTCGCCTACAAAGGGGCCGGGCCGGCGATGCTCGCGCTGATCTCGGGAGAAGCGCAGTTCATGATGACCGGCATCGGCCCGGTATACCCGCACATCAAGAGCAACAAGCTGCGCCCGATTGCGGTGAGCTCGATGAAGCGCTCGTCGATGTTGCCGGCGATAGCGACCATTCACGAATCCGCCGTGCCGGGCTACACCTCCAGTGTTTGGTATGCGGCGCTGGCACCTGCGCGCGTGCCGCGCCCCATCATCGACCGGCTGAATGCCGAGATGCGCAAAGCGATGGCCGAGCCGGATATCAAGGCGGGGCTGGTCGCACAAGCCATAGACCTGATGCCCTCGACGCCGGAAGAACTTCAGGAATACGTGCGCACCGAAACCGAGAAATGGGCCAAAGTAGTCAAGGAGTCGGGCGCGAAGATCGAGTAGCACTTTCACACACCAGCGTTACGTAATATCTGTTGATTGCACTTTTTTTACCACTCTTTAAACGAAGGAAAATCCATGTCCAGTCTGCTGGAAAAATCGCCGCTCGGCGTGTTTCAAGCGCATCTCGCGAAAGGCGAACTTGCCTATCAGGTTTGTCTTGATGACAACAAACCCTTTTTCTACCCGCGCGCTTACGCGCCGGTCACCGGCAGCGAGAATATCGAATGGCGCGTGTCGAAGGGACTCGGCACGGTGTACACCACCACCGCGGTTCACTACAAAGGCGAGCCGCCGCTGAACGTGGCGATGATTGATCTCGACGAAGGCTTTCGCATGATGAGCCGCGTGGAAGACATCGACTCGATGCAAGTCAAGATCGGCATGCGCGTGAAGTTCCGCGTTTATCCGGGCAATGACAAGCAGGCGCCCTATCCTGTATTCACCCCGGTGGAGAACGCAAAATGAGCAACCCCAATCTCGCGGGATTACAACGCGGCAGCGTTGCTGTCGTCGGCGCGGCGGAGTCCGACCTCGGCCAAATGGCGGCGGGCACGCAGCCGATGGATCTGATGGCACAGGCCACCATGCGTGCGCTCGAAGACTGCGGCTTGACACTCAAAGACGTGGACGGCCTGTTCGTCGCCGCCACACAGGTGCGCATGGGGCCGATGGCGTTTGCCGAGTATCTGCGCATCAAGCCCAAGTATTTTGACGGCACCATCATCGGTGGCTCGTCGTTCATGTCGCATGTGGCGCATGCGCAGGCGGCGCTGCAACTGGGGCTGTGCAATGTCGCGGTGATTGCCTACGGCAGCACGCAGCGTTCGGTGTCGCGCGCGGCTGCAAGCCCACGCGACTTCAATCCGTTTGAATCACCCTATCGTCCGTTCATGCCGAGCACGGCGTATGCGATGGCGGCAATGCGTCACATGCATCAATATGGCACCACACGCGAGCAACTGGCGGAAGTCGCGGTGTCGGCGCGCAAGTGGGCGCTGCTGAACCCCAAGGCCTGGGAAAAAGAACCGCTCACCATCGAACAGGTGCTGAACGCGCGCATGGTGTGCTATCCGCTGACGGTGCGCGATTGCTGCCTGGTGCTCGACGGCGGCGGCGCCATCGTGATGGTGCGCGCGGACCGCGCAAAGTCGTTGAAGAAAAAACCGGTCTACGTGCTGGGCACAGGCGAATCGCTGTCGCACGCTAATATTTCCAGCATGCCGGATTTCACGGTGAGCGCGGCCAAGGAATCCGGCGCGCAGGCCTACGCAGCGGCGAAGATGAAGCCCGCTGACATGCAGATGCTGTCGCTCTACGACGCATTCACCATCACGCCGATTCTGTTCCTTGAAGACCTGGGCTTCTGCCCCAAGGGCGAAGGCGGGCGATTCGTAGCGGACGGCGCCATCGCACCGGGCGGCAAACTGCCGGTGAACACCAGCGGCGGCGGTTTGTCGTATTGTCATCCGGGCATGTATGGGCTGCTGGTGATGATCGAGGCCATTCGACAGGTGCGCGGGGAATGCGGACAGCGGCAGGTGAAGGGCTGCGACGTGGCGCTGGCGCAAGGCAACGGCGGGGTCTTGTCCAGCGAGTGCACGGTGATTTTCGGTTCTGAATCCACGTTGTAAGGAACCGAGACCACAAACGACCAATGACCTGAAACAAGCGCAATTCCGCCGCGCCGGGAATCTCTTCCGGCAGCGGCGGTCTGAGTCTGAACTTACTGGAGGTCACATGGAAAGACGCGGATTTATTCAGGGCATTGCAGCGTTGGTTGGCTTGGGCGCCTTGGCCGGGCGCGATGCTTTCGCGCAGTCGATGGACAAGAAAGCCGTCGAAGACATGCAAAAGAACTGGAAGGCGCTGCTCGCCGACGGCACGCCGGCCGTCACCGCGACGCCGCCGGTGAAGCTGAGCAAGGACGAGTGGCGCAAACGGTTATCACCCGCAGCCTACGACGTGCTGCGCGACGAAGGCACCGAACGCTCGGGTGCCAGCCCGCTTAACGCCGAAAAACGTCCCGGTGTATTTGTCTGCGCGGGTTGCGATCTGCCGCTGTTCACCTCGGCGATGAAATACGAATCCGGCACCGGCTGGCCGAGTTTTTTTACCACCATTCCCGGCGCGTTCGGCAAATCCACCGATTACAAACTCATCTTGCCGCGCACCGAATATCACTGCGCCAAGTGCGGTGGCCATCACGGCCATGTGTTCGAAGACGGCCCGCAACCCACGCGCGAGCGCTGGTGCAATAACGGCGTGGCGCTGAAATTTATCCCCAAGACGAAAGCCTGACCTCCCCCGCAATGGCGCAACGGCAACCGCCCGGATTTAACGAAGCGGTTGCCGTTTTTATTGGTAATATGAGCCATGGCCGCCCCGTTGATACGCCTCGCCCGCAACAGTGATGCGCACTGCATCGCCGTGATGTCGCGCTGCCTGATCGAAGTGGGCCTGCGCGGCTGGAGCTGGGATCCGGCGCGCGTCACGCGCGCGATGCGGCATCGCGAAGTCTGCATCGTCGTGGCGGAAATCAACAAACACATAGAAGGTTTCGCCATCGCCGAATTCGGCGACACCCGCATGCATCTGAGCCTGCTCGCCGTCAACGCGACACAACAACGCAAAGGCATCGGTCGTGCGCTCGTCGAGTGGCTGGAACAATCCGCACGGACTGCGGGCATGGCCGACATTCAACTCGAATTGCGCGCCAACAATCCGGGCGCACGGTTTTTTTATGCAGCGCTGGGCTTTGAGTTTGTGCGCGCGGTGCCGGGCTACTACAGCGGCATCGAAACAGCCCTGCGTATGCAAAAGACGCTGCGCACTGCGACCGCCGAAAATTTGGAATACCAATTTTCGTTTAAAAACATACACTTATAACAATATTACGCAGCAGGGAGTCCGGTGCGCAGCGTGCCGCGCATTACCGGGCCGCTGGTGCCACCGTGGATGGCGTTGACGACGCAGCGCCTGCGGCACCCGCAGTACGCTTGGCCGCACCCGAAGCCATCGCCGCGCGTATGCGCGGCAGCGCGGCGCGCGTGGCATCCGCCGCAGCGGCAATGACGCGCTTGCGGTATTCCTCGGACGTGCCGGCGCGGTAACCCAAATCGGGGTGAATCATCACGTCGGCAAACGCGAGTTCCGCGTCGACGCGTTTGCGCCGTTCGCGATCCAGTTGCACCCACTCTTCCGGCGCGCGCTTCGGTACGTTTTCGAGCCGCGCGGAAATATCGATGGCGATTACCACCTCCGCACCCAGCGTGCGCGCTGCACGCGCCGGTACCGGGCTGGCCACATCGCCATCCACATACGTCACGCCGGCAATACGCACTGCATAGAATCGACCCGGCACTGCACTGGATGCGCGCACTGCGGCGCCCGTGTCGCCGCTGTTGAATATTTGCAGTACACCTTCGTTTTGCCGCGTGGCTACTGCGGCAAAGCGCATACCCAGCGCTTCCAGCGTACGATGGCCCACGCGCGCATTGACGAAATTCTCCAGCTTCTGTCCGCGCACCTGCCCCCAATGTACCCACGATAAATCGCGCAAATCGCCCAGATCGAGCGTCATCGCAAGCTGCTCCACGTCCGCGGCACTCACCCCGGCGGCGTAGATCGCACCGATGATCGAACCGATGCTCACACCGACGATCAGGTCAGGCTTGATGCCTTCGGCTTCCAGCACGCGCAAGACGCCCGCGTGCGCAAATCCGCGTCGCCCGCCGCTGCCCAGCACCAGCGCCATATGCGGGCGAGCATCCCCCGCGCGCGGCGACACATAGCGCGGCGGATTCGGCCCCTCGTATTCATATTCCGCCGCGCCGGCAACGCCCGCGACGCCGCTAAGGTGCAGGACCATCAGCCAGAAGACGCCGCGCTTGAACATGCGATGCGTCACTCGACCTTGATACCAGCCGATTTCACGATACGCGCGTATTTCGCCAGCTCCGCGCGATTGTGCGCATCATATTGTTGCGGCGTGCTGCCGACCGCCTCAAGCCCCTGAGCCGCCAAGCGTTCCTTGACCTCTGGATTTTGCAGGATGCGCGTGATCTCCTGACTCAGCCGATTCACTATCGCAGGCGGCGTATTTGCCGGCGCCAGCACACCGAAAGCGGTACTCGCCTCGAAAGCCGCCAATTCCGCCACGCCGGATTCCGCGATGGTCGGCGCCTGCGGAATCAGCGCGGAACGCTTCTGCGTGCCCACGCCCATCAAGCGCAACTTGCCGCTGCGGACATGCGGTTGCACCACCGGCAGATTGTCGAACAACACTTGCAATTGTCCCGCCAGCGTATCGGTCAACGCGAGGCTGCTGCCTTTGTACGGCACGTGTACCAGATCAATTTTCGCCAGCGATTTCAAATACTCGGTGGAAAGATGCGCCACCGAACCATTGCCCGAAGTGCCGTAATTCATGCGGCCGGGTTGTGTCTTGGCCAATGCAACGAACTCCTTCAGGGTCTTCACCGGCAGCGACGGATGCACCGTCAGCACAAACGGGCTGATGGTGGCGAGCGACACCGCCGCGAAATCACGCAACGTGTCATAGGGCATTTTCGCCGTGAGATTCGGGTTGATCGTCATCGAACCCGGCGAACCGATCACCAGCGTGTAGCCGTCCGGCGCCGACCGCGCAACCATCTCGGCGCCGATCACGCCACCCGCGCCACCGCGATTCTCAACCACAAAGGTCTGGCCCAGCGCTTCAGTCAGACGCTGCGACAACGTACGCGCGATCAGGTCCGTGCCGCCACCCGCCGCGAACGGCACAACGATGCGCACGGGCTTGACGGGATAATTTTGGGCGCTCGCCAAGTGTGATGCACACAGCAAAGGCAAGGCGCCAACGATCCATAGCGTTTTCATCAATTAAACCTTCGGCGCCAACCGCGCCTGCCCATAAAACGCCAGCAGTTCCTTCAACCGCTCGCGCGGCGGCATCGCCTGAAAGTAGCCGCGCCGGCTCGGCGACAAACCGCTGCTGCGCCGCAGATCCACCAGCGACTCCGCCATCTTGATCCACGCCGCCAAAGAATCCATCACCGGCACATCGTCCACGCGATTAACGCCATTTTTGGCGAGCAGCACGCACAACGGCGCTTCACCGGGAATAATCACATCGGCGCCATCCGCGATCATCTTGCGCGCCGACACCTTGAAACGCTCGATCAACTCGGCCGGATTGCTATAACCCTTCAGTACATCGGCAAACGTAAATCCCACCTGGCGTGCGGCGACGAAGCGGCTGCCCAAACCATAGCGATGCGCGTTGTCCGCCAACTGCCCCGCCATGCCTTCGATGAAATTGAGAATGCCGAATTTTTCGCCCAGCGTGCAGGCGAACAACATCGCCGATTCGCCATAGCCCACCACGGGAATATTCACCGACGCGCGCGTTTCGCGCAACATGATGTCGGGGATGCTGCTGATGGCGTACGCGTCGAAGCCCGCTTCTTCGGCGGCGATGCCCGCCATCAAAAACTGCGGTGCGTGCAGGCGCTGAATTACGTCAAAGCAAATGTCAGTGCCGGGATAGTTCGTCGGATAAGTGCCCTCGGCCATGCCGTGCATGACGATTTCGGTGTCGGGCCGCGCCACTTTCTTGAAGTGCGCCTTGAGCGTCTCGTCGTAGGCCGGCAAATCCTGCAATACGGTAAAACTTTGGTGCCAGATGCGCATGGCCATGATTTCAATCTTTCCTTATCGTTGTAAACTGAGGGATTGTAGCGTAGTAGCGCACTGACTTCAGGGAGCAAGCACCGTGAGCATCACCTCGCACTCATTCGACGTGGTAGTCGCCGGCTGTGGCATCGCCGGCCTGTCGGCCGCCGTATCCGCGGCGGAAAAAGGAGCCCGAGTCGCCATACTCGAACGCGCCCCCATCGAGGAGCGCGGCGGCAACACGCGCTACACCGATGCGTATCTGCGCATGAAAAGTGAACACGAAGTCACCGACGACTTTGAAACCCATCTCGCGGAAAACGGCGGCGGCTATCTCGACCCGGAGCTGGTCCAGCACACCACGCAGGCCTACGAGCAATGGCCCGCCATCGTCAAAACGCTGAGTTTCGCCGACCCGGAGCTGATCGCCGCCTTCGCCAACGGCTGCGGCCCCACCGTGCAATGGCTGAAAACCTTTGGGGTGAAATTTGATTTTCTGCCGACGCAGTTTTTAACCAAATCGCAGCCGCGGCTGTTGCCCATCGGCGGTGGGCTCGCGCTGGTGGAATCGCTCGCCGCCGCCGCCGAAAAACGCGGCGTGAAATTTTTCTACGAAACCACCGCTACCGGTTTGCTGCAAAACGAACACGGCGCCGTCACGGGCCTGCGCGCGAACGACCATCAAGGCGAGCCGCTGCACCTCATGGGCAAAGTGGTGCTCGGCTGCGGCGGCTTCGAGGGCAACGCCGAAATGCAAACGCGCTACATCGGCCCGCGCTCGGTGTATCTGCGCCCGGTGGCGCGCGGCGGTTATTACAACAAGGGCGAAGGCATCCGCATGGCGCTCGATATCGGCGCGGCGCCGTGCGGGGATTTCGGCAGCTACCACGCCGAGCCGATTGATCCGCGTTCCGGCCGGCCGGAGCCGTCGGTGTTTATTTTTCCCTATGGCATTCTGGTGAACCAGGAAGGCCTGCGCTTCACCGACGAGGCGCCGGGCACGGTGGATGCGGTGTATGAATCGATCACGCGCAAGATTTTCAATCAAACCAACGGCATCGCGTTCACCATCCTCGACGACAAAATCAACGACGTGCCCAACTACAAGCTAGGCCTGCGCAGCGATCAGGCGCCGATCACCGGCGCGACTATCGCCGAACTTGCCGGCAAACTGAATATCCCTGCCGCCACGCTGGAACACACCGTCAACACCTACAACACCGCTTGTGCAAATGATACGAAGGGCGCCTTCAAAGCGCTGGAACTCGATCATCTCGCCACGCGAGGAATCACGCCGCCGAAATCGAACTGGGCGCGCGCGCTCGACAAGCCGCCGTATCAAGCCTATCCGGTGATCTCATCCAACGTGCTCACCTTCGGCGGACTCAAAGTCAACACGCGCGCGCAAGTGCTCAATCAGGATGGCGTGCCGATCAAAGGGCTATACGCCGCTGGTGAAGTCGTCGGGTTGTATTACAAGACGTACACCGGTGCGACATCGGTGTTGAAGGG
>CANIID010000063.1 GCA_947467315.1 Betaproteobacteria bacterium | reverse complement strand
GATCGCCATCAACGAATATATCGCCTTGCACAACGCGAACCCCAAACCTTTCATCTGGACCGCTAAGGCAACTGACATTCTTGCCAAAGTCACCCGTGCCCGGGCGGCCTTAAATAAGCGCACTTCTATTTGACGCACTACACTAGCATAGATTATGTGATTCTCGAACATCAGTCCGCCACAGGAGCACGTCTTGGATTCTTCCGCCATGCACCCCATCTCGCCACTCGGCCCTGTCAAGGTCGCCATCTCCATGGACGACATGCTGATGTGGCGCGGCTCGCCGGTGCCGAAAAACTACAGTTCGCACAGCATTGCGCGCGCCATGACGCAGGCGCTGACGCACCACGGCGCCACCGATGTCTACGCTTTCTCCAACACGGCGCCGGCGGAGGACGACCCGGAGCTATTGCGCGTGTTCGATCACTGGGTCGAACAGGGGCACCACATCGCCAACCACACGCATCATCACGCCAGCATCAACTGGGTGGATGCCCCCACGTATATCGGCGACATCGAACGCACCGAGGAAATTATCGCGCGCTGGTCGTCACGCGCGCCCAAGCGTTATTTTCGTTACTGCAACGACATGTGGGGCGATACCGCCGAAAAGCAGGCCGCCGTCGGCACGTATCTCGCACGACAAGGTTATACGCTGGTGCCGGTGAGCGTGGGTTTTCGCGACTCGCGTTTTCTGGCCGCCTATTGGCGCATGCTCAAAGCGGACGACCGTGAAGGCGTTGCCTACCTGCGCCGCGAATTCGTCAACACCGCCATGCACGAATTGCGACTACATGCCGCCAACGCGCGAGCGGTCTACGGACGTGATCCCGCGCATATCTGGCTAATCCATGGCACGCCGCTAGGCGGCGACTGTCTGGATGAAATTCTCGATCATTTCGAGGCCGCGAGCGTGCAGTTTGTTTCGCTGGAAGAAGCCATGGCCGATCCGATGAATGCACTGGTACCGCCCCGCGTGTCACCAGAGTTCATTCATCAGGTGGAGAAATGGGCACTGGTGCATGGCGTGCCGGTGGATGACCGCGAACCGGCCATCCTCGAAGCCATTGAAAAACTCCACCCCGCTCCGGGCGAGAGCGCTGCGGAGATCCGCGCTCGGCAGCAGGCTAGTATTGCCGAGCGGCTGGGCGCGAAACCCGCGCCTTTTCCGCTTGCCTCCATACAACGCTAAGACGACACGCAGCCCGCCGATTACTCCGGCAACAAAGCAAACGTCCAAACCATGCCGCCCAACGGCACGGCGTCGCGCAGTTCACCGTTGACGTTGATTGCGCCGCCACCGCGACCCGACAGCACGGTGACGTATTGCCGGCCTTTGTGTGTGAACGTCACCGCCGGCGCGTTGATCGCGGAACCCGTCTGGTATTTCCACAGCATGTTGCCGTTATCCGCATCGATGGCCACCACTTCTCCGGTTTGCTTGCCCGAGAACAGCAGATTACCGCCCGTGACAAGCATGCCGCCCCATTGCATGTAATCCATCAGCGGAATTTTCCATTTCGGTTTCGCGGTCAGCGGATCGACAGCCACGTAAAACCCGTCCGGTTCGCCCGGCCGGCGCGGCGGCACGCGCGTCTGCACGCCGGTATAACGCTCGCCGGGTTTGTACTCGCCTATCGGCGCGAATTTGAATATGCGCGGGTGATTGGCGATATTCATGTACATCAAACCGGTATTCGGATTGAACGCCGCGGGCACCCAATTCTTGCCGCCGCGCGGGCCCGGCCAGAACTCAACTTCCTCGCCGGCCAACATGCGCTTGAGCAAATCCGTGAATACCGGGCGACCGGTTTTCAGATCGATTCGTTCCGCCCAGTTCTGCCGCGCGAATTCATTGGCGGCCAACAGCTCGCCGGTGGCGCGATCAATCACATAGAGGAACGCATTCTTGTCCGCGTGGATCAGCACCTTGCGCACTTTGCCGTTGATGCGGATATCCGCCAGAATGTTCTCGTTGATCGCGTCGAAATCCAGCGGGTCGCTAGGCGTGAACTGGTAATGCCACACAATCTCGCCGGTCTTCGGACGCACCGCAACCACGGACGCAACATACAGACTGTCGCCCGGCCGCTCGATCGGATTCCACGCACCGCCATTGCCGGTACCCCAATACGTCAAATCCAGTTCCGCGTCGTAGGAACCAATGCCCCACGGAGTCGCGCCGCCGCGCTTGTAGATTTCGCTGTTTTGCGGCCAGGTCTCGTGGCCTTTCTCACCCGGCCCCGGTTTCAGGTAACGACGCCACAATTGTTTGCCGGTCTCCGGATCCCATCCGTCCAGAAAGCCGCGCACACCAAACTCGGCGCCAGACATGCCCGTGACCAGCACGCCGTTGGCGATGATCGGCGCGGTGATGCCGGAATAGCCTTCCTTCCATTCGGCGAATTTTTGTTTCCACACCTGCTTGCCGGTCTTCAGATCCAGAGCGCGCACGTGTGCGTCGAGCGTGAGGCGATACAGCTTGCCGTTGTAAATCGCCGCCCCCTTGTTGGATAACCCGCAGCACACCACCCGCGGCGTACCGGGGTCCCATTCCTCTGCGGTCCTCCATACCTGCCGTCCGGTTTCGACATCAATGGCCGATGTCCACTTGGCATTGGTGACATACATCACGCCGTTATAGACCAACGGCTGCGCCTGCTCGCCGAAATTGTTTTCCGTGCTGTAGCTCCACACGGGCACCAGTCTCTTGATGTTGTTTTTGTTGATCTGGTTCAGCGCGCTGTAACGGTGCAGCGCATAGCCCATGCCCTGGGTGGTAATGTTGTCGGTGTTTTTGCCGTCGTTCAGCAGTTCATTTGCGGTTTGTGCGTGGACGCTGGCGCATAGCGCGAAGCCCAGCACGGCGATCCGTAGTCGTTTCATAGATTTTCTCCCTGATGTTTAACCGGTTGCGCATGCACGCGACAGCGCAGCGAATTTTTTGATGTGGAACTCACTACAAGCGCCGTTTGCGTTCTACCCGCAATCTTCTCCGGTTAAATTCCGTACGGAACGCCCGGTCACCCCGCTGCGCTGGCACCCGCATCCACCGTGATCACCGTGCCGCTGATATAGCTGGCGCGGTCCGAACACAAAAACACAATCACGTCGGCGATTTCGGCCACCGTGCCGAGGCGCTTGATCGGGCGGTTGACGGCGAATTCCTGCCAGCGGCTTTCGTCACCGAACTTGTGTTTCGCGCGTGCCATCAGCGCTTCGGTCTGCCGCTCGGTGGCGATGCCGCCCGGATTCACCGCGATCACGCGCACGCCCTGACCGACGCCCTCCGCGCCCAGCGCGCGCGACATCGCCATCAGCGCGGCGTTGCCCATGCTGCCGGCGATGTAGTTTGCCGTGGGGCGTTCGCCCGCAAGCCCGGCGATATTGATGATCACGCCGCGCCGGCTGGCAAGCATCTCGCGATACACCTCGCGCGTGAGATTTATAAAGCCAAATACTTTCAAATCCCATCCTTCTTTCCAGGACTGGTCATCGAATGCCGTGATCGGCGCGTGCGGAATCGCGCCGGCGTTGTTAATCAAAATATCGACTGGCCCGCAGGCCCGCGCGAGCGTGAGCATATTCTCTTCTCGCGACAAGTCGAGCGCGTGAATTGTGACCTCGACTGGATGCGCCTCGGTAATCCGTCTTCGCGCGGATTCAAGATCGTGCGCATTGCGTGAAGCCAGATGCAGATGGCAGCCTTCCGCCGCGAGGTGCAGCGCCACGCCGTAGCCGATGCCGCGCGATGCGCCGGTAATCAGCGCCGTGCGCCCTTTTAGATTGAGTTCCATGCCGTGTATTCCATGAGATTGATTATTTCGCGCGTAGAACTTACAGTGCCATGAACAACCACTATAGCCGAAATAATCGGCCTCGCGCAGCACCTTCCTGCAGGAGTCCTTCCGTTGAAAGACATTACTCGTATTCTGTCCCGCTACGTTTGCGCGTCTCGCTACGAGGATTTACCCAGCGCAGTGCGCCACGAAGGCCTGCGCGCGTTTGTGAATTACATCGGGTGTGCGGCAGGTGGCTCGCGTGAGAACGATGTCGAATTGATGCTGGGCTTTTTCGCGGAATTCAACGGTGCCCCCGCCGCAACCATCGTTGGCCGCCGTGAACGGCTGGATGCCCTGAATGCCGCGTTTATCAACTCGATGAGTTCCGCCGCCCTCGCCTTCAACGATACGCACTTTGCCACGGTGGCACACCCCACCAGCCCGGTCGCGGCGGCGCTGCTGGCGCTCGCGGAGCGTCAGCTCGTATCGGGCAAGGACTTGCTGCACGCGTTGATACTCGGCGTGGAAATTCAGTGCCGCGTGGGCAACATCCTGTGCGCGCCGCCCGCAGCCAGCGCGGTTGGTTTATCCATTCAAGGTTTGGTCGGTTGCATCGGCGCAGCGGTTGCAGCAGGCAAGGTTTTGGCGTTGGACGAAACGCACATGGCCACCGCCATCGGACTAGCCGCCAATCAATCCAGCGGGTTGCGTGAAGCGCAATCCACCATGGGCAGCCACTACACGCCGGGCCACGCCGCGCGCTGCGGATTGACGGCCGCGCTGTTGGCCGCGCGCGGCTTTGAATGCTCGGACACCATGCTCGAAGGCGCCAAGGGATTCGCCGTGTCGTTCGCACAGCAGCCTAACTTTGAAGCCGCCATTGCGGGTCTCGGAACGGCATTCGAGATTTCAACGCTCGCCTACAAACCATATCCGTCGGGCGTGGTGATCCATCCGATAGTCGATGCGTGTCTGGAAATCGTGAAGCAACCCACGTTTGACGCCACACAAATCGAGCGCATCGAGATGAGACTCAATCCGCTGGCCGCCAAACTCACCAATCTGGTAGACCCCAAGGATCGCGGTCAGGCGCTGGTCAGTCTGCAACACTGGGCTGCCGCAACGCTGGTTTATAAAGCAGCGGGCATTGCGGAGGTTTCCAACGCAGTAGTGCGCGATCCCGCGATCAGCGCGCTGCGCCGAAAAGTGACCTTCACCAATGACGACACTGTGGGACGCGAAGCCGCGCATGTGCGCGTCACACTGAAGAACGGCACAACGTTGGAAGCCAGCGAATTGAATTGCCGCGGCAGCGTGGCGCGCCCCTTGAACGACGACGACATCACCGATAAGACACGCGGCCAACTGCAAACCGTCTACGCGCGCGACCAGGCGGAGCAGATACTGGCGCAGTGCTGGCAGTTTGAGTCGTGCGCGCAGACAAGCGCGTTTTGCCGAGCACTCGCACCCGGATAAAAATACGTAAGTATATGTTTTTATTATGAATTTTATAACGCCCGGCATACACGGCACCCTGCTCGCGCTGATCGCCGCTCACGCGCCCGCGCAGGATCGCGCAACCAGCTACCCGGTCAAAACCGTGCGCATCATCGCCGGTTCGGCGGCGGGCGCAGCGGTCGATTTCAACGCGCGGCTGGCCGCACAAAAACTCACCGAAGCCTTCGGTCAATCGGTGGTGGTGGAACAACGCACCGGCGCCAGCGGCACCATCGGCACCGAGTACGTCGCGAAATCAGCGCCCGATGGCTACACACTCGCGCTGGGCAGCATGGCCACGCTGTGCGTGGTGCCGCATCTCTACGCGAAAATCGGTTACGACCCGGTGCGCGATTTTGCGCCGGTGACCATGCTCACCGCGAGCCCCTTCGTGGTGGATGTACACCCATCGATACCGGCGCGCACCATCAAGGAACTGATTGCGCTCGCCAAAGCGAATCCCGGCAAGCTGACCTTCGGCACCGCAGGCGCGGGCTCGGTGTCGCACCTCGGCATCGAAATGTTGAAAAGCATGGCGGGCGTGAATTTTCTGCACATCCCGTATAAAGGCGTGGCCCCGGCGATGATTAGCCTGCTCGGCGGCGAGACCGCGCTGATGTACGACCCGGTGCTGACCTCGTTGCCGCACGTCAAGGCCGGCAAGATACGTGCGCTGGCGGTCGGTTCGAGCACACGCACGCCGTTGCTGCCGGAGCTACCCACCGTCGCCGAATCCGGCGTGCCTGGCTTCGAGGCCAGCTCGTGGTTCGGCATCGTCGCGCCTGCTGCAACACCACGCGAAATAATTACGCGTCTGCACGCCACGCTGGTCAAAACCATCGGCGACAAGGAAGTCTCGCAACGCCTGCAAAGCCAGGGCATGGAGCCGGTGCTGAATACGCCGGAGCAATTCGCCGAACGCATCAAGACCGATTTGCCGCGCTGGGGGAAACTCGTGCGCGCAGCGGGCATCAAGCCCGAATAAACGTTTTGCCCGCCTACTCCGCCGGCTTGATCTTCGCCGCCCTGATCACGCGCGAGAAATAAGCGAGTTCCTTGCGAATTTTTTTGCCGAGCGCTTCCGGTGTGGTCGGCACCACATCCGAACCCGCGACCGAGAGCTTGGTGCTGACATCGGCCTCTTTCAACACGCCGTTCAACGCGGCGTTGAACTGCATCACGATGGGCCGCGGCGTATTCGCCGGCGCAAGAAACCCCTGCCACGGCATCACGTCGATACCGGGCAAGCCCGCCTCCACAAACGTCGGCACATCCGGCAGATACGACAAGCGCACCGGGCTGGAGGTGGCGAGAATTTTTACCCGGCCCGCCTTGATCTGCGACATCGCAGCCGGCGGCGTGGCAAACACGAACTGCACTTCGCCCTGCGCCAGCGCGAGTTGCGCGGGGCCGCCGCCTTTGTAGATGATGGTGGCGATATCGGCGCCACTTTCCAGCTTGAAAATCTCGGCGGCAATGTGCCCCACGCCACCCATGCCCGGCGCGGCGGCGCGTATCTGCCCCGGCTTGGCACGCGCCAGTGCGATCAGTTCTTTGACACTGTTCGCGGGCAACGACGAATGCACCGTCAACACCAGCGGCGTCGCGCCCACCTGCCCCAGCGCGGCGAAATCCTTGTCCGGATCGTATGGCACCTTGCGACTCAGAAACGGCATGATGGTGTGCGATGCATAGGCAAACAGCAGCGTGTAGCCGTCGGGGGTGGCACGTGCGACGAGTTCCGTGCCGATGATGCCGCCCGCGCCCGAACGATTATCGATCACCAATTGCTGCGTGAGCGCCTGCGACAAGCGGTTGGCGACAATGCGCGCAACGATATCGGTGGCGCCGCCCACAGCAACCGGGACGATCAGGCGTATCGGGCGTTGCGGATAGGCGTTTTGCTGGGCTGATGCGATGGTGGTTGTCATGCAGATCAGCGTGAGCACGGCGCGCAACACCCATTGCACCCATCGGATAAAAACGTTTCTCAAAATAATTTCCCTGCCGTTCCCGCCTGCGCGGGAACGACGGTCAGGAGACTGCATCATTAAATCAAAATGAGTCCGCATAAACCCTACGCGCGCAATAACAAAGCCGTCAGCTCGCTGAGCTTCGCCACGTTCTCAAGATCATAAACAGCCTTGACGATTTTCTCGCTACGCGCTGCCGGCCACCCCGCGAACGCAGCACACTCGCGGAATTTCTCGGCCACATCATCTTCATTCATCGGAATCGCGGCGCTGCCTTTGGCCTCATCAACTCGCGCTGATACGGTTTTGCCGGATTTCAGATGTATGTCGATAAAACTGGTGAGCCGCGTGTATTTGCCCGCCTTCGCCTCGTCATCGCTGTAGGTGGTGTAATCAAATTTCGCAATCGCGTCCTGTATGTCGGCGCGTGCGGCCACCTCGTCGGTAAACTCGGCCAGCCCGGCGCGGCGCAGCACCAGTATCGACGCCAGGCAAAACTCCATGCTGAATTTCCCCTGCAAGCCGGTCACCGGACGGTGATAGGTCAGGTTCTCCGGCAACAGGCGATTGGTTTTGATGCCGACGCGCGCGACTTGATCCGGCGTGATGTTGTGCTCCACCACCAGATCACGCATTTTCGACATCGCCGGGTGTGTAAGTGCGCCCGACGGAAACGGCTTGATGCCGACACCGGGCGAGTCAAACGTCCACGGCGCGCCCATGCGGTTGTGGATGATTTTTTCATCGTAGCGTCCGCCGCCCGCGAGAAAGAACCCGCGTTCGCCTTCGAGTATGGTCGGCGCAGCCGTGAAACCGGACGCCGCCAGCGACGCCGCCACCCAGCCGTTCTCCGCCGCGCGCCCGGTATGCAGCGGCTTCACCATGGTGCCGAAATTCTCGCGCAGCCCCGACGACGAACTGCCCGCGATGCCGAGCGCGAAACGGGTCGCCTCCAGCGGTAGGCCGCGCAGATTACACACCGCCGCCGCTGCGCCGAACACACCGCAGGTGCCGGTGGCGTGGTAGCCGCGCTGATAATGTTCGTTGTCTATCGCCTGACTCACTTTGCAGGTGACTTCGACCCCCACGTTAAACGCGGTCAGCACATCACGCCCGGATCGGTCATCGCGCTCTGCGTCCGCGAACAACGCCGCCACCACCGGCGCCGACGGATGCACGCGGCTCGGATGAAAGGTGTCGTCGTAATCGTCCGCGTGCATGGCGCAACCATTGGCGAGCGCGGCGAATCGCGCCGGTGCGCGCGTGGCGGTGCCGAAAACTGCGGCACCACCGCTACCACAGCCCAACTCGGCTACATGTCGTTGAATGATTTCACTGCCCTCCGATTTCGCGCCCGCCAAGGCGACGCCCAGGGTGTCGAGTACTGCCTTCTTGCTACACCGTAAAACCGTGGCGGGAATGTCGGCATAGCCAGTTTTCTGGATGAATGCCGCGACGTGCGACGTGAGCGAATCAGCAGCATTATTACTTCTAGTGTTCATATATAACCTATTGTTTTTAAACGAATATTTTAATGCGCTTTAATCCACACGTGCGCCCGAGGCCTTGATGATGCCGCCCCATTTTGCGGCGTCGGCGCGGATGCGTGCGATAAATTGTTCCGGCGTGTTACCTATGGCATCGATACCCTGCCGCGCGAAATTCTCCTGCACGTCAGCGCGGCTCAAAATTTTTACCACGTCGGATTGTATGCGCGCGGTGATCTCCACGGGCACACCCGCCGGCGCGAACAATCCCAGCCAAACGCTCGCATCAAAGCCCGGCAAACCCGACTCACCCACCGTCGGTATCTCAGGCATAGCTTTCAAGCGCTTGGCGCCGGTGACCGCCACCGCGCGGATGCGCCCCGACTGCGCGTACGGCATCGACGACAGCGGATTGTTGAACAGCAACGACACGTGCCCCGCAATGAGTTCGGACAACGCAGGCCCCGCCCCTTTGAAAGGAATATGCACGATGCTCACACCGGCCATCACCTTGAACAACTCCATCGCCAGATGCGAGCCGCTGCCGTTGCCCGACGAGGCATAGTTGAGCTGACCGGGCCGCGCCATGGCGAGCGCCATCAAGTCCTTTACGTTTTTGACCGGCAGCGAGGGATGCACCGTAAGCAGCGACGGAAATGAAGCCACCAGCGTGATCGGCACGAAATCGCGGAACGGATCGTACGGCAGCTTGCGATACAGACTGGGGTTAATCGACATCTGCCCCGAGCCTGCCATCAGCAGCGTGTAGCCATCAGGCGCGGCGCGCGCAGCGGTTTCGGTACCGATGATGCCGCTGGCGCCGGGACGGTTATCGATCACCACGCTTTGCCCGAGGCTCTCGCTCAGGTGTTTGCTCAGGCCGCGCGACAAAATATCATTGCCGCCACCCGGCGCGAGCGGCACGATCAGACGTATCGACTTGCCTGGATATTGCGCTTCGGCTGCACCCGCGCAAAACAATATTGCGCACCAGGGCGCGGCGACGCTCCAACGCATTACTTCGCCACTCCGATTCGGGCGGCCACCTGGGTCCATTTCGTAATTTCAGCGCGCACCATGGCGCCGAACTGTTCCGGCGTGCTGCCTGACGGTTCGAGTCCGCCCGCCGCAAAGCGCGCACGCACATCGGCGCTCTGCAAGGCCCGCAGCACGCCGTCGTTGATCCGCAGCACCACGTCACGCGGCGTACCGGCGGGCACTTGTATGCCGTACCAGGTGTTGAATTCATAATCCGCCACGCCAGATTCCGCAACCGTCGGTATCTCCGGCGCGGTCGGCGAGCGCGCTGCGCCCGTGACCGCGATGCCACGCAGTTTTCCCGACACCACATGCGGTAACACCGGCGCCATCACGGCAATCATCAACTGCACCTGCCCGCCCAGCAGATCGTTCAACGCGGGTCCCGTGCCTTTGTACGGCACATGCGTTAGTTGAATGCCCGCGAGCATTTTCAGCAGTTCGGTCGCCAGATGCGGGCCGCTGCCGCTGCCGCCCGACGCATAGTTGATAGCGCCGGGTTTGGCGCGCGCCTGCGCCAGCAGTTCGTTGACGGATTTAATCGGCAGCGCCGGATGCACCACCAGCAAATTCGGCTGCGAGGCCACGCGCGCCACCGGTGCGAGGTCACGCAGCGGATCGTACGGCAAATCCTTGTATATCGTGGTGTCGAACGCGAGCGAAATACTGCTCATCAATAGCGTGTAGCCATCGGCAGGCGACTTCGCCGCCAACGCCGTGCCCACCGTACTGCCCGCGCCCGGACGGTTATCGATCACCACCGCCTGTCCCCAGCCCTCAGTCAGCTTCTGCCCAATGACACGCGCGACGATATCGGTGCCGCCGCCGGGTGCAAAGGGCACCACAAAGCGCACCGGCTTGGTGGGATACGGCTGAGCGGTGGCGTCCGGCACGAACGTACCGAACGTACAAAGTGCCACGCACAACCCGGCCAACAGAACAACGCGCACGGAGAGCAAGCGGGTTGCGTTAACGCTTTTTCGCTTTCACCTTCTTTTTCTTCGCGTCTTCTTCGGCAAACACCTGATTCGCCCCGCGCACGGCCTCGCGCACCGCCAGAATACCCGCGTACATCATCACCTGCATCAGCACAGCGCGGATTTCCTCGCGCGTGGCGCCGTTATTCCGTGCGCCGCGGATGTGCACTTTGGTCTCGTGCGAGCAGCGAAACGCCGTCGTCAATCCCACGTTGAGCAGACTGCGCGTCTTGCGCGACAGGGTGTTGTCGGCCCACACTCTGCCCCAGAGGTTTTCAGTGGTGTAATCGCGAATCGGTTGAGAGAAATCGCTCTCCGCGTTCTGCAACTGGTCATCGTATTCGGCGCCCACCACTTCGCGGCGTATTTTTTTGCCCAGCTTGTTGCGTTCGATATCGATTTTCGGCTTTGAACTCTTTGACATTGCGACTCTCCGGAAGGTAAAGGAAAAACAACGCATGTTGATTCGGTTCCCGGCAAATGTTAGTTTGCTTCGTCCGGGAAAACAACCATTCCGGTATCTGGATGCGCCGATACGCAATGCCACAGAGGAAACACAGAGGAAATCAAGCGTGACTAAACCAGCTCCCGTCGCGGACAACCACTCACCCGCGCGCAAGATTGCCGGGTTCGCCGCCAATCTGCGTTACGAGGATGTGCCCGCCCGCGTTCAGGCATTCGCCAGGCACCACATACTCGACACGCTGGGCACCACCCTTGCCGCCACCCATTTCGATTTCGCACATCGTGCGCTCAGCGGCGCAAACGCCACCGGCGAAACCGGCCACGCCACCGTGATTGGCATGGCCGCCCGCCTGCCGCTGAAAGATGCCGCGCTGGTTAACGGCATTCTCGCGCACGGCCTCGATTACGACGACACGCATGCGGAAGGCCCGGTGCATCCGAGCGCGGCGGCGTTTCCCTGTGCGTTCGGTCTGGCCGAACAGTTGAACCGCAGCGGCAAGGAACTCATCACCGCCTACCTGCTGGGCGTGGAAACGATTACCCGCGTGGGCATGGCCGCCAACGGCATGATGCATAAGTCCGGCTTTCACACCACCGGTGTGGCGGGCCATCTCGGCTGCGCGGTCACCGCAGCACGGCTGCTCAATTTGAATACCGATCAAATCACCTGGGCGCAGGGCTTGGCGGGCAGCACCGCATCGGCGATAGGAGAATTCCGCACCGAAGGCGCATGGAGCAAACGCATCCACGCTGGCTGGGCAGCCGTGGGTGGCATCGCCGCCGCGAGCCTCGCAAGCAGCGGATTCACCGGCCCGGAGAAAGTATACGAAGGCGAAGACGGCTTGTTACGCAGCCATACCGGCGCCTATTTTCCGGAAACGCGGGTCGATGCGCTCACGAGTGAACTTGGCATCGCGTGGCGGGCGGAAGAAGTCGCAGTAAAGCCCTACCCGATTTGCCACATCCTGCACGCCTGTGTCGATGCCGCACTGGTGCTCAAACGTAAACACCACCTGCAACCCGGCGATATTGCGGAAGTGCGGGCACTGCTGCATCCCGAAACCTTCGCGCGTGTCTGCACGCGCCCCGAAGTGCGGCGCCATCCCGCCACCGAATACATAGCCAAGTTCAGCGTCTATTTCACGATCGCGGCGGCACTGGTGCGTGGCCGCTGCGGCTTGGCCGAACTCGAACCCGATGCACTGCAAGACCCCGCCATCCTCGCCATTGCGGATCGCGTGAGCTATGAAGCGGATGCCGAATCACAGTTCCCGCAGTATTTTTCCGGCGGCGTGGTGATCCGCATGAAAGACGGGCAAACCTACACGCACGTTGAAAAAATCAACCGGGGCGCCGGCGACCGCGCGCTCACCGGCGACGAAATCGCCGCCAAGTTCATGGAGAACGCGGAATTGGTCATGTCGCGCAGCCGCGCCGAACGCATACGCGACTGCGTGCTGGCACTGGATCGATGCAGCACGCACGACTTCGCCCGACTGCTGGGCGCATAGCAGATCACCACCGCACTCAAACGTCAGGAATCGTATGACCGCCACCACACAACAACTCGCCCATTTCGCCGTCAACTCGAAGCCCTCCGATGTTCCCGAGGCGGTGATTCACGAAGCCAAGCGCACCGTGCTGAATTGGCTGGGTTGCTCCATCGCGGGCAGCCGCACTGAATCGGTAGATTGCGCGCTGGCGGCGGTGAATGATCTTTCAGGACCGCGTCTGGCGACGGTGCTCGGCCGCAGTGAACGGCTCGACATCAGTAACGCCGCCTTCGTTAACGGCGTATCCGCCGACGTGCTGTCGTTCAGTGACACCCACCCGGCGACGTTGATGCATCCGGGCGGCGTGGTGGGCTGCGCCGCGTTGGCGCTCGCGGAGCGCGGCAAAGTCTCGGGCAAGGATTTTCTGCACGCATTGATTATCGGCTACGACATCGGCTGCCGCATTGGCCTGTCGGTTTACCCGTGGCACTACAATCGCGGCTGGCACATCACCGGCACCGCGGGCATCTTTGGCTCGACCGCCGCCAGCGGCCGGCTGCTGGGCCTGAACGAACGGCAGATGGTCTGGGCGATGGGCATCGCCGCCACGCAGGCCGCGGGCTTGCGCGAAATGTTCGGCAGCATGTGCAAAAATCTGCACATCGGACGCGCCGCGCAGAACGGTTTGCTCGCCGCGTTGCTGGCGCAGAAAAATTTCACCAGTTCCGAGCAAAGTCTCGAAGCGCCGCGCGGCTATATGCGCGTGCTGGGCGAAAATCCCAATCTGGAAATCGTCACTTCCGACTTGGGCACGCGTTACGAAATCGCTACCAACACCTACAAACCCTACCCGTGCGGCGTGGTGATACACCCGATCATCGAAGGCTGTATCACGCTGGCGACCCAGCACAATATTGATCCTGCGGCGGTACGCAAGATCGTGCTGCGCTGTTGCCCGCTGGTGCTCGAACTGTGCGGCAAAAAAACGCCGAAAAATACACTCGAAGCCAAACTCAGCGTGTTCTACTCGGCGGCCGTGGCTGTGGTGGCGCGACGGGTTGCCGAGCGCGAATATGGCGACGAATTCCTCGGCAATGCCGCCGTGATCCGCTTACGCGACAGCGTGACGGTCGAAACCGACGCTGCGATCCGCGAAGATGAAACACATGTCACCCTCGAAATGAGCGACGGCCAGCGCGTGCAGTGTCATATCGATCACGTCACCGGCAGCGTGGATCGCCCGATGAGCGATCACGACATGGTGCAAAAATTTCACGGTCTGGTGGAACCGATCCTGCCCAAGGCGCGCATCGAACAATTGGTCGATGCCTGCTGGAACATTACGCAACTTGATGATGTCTCCACGCTGGCGCGCCTGGCAAGCACGGCCAGTATCGCGACCGCGGCATAACCATGCGCATCCGGGTAATTGTCCTGTGGCTGGCGGCAACCCTGCCTGCTGCCAATGCCCAGCAATACCCCAGCAAACCCATCCGTTACATCGTGCCGTATCCGCCCGGCGGCGCAGCCGACATCGTGGCGCGCGCCGTCGGGCAAAAACTGTCCGAAACGTTTGCCGTGCCGGTGGTCGTCGATAATCGCTCGGGTGCCGGCGGCAACCTGGGCACCGATCTGGTGGCGAAAGCCGCGCCCGACGGCCATACCCTGCTGATGGGCAATGTGGGGCCGCTCGCCATCAGCGTGAGCCTGAACCGGAAATTACCTTACGACCCGCTGACGGATCTTGCGCCCGTGTCGTTGATGGTGATCTATCCGAATGTGCTGGTGGTTCATCCGAGCCTGCCGGCAAAATCCATGAGTGAACTCGTCGCGCACGCCAAAACACGCGCAAAGCCGCTCGCCTACGCCTCCGCCGGCACGGGCAGTAGCACGCATCTTGCCGCCGAATTGCTGAAAACCATGGCGGCCATCGACATGGTACACATACCCTACAAGGGCGGCGGACAAGCCATTGTTGACGTGATGTCGGGTCAGGTGCCGATGTATTTCAGCAGCGCGCTGGGTGCATTGCCGCATATCAAGAGCGGAAAATTGCGCGCGTTGGGCGTGACCAGTGCCAAGCGTTCCCGTGCGATACCCGATCTGCCCACCATCGCGGAAGCGGGATTCCCCGGTTACGAAGCGGTCAATTGGGTGGGACTGTTGGTGCCCGCGCGTACGCCACCTGCCATCATTGCGCGGCTGAATAGTGAAATCATCAGAATATTTCGCCAGCCCGATGTCGAAGAGCGATTAGTGTCGCAAGGCGGCGAAGCCGAAACCAATACGCCCGCGCAGTTCGCGGCGCACATTCGTGCTGAAATCAGGAAATGGGCGCAGGTGATAAAAGCATCGGGGATGCAGGCAGAGTGACATTCAGGCAGCCAGCATTCGAAATAACAAAATATTGTTTAAAAACATATGGTTACATATAATACACAAACGCCGCTGCTGGCACTCGCCACGTTTTCGTCAAGCCTGCGCATCGACACGTGCACCGCCACTGTCGTGGCCAAAGCCAAGGCACTAGTGCTCTACGCCATCGCCGTCGGCGTGACGTCTGCACGTGCGCCGGTGCTGCGGCAAGTCGCCGCCGCAATGAAACGCGAGTACGGCACGGCAGACGCCGCGACCTGCCTGCTCGATGGCTCCCGCGCCGCATTGGGCGCAGCGGCGTTCTGCAATGCCGTGCTGTGCCACGTGCGCATCCAGGACGACGCGCACCCCGCCGGCCACATGGGCACCGTCATCGTGCCCGCCGCGCTGGCGGCAGCGGAAGTGCAGCACGCCACCGGCAGTGATTTACTCGCCGCCATTATTTCGGGCTACGAAGTCGCGCTGCGCATCGGGCGTGACCACGCCGCCGATCTCAGTCTGCGCGGCTTTCGCACCACGCCGATTTACGGTGCGTTCGGCGCGGCCGCCGCCGGCGCGCGGCTGTTCAGTCTTAACGCGCAAGACACGATGCACGCGCTCGCCACCGCCACGCACGCGGTCGGCGCTCTGCGCGAGTTTGCCGATGCCGGCACCGATGAGTATCCGTTTCAGGTGGGCTACGCCGCGCGCAACGGCCTCACGGCGGCGCTGCTGGCCAGCGAAGGCATCGCCGGCACCGCTACTGCGCTCACTGGACGTGCGGGATTTTTTCGCGCCTTCGGCAAGCGCGACAAGGATTACGCCACGCGCCTGCTCGATGGCCTCGGCGCTTTGTATGAAATGGAACGCGTCACCTACAAGCCGTATCCCGGCGGCCAGTGGCATCGCAGCGTGATCGACGCGTTTATCGCCTTGCGCGAACAAGCCCATCAGACTACAGGCGCCACGCTCGAAGCAGCCGAAGTACGCATGCATCCGTTCGAGGCGAAATTCCTCGGTCTGGATTACAACGGCCCGTTTCATACGTACGCGCAGGCGTTTTTCAGCATTCCGTTTTGCGCCGCGCTGGCGTGGCTGCACGGCACGGTGACGTTCGCCGCGCTCAATCGCTTTGACGACCCCGCGGTGCTCGACGTGATGGCGCGCACACACGTGGTCAGCGACGAGACCTGCGAGCGTTACAAGCCGGTAATACACATTGCCCTGAAAGAAGGTCGCACGCTCGTACGCAGCGAAGTCGCGGGCGAAGACATCTACAACCTGACGTGGGACATTGCCGTTGACATGACGCGGCGGTTTTGCACGGAAGCCCACGTGCCGCAGCCGCTGGCTGAAGCGCTGATTCACAGCGTGCTGCATATCGACACGCAGCCGAACATCGCGCCGCTCATCAAAGCCGCCACGGCTATCGCGGCTGCCAGTCAGTCCATTTAAATTGATTGCAGCAGGTTAGCTGCGCGCATCGGGCCAGCGCCCGCATAACCGCCTATCCTCACGCCATCGACGCAGATGGCGATACGGGTGAAATCGCTGCATTGTCAAGCGCCGATCTGGCGCACCCGCTCAAACAAACACACTGCCGCCGCTGCCGCGACGTTCAGCGATTCAGTCGCGGCACTGATGGGTATCGCAATCGATTCATGCGCGCAGTGCAGTAGCGCATCCGACACGCCAGCGCCTTCGTTGCCGAAGACGAATGCGACTTTGCCGGTGAGATCGCTGTTGAACACGCTTTGCTTTGCACCTAACTGCGTCGCCAGCACACGCCCCGGAAACGCGCGGGCCAGCGCGATCAGATCGATGCGCTCGTGAATCTCAAGACCGAAATGCGCGCCCATGGCTGCACGCAGCACACGCGGCGACCATGCGTTAACAGATTGTTTTGAAAGGAATATTTGTTTCACGCCCGCAGCAGCGCAAGAGCGCAGTATCGAGCCCAGGTTGCCGGGGTCCTGGATGTCTTCAAGCATGACGCAGGTTTCCAGCGTGGCCGGTAGCGTTTCAAGGCGCGGTGTTTTGATGGCGGCGATGATGCCGGTGGGAGTGGCTACCGACGACAATTGTTTGAACAGATTGTCGCTTAACACCAACGCCGTCGCGGCGCTTTGCAACAACGTTTTGATTTCGGCTTTGTCGGCGCCTGATTGGCTGACGATGAGTTGTTCCGGTGCACCGCGATGTTGCCGATAGGCCTGCACCAGATGCACGCCGTCAAGCAGGGAAAGCCCGGCGCGCCTGCGCTCGCGCGATGACTCGACCAGCTTCAATAGCGATTTGAATTGCGGGTTATCCGCGGAGGTGATGTGTTTCACGTCACGCTCAATCCCGCGCACAGGTTCTGAATCCGGCCAGCACGTCACGCCGGTCGGGGGTGTAGAAATTGCGCCAGGTGTTCGTCAATAAATTCGCGCGGGTCGCATAGCAACCCCCGCGCAATACTTTGTGATCGCCGAACCACGGCTCGGAGTATTCCTTATACGGGTCGCGCACGAAGCCGGGATACGCATTGAACCAATCTGCCGTCCACTCCCATGCGTTGCCGAACAGTTGGCGCACGCCCCACGCGCTATCGCCTGCGGCAAACGCGGCCACGTCTACGGTTTCGCCGGCGACGCCATACAGGTTGGCGTGTGTCGCAGTGGGCGGCGCATCGCCCCACGGGTAACGGCGTTTTTTGATCGCATCGCCGGGCGCGGTGGCGGCGGCGAATTCCCATTCGGCTTCGGTCGGCAAGCGGCGTTGCGCCCAGTTGCAGTACGCTTCTGCTTCGTACCCGTTGACGTGTATCACGGCGGCGTTGGGCGTTATCGGAATGGTTTGCGTGAAACGCCGCACATACCAATGCGCGCCCCGCCTCAGCCAATAGAGCGGCGATATGGCATCAACCTGAGTGCGCCAGTGCCAGCCTGCATCGCTCCACCATTCCCGTCGCGTGTAACCGGTGTCGTCGACGAAGGCCGCGAACTCGGCATTGCTCACCGCCGTGCGCGCCATGCGATAGGGTTGCACCATGACTTCGTGCGCCCATTTTTCGTTGTCGAAAACGAAGCCATCGTTTGTAGCAGCGCCGAGCAGAAACCGCCCGCCGCCAATGGCGGCATCTCCGGCAGGCAATATATCTGTAACGTATTGTTTTTGTTGTACTTTTTCAGATTCATAACCTAGCGTTTGGCAAGTGTAGTGAAACGCCTCGTTGTGCATCTCTTCGTGGAACACCGCAAGCTGTGCGAAGTAGCGCAGGTGTTCCGTAGCGCCTTCGCGTTCGATGCGCGCAAGCACCGCATCGAACACGTCGCGCAAATACGCCAGCGTTTGATCGACATTGAGCAGGGGCAAGTACCAGCGCTGCGCATGCGGCACGATGGCTGAGTTGTACCAGGCATCGGCATGTTGCAGCATCGATGGCGCAAGCGATCCATCGGACCGGTGACGCAGACACCAATGTTCCTGAAACCAGGCGAGATGGCCGAGCTCCCACAACGGCGGATTGACGATGCTCAACTCGGGGCCCAGCCAATGATCCGGCTTCAGTTGCGCGGCGAACGCCAACGTGCGTGCGCGCGCGGCATGAAGCCTATCGCATAGCGTTGCCGGGTCGGGCTGATTTTTCGCGGTTGTCATTGGCCACATTTGTTATAGTTGCGCGAGTGTATCTCTGATTGCCAACCTTGAAAATCGCTCTGATCACCCCCGCCGCGCCCGGCTCCCGGCACGGCAACCGCGGCACGGCCACGCGCTGGGCGGGCATGCTGCGCGAGCTGGGTCATACGGTCTCGGTGCAGGTGGATTGGGATGGTTCCGCATCGGATGTGATGCTGGCGTTGCATGCGCGCCGCAGCCACGATTCGGTACGCAATTACGCTATGTGTTATCCGGATCAGCCACTGATACTGGCGCTGACCGGCACCGATTTATACCGCGACATACGCACCGATGAAACCGCACAGGAATCGATGCAATTGGCGACGCGCATGATCGTGTTGCAGGAGATGGGCTTGCAGGAGCTTGCGCCCGCGCTACGCCGCAAAACCAGCGTGGTGGTTCAATCGGCGCGGGCGGTCAAGCGCCCGCCGCCGCTGACGTCGTGCTTTGAAGTCGTGATCAGCGGGCATCTGCGCGACGAGAAAGATCCTTTTCGCGCGGCGGCGGCGCTGGCGTATTTTCCCGCAAAAAGCCGTATTCGCATAACCCACGTCGGCGGCGCGATGGCGCCCGCGATGGCGCGCGAGGCGCAGGCGTGGATGAAGCGTGAACCGCGTTACCGCTGGCTCGGCGAAGTGCCGCACGGCAAGGCGCTGCGCCTGCTCGCGCGCAGCCGCTTGATGGTGATTAGCTCGCGCATGGAGGGCGGCGCGAACGTGGTGAGCGAAGCGCTGGCGAATAACGTGCCGGTGATCGCCTCGCGCATTTGCGGCAACATCGGCCTGCTGGGGCGTGACTATGCGGGTTACTATCGGCTGGAAGATGAGCGCGCGATGGCACGGCTGTTGTCGCGCGCCGAAACCGATTCCGCTTACTATCGCAAACTCGTAGCGCAGTGCCGCGCACGCAAGCCGTTGGTCACGCATGCCAGCGAGCGCAGCGCATTGCAACGCGCGCTGAAACTCGCCTTGGGAAAAATACGATAACTATTGGTTTTTAAACAATATTTTTCTTACTGGCGCATAACTCAGTCTGTGCACCGGCGATACCCCGTGTTTGGCCAAAGCAGCCATATGCACGACGGTGCCATAACCCTTGTGCAAATCAAAACGGTAGCGCGGAAATTGTTCGTGTAGCCGGTACATCTCACGATCACGCGCCACTTTGGCGAGGATAGACGCGGCGGATATCGCGGGTTCTTTCGAGTCCCCTTTGACGATGGCGCGCGCCGGCATGCTCACTGTCGGGCAGAACAATCCGTCCACCAGAATTTCATGCGGTTGTGTCGCGAGACCTTCCACCGCACGCCGCATCGCCAGCAAACTGGCCTGCAAAATATTGATGGCGTCGATTTCTTCGACGCTGGCGCTGGCGATGGCCCACGATAAGGCGTCTCGCTGGATCACGTCAAATAAGGCATCACGGCGTTTCGCTGTGAGTTTTTTGGAGTCCGCCAGCCCCTCGATGGGTACCCTGGGCGACAGTATCACGGCGGCGGCATACACCGGGCCGGCCAGCGGCCCCCTGCCCGCCTCGTCCACGCCGGCGATCAGCTTGGGTTTTTTCACGGCGCGCGGTTCTCCAGGTACGGCATCACGGCATCAGCAGCTTTCTGCGACGTGTTCTGCCGCAGCTCAGTAAGCATGCCGGCGAAACGCTGGCGTATACGTTCGCGGCGCGGCGCGTCGTTGAGCAAGTCGAGTACTGATTGCGCCAGATTTTCTGGCGTGGCGGTGTCCTGCAAAAATTCAGGCACGACGAACTCGCCGGCGAGAATATTGGGCAGCCCAACATAGGGCTGATAGCGCCGTGGGTTCATCATCCACCAGCTTACGCGCGGCATGCGGTAGGTGATGACCATCGGGCGTTGCAGCAACGCGGTTTCCAGCGTGGCGGTGCCGGAGGCCACCAGCGCCACGTCCGCTGCGACAATGGCGTCATGCGAACGGCCGTCCAGCATCAGGATATCGATGCCGCCCGCGCGCGTCACGGCGCTTTGAAAGAGCGTGCGCGTGTCTGCATTGACCAGGGGCACCACAAATTTAACGCCCGGCATTGCAGCCGCAATGCAGCGTGCCGTGGCAACGAATAAATCGGCCATGCTGTGCAGCTCGCTGATGCGGCTGCCGGGCAGCAAGGCCACTACCGACGCATCCTGTGGCAATCCCAGCTTTGT
>CANIID010000062.1 GCA_947467315.1 Betaproteobacteria bacterium | reverse complement strand
TTTGTAAACGCCGTTCATGCAAGTGGTGGCATTGCGGATATGCCCAGCCGGGCCGGTGGGCGACAGATACGCGCCCTGATCGGTGATCCAGTCGATACGCAATCCGGTGAACTGTGCGTTTTTGTCCATCGCCAGCGTGGCGGTAATCAGGTTGGCACGGCCATGCGTGTCGGTCAAAAAGCACTCGGTGCGCGTGGCCACCCACTTGATCGGGCGTTGCAGCGCCTTGGCGGCCATCATCATCGACACGTATTCGGGATACACCGTGCTGCGCTGGCCGAAACCGCCGCCAACATCCTGAATCTCGACGCGGAATTTGTCTTCGGTGAGATTGGAATACGTGGCGAACTGCTTGCGCGTCATGTTCACGCCTTGCGACGGCGTATGCACCACATAGCTGTCGCTCTCGGACTTATATTCGATCAGCGCGGCGCGCGGCTCCATCGGGCTCGCGGTGACGCGCGTGCAATCGACAGTAATCTTGGTCACATGCGCGGCCTTGGCGATGGCCTCCATCACCGGCGCTTCGCTGCCGCTTTCGGCCTCGACCGGGCAATTGCCGGGCACGTCATCGTGCAATTGCGGCGCGCCGGGCTTCAGGGCTTCTTCCGGATCCACGATCGCGGGCAGGTCTTCGTAAACCACCTCAATCAATTCGCAGGCATCCTGCGCAGCAAGGTGCGATTCCGCGATCACCATCGCCACCGGGTCGCCGACAAAACGCACTTTGCCGATGGCCAGACACGGCCGCGCCGGCACGCGCGCCTTCATGCCGCCTTTGCCGGTGGGCGGCAGAAAACTCGCCGAACGCAAATAGCCTGCCGCCTGCGCATCCGCGCCGGTGTACACACCCACCACGCCTTTGATCTGGTTCACCTTGTCAAAATTGATCGACACGATGCGCGCATGCGCGCGATCGGAACGCAGAAAACACGCGTGCAACTGATCGGGCGTATTCCAGTCGGAGGAATATTTGCCGTTGCCGGTAATCAAACGCATGTCTTCAAACCTCGAAACCTGCGCGTTGCCGACTTTGAATAGCTGGGAATGCTGATGTGAGTCCATCCGTGCCTCGCTGATTGTTACGCTACCGTTACGATATTTTTACCATAAAAACATATACTTAACCGAATACGCCGCGTTTGCGGCGACGGCAGGGGGAGCGCCTGTGGAACTAGGGAGTTATCACTGCGATTGTTCGTCGGGGCCGGGAAGATCAGCCCGCCTGTGTATTCTACCGTGAGAATTCGCCGTACTCACGCATGATGGTCGCGAGTCACGCAACGCGGGAATCCATTATGTGACTTGAGCATCCGCCGCATCGGCGCTTGCTGGTATTGTCGGGGCCACATTTTATTTCCGCCGAATAACACCCTAAAGCCCCAACAAAGTATGGCCTTGCCTCCCGACACCGACAAACCCGCACGCCCTTCGGTCCTCGCACCATTCAGCGTACGCAGCTTTCGCTTTCAGTGGCCTGCTGATCTGGCGGCGTCGTGGGCGTTCGAGATGGAAACCATCATCCTCGGCTGGTACGTGCTCACCGAAACGCGCTCGGTGCTGATGTTCACGCTGTTTGCCTCGCTGCAACACCTCGGCACGCTGCTGGCGCCGATGTTTGGCGTGATGGGAGACCGCGCCGGGCATCGCAGAGTGCTGGTAGCCATGCGCACGGTGTACGCCACGCTGGCGTTGACGCTGATGACCCTGGCGTACAACGGCCTGCTCACCCCGACCTTCGTGCTGGCCATCGCGGGCGTGATGGGGCTGGTGCGCCCCTCGGATATCGGCATGCGTAACGCGCTGGTGGGCGCCACCATGCCCTCTGAAAAATTGATGGGCGCGATGAGCATCCAGCGCACCACGCAGGACACCGCCAAGATTGCCGGCGCGCTTACCGGTGCGGGGCTGGTGGCGCTGCTCAGTATCGGTGCGGCCTACACCGTGGTGGCGAGCCTTTATATCCTGAGCGCCACGCTCACCTTCAAAGGCACCAGCCCCGGCGCCGCGCAACGCCGCGCGGCCATGACCACGGCCGCCGCGCGCGCCTCTCCACTCGCCGATCTGCGCGCCGGCATGGCGTATGTGTGGAACACGCCGCTGCTGCTGGCGTCGATGAGCCTCGCGTTTTTGCTCAATTGCACTGCGTTTCCGATGATGCACGCACTGATGGCGGTGATGGCAAAAAATATTTATCACACCGATCAAACCGGCCTCGGTTATCTGGTAGCGATAGGCGGCTTCGGCGCGTTGATGAGTTCCGTATTGATGAGCCGCATCGGCCACACTGTGCGCCCGGCGCGGATGGTGATTATTTTCAGCGCGGGCTGGTTGCTGTCACTGATGTGCTTTGTGAACACCACGCACCCGGCCATGGGGATACCATTTCTGCTGCTCGCCGGGCTGTCGCAGGGCTTGAGTCAAATCTCCATGGCAACCATGCTGATCCGCAATTGCGACGAAAAATTTCGCGGACGCATCATGGGCATACGCATGCTGGCGATCTACGGCAACATACCGGGGCTGCTGCTCGCGGGATGGCTGATACAGCGCATCGACTACCCGCTGACAGGCACGCTGTATGGCGCGACAGCGTTGATCCTTATCGTGGCGTTGACAGCGCGATGGCGCACGCAGTTGTGGCAGCGCGATGCGGCAGCGAATAAACGATAGTGACCCGGCTGACCCACGGATAAAACATAAAGGCGTATCGCTCATGCATCGAATGACTATCGTCACAGCGGGCACGTTGCTGCTGATTGCATCAGCCGCGTGGAGCCAACCCGCGTCCTACCCCGTAAAACTGGTACGCATCATCAATCCGGTGGCCGCCGGCGGCAATCAGGATATCGTCGCGCGCGCCTATGCTGAGCAGTTCAGCAAAAATTTCGGGCAGCAGTTCGTGGTCGAGAATCGGCCCGGCGCCAGTGCTATCGTCGGCACGCGCTTCGTCAAGGCGTCGCCCGCCGACGGCTACACGTTACTCGCAATATCCAACACCTTTGCGCGCACGCCGGCCATGGTGAAAGACGCTGGTTACGATGCGATCAAGGATTTCGTGGCCGTCACCAAGACCAGCGACACGCCGTTGGTGTTCGTCGTCAATCCGGCGCTGCCCGCGCGCACGGTAAAGGAATTCATCGCGCTCGCCAAACAGCGCCCCGGCGAAATTTCCAGCGGCTCATCGGGTGCGGGCTCTACTGGCCACGTGGCGGCGGAAATGTTCGCGCGCCAAGCGGGTATCAAGCTGCTGCACATTCAGTACAAGGGTGCGGCGCCCGCCGTGATCGATCTGGTCGGCGGTCACGTGATGCTGCGCTTCGATCAGGTGAGCACGTCCTTGCCGCACATCCGCGCGGGCAAACTGCGCGCGCTGGGCGTCACTACGCGCAAGCGTTCATTGCTATTGCCTGACGTGCCCACCATCGACGAAGCCGGATTAACGGGGTTTGAAGATTCAACCTTCAACGGCCTGATGGCGCCGGCGGGCACGTCGCGCGCGGTGCTGGAACGCCTGCGCGCCGAAGTGGTGAAAGCCGCCGCCGTGCCGGAACTACGCAACCGCTATCAGGAACTCGGCATTGAACTGGTGAGCAGCGCCACGCCAGAAGACTTCGGCAACTTCCTGCGCAAGCACGTGGAGGATTTCACCCGGCTGGCGCGGGAGGCGGGTCTGACTGAAAAATAATCGCAGCCTTCGCGGGCTTACTGTCGCTTGCCCAACCCGATGGCGTCGTAGAACTCTTTGTACTCGACCATGCGCGCCGCGAGAAATTTGGTGAACTCGGCGCTGCCCATGAAAATATCCTGATAGAGATTGCGCTTGGCGAGCTCTTTCCATTCGGGCGCGTCGTGCGCTTTTTTCAGTGCCGTCTCCATCGTCACTACCGCTTCCTTCGGCACGCCTGCCGTGAAGGTGAACCCGCGGATGGTACCGGCGTTGATCGGATAGCCGAGCTCCTGCAAGGTCGGCACATCGGGCGCTTGCGGCAACCGCCGATCTGCGCTGATCGCCAGCACACGCAGCTTTTTGCCTTCGACAAACCCCTGTCCTTCGCCGAGATTTTCGGTGGTAAACGTGGTGTGCCCGCCGGCGGTCGAGGTGACGGCTTCGCTGCCGCCCTTGAAGGTGACAATTTTGAATTTGGCGCCGGGCACGTGTTTTTCCAGCAGATGCACGATCAGCCGACCGGTTCCTTGCAGCGATGTCGTCGCCGCCACCAGCGACTCGGGCTTGGCCCGGGCCGCATCCATCAGTTCCTTGACCGTCTTGAACGGTGAATCCATCGGCACCATGATGGTTTGCGGGTCAATCGCGAACAGCGCCAACGGCGTGTAGTTCTCCAGGCCGATTTGTGTTTCAGGACGATAGGCGATGGAGAGGATGGTGCCGGTGACCGACATCATGTAATACGGGTCGCCGCGCTTGGTCTTGAAAAAACTCCAGCCCACGATGCCCGCGCCGCCGACGCGATTGTTTACCGTCATCACCTGCGGCAAAAGTTTTTCTCTTCGTATGATCTCCGCCACCGCGCGCGACACCACGTCGCCGCCGCTGCCGGCGGACGTATGCACAATCAACTCTATCGGTTTGACAGGATAGGGTTGTGCAAGCGCGTTGCCGACGACCAGCGCGCCCAACGCCGAACCAACCACGGTGCCAAAAATTTTCTTTGCGCGCATGTATCACTCCACCCGATTTGAAAGCAGAAAGTGTAGCCGCTCTACTGCCGCTTTACAGCAACGCCACGTCTATTTTCATAAGTATATGTTTTTATTGATTAATTTATAACTTCGTCACGCCATTGGCCGCACCCACGCGCGCGCATTTTCGCATTGATGCCCCCCCATGCCGTGCATTACACTTTCCGCCGCGGTCGAACTCACCTCAAAGGAGCAACGCATGCATGTCATGTTGCACGGGCTTTCTCTGTTAGCGGTGTGCGGTTTTGTGATCGCCAGCGCGCAGGCGCAGACGAGTTATCCCAACCGGCAAATCCGCCTGATCACGCCCTTTCCGCCCGGGGCGACAACCGACGCGCTGTCACGCATCATCAGCATGAAAGTGCAGGAGAGCTGGGGCCAAACCGTGCTCGTCGACAACCGGCCCGGCGCCACCGGCATGCTCGGCACCGACATTGCAGCCAAGTCACAACCCGACGGCTACACACTGGTCAACGTGATCAGCAGCCATGTCGTCCATAAGCATCTGTTCAAGAAAGTGCCGTTCGACGCGCTCAACGATTTTGAACCGATCCTGTTGCTGGCGCGCGTGACCAACGTGCTGGTGGTACACCCGTCGGTGCCGGCCCATTCCGTCAAGGAGTTCATCGCTTTCGCCAGGGCGCGTCAGGGCCAACTGGTCTACGGCACGTCGGGCACGGGCAGCTCGAATCACCTTTCGGCGGAAATGTTCAAGCAGGCGACCGCGATCAAAATGGATCACATTCCCTACAAGGGCGGCGCGCCCGCCGTGAACGATCTGCTCGGCGGACAAATACCGGTGATGATGGCCAGCCTGTTGACCGGCTCGCCGCATGCGCGCGCGGGAAAAATACGCGCCCTGGTGGTGACCAGCGCGAAGCGCCAGCCCGTGCTCCCCGATACGCCGACGCTGAAGGAGTCCGGCTTTCCCGATTTCGAAGCCGACGAGTGGTGGGGCATACTCGCCCCCGCCGGCACGCCGCGCGACATCATCGCCAAACTCAACACGGAAATCGTTCGCGTGTTCTCACTGCAGGATGTGAAAAAGCGAATTGCCGGACTGGGCATCGAATACATCGGCAGCACACCGGAGCAATTTGGACAATTCATGCGCGCCGAAGCGGTGAAATGGGAGCGCGTGATCAAGAGCGCCGGTATCCAGCCCGAAGGTTGAACGCCGCCCATGCGGTTGCGTTAAAGCCAGCGCACCTTAGCCCAGGCCGCCGGCGGTCAAATACCGCCGCACCGCGCTTAGCGTGCCGGGTTCGCCAAAGCGGCGCACGGCTGCCAGCAGCGATGCGGTGTTTTTTCCCAGCGCCGGTGTGACCAGGCCGTCAAACTTTTCCGCCATGTCGGCCCAGCTTAAGGGATTGCCGGGGTGCCCTTTCGCAACCGGCACATCGACCGTGTGTTCGCGGCCATCGGTCAGGCGCGCCACCAGCCGCGCGGAAGCGAAACTCTGTCGGGCATCGGGCGTTATCGTGATCGCGGCCGCCAGCTTGCCCAGCGCCGGATCCGGTTGCCAGGGGTCGGCGAAATCGCGCGCCGACAGCGTCTGGCCGTGCAGCGCCGCCGCGATGCAATAACGGATATCGAATTTTCCCGCGAGCCCGGTTTGCGGCATGCCTTCGCGCCGGCCAGTGATCTGCTCCGCCAACGGAAACACGTGCGCGGTGATGGCTGCGATGTCTTGCGGCCGGATCACTGCTATCAGGCCGCGGGCCGCATCGACCGCGGGATGCGTCAGGTGACACGCGGCGTACGGTTTAAAACTATTTTCCAGTATCTGCCAGCGATCCAGCGCCACCGGTTGAAACGCCACCGAACGATCCTGCACGATCGCCGTTTGCAGGCCGCCGCCCGGCTCCAGCAGCCCGGTCGCCGCGTGAAAGCCCGCCGCCGCCAACTGCGCCGCGAGTATGCCGTCCATCGCCGCCTTGCCTGCGTGAAAGGGTTTGGCCATGGTGCCGAACGACGCGGTGAGGCCGCTGGTCTGTGTCGCCCCCGTACCCAGCGCATGCAGCGTCTGATCCGCCGACAGGCGGAGCAACGCGGATGCGGCAGCCGTCGCACCGAGCCTGCCAAACACGCCGGTACCATGCCAGCCTCTCGCGGTGGCCGCCTCGCCGAAACCGAGTCCCGTGCGTGCCGCCGTTTCAAACCCGGCAATGAAGGCACGCAACATCTGCTGCTCGTTGCCGCCGCACGCCTCGCCGAGCGCGAGGGTAGCCGCCCACACCGGCGCGCTGGTATGCGTCACGGACTTGACGTGGGTATCGTCAAAGTCGAGACAATGTGCGAGGGTGCCGTTTGCCAACGCGGCAACCGCGGGGGTGGCGCGCCCGCCCAGCAACAGGGTGGCGGCGCCGTCCGTACACCACGCCCGCATCGCCTGATGCACAACGCGCGCCGGTTCTTCTAGGCGCGCGCCGATGGCAACAGCAAGCCAGTCGGCGAAGCACATCCGTGCGGCATCGAAAACATTTTCAGGTATCGCCGCCGTGTTGATGCTGGAAATAAAACCGGCAATCGCGGCGCCGTTGCTGGCATCGTTTGGCGGCGGCACGGCGGTTGGTAATTGTGGCGGCTGCGGTGACATCATTTGCCGTTACTCAAAAATCCGCGCGGCGCGCAATGCCGTGATTTCCGCCGCGCTATAACCGGCCTCGCCCAACACGTCATCGGTATGTTCGCCCAGCATCGGCGCCGGGCGGTGCGTGCGCCGCGCCAAGCCCGCGCGTGCCAACGGATTCACCAAGTGCGGGATGCGGCCCTCGCGAGGATGGTCGATATATTCGAGCATGCCGCGCTCGATCACGTGCGCTTGCGCCAGCGCCTCGTCGGGGCTGGCGATGGTGCATACCGCCAGGCCGGTCTTGATCATGTGCGCCTGTATCTGCGCCCAGGTGTGCCCGGCGCAATAGCGCGCGAGCGCCGCGTGATACGCGGGCGCGCGCTCGCCGTGCGCGGTGAGCCGGTCCGCAGGCGTCTCATCGGCCGCGATCAGATCGGGCCGCCCGATGTTCACGCAGAAATCAGACCAGATTTTTGTTTCCAGCAGCGACACCGCCACCGGTTTTTGATCCTGCGTCAAATAGGTGGCGTAGCGTGGGTTGCGTCCGAAGACCTCCTGCGCGGGCTCGCCGCTATGCCCGGCCAGACGCGCTATCGCGGAGGTGAGCGGTATCGGGCACATATGCAGCAGCGCTTCGAACATAGAGATATCCAGCTCGTTGCCGACGCCGGTTTTTTCGCGTTGCGTCAGCGCGGCCTGCACGCCGATCACGGTCATCAGCGCGCCGGCGAAATCGCCCGCCTGAAATCCCGGCACCGGCGGCGGCGTGCCCGGCGTCATCGCGCGCGCCATGTGTCCGGTCATGCCCTGAATCACCAGATCATGGCCGGCGACGTGGGCCATGGGGCCGGTCTGCCCGAAGCCGGTCACCGAACCATAGATGACGCGCGGGTTATACGCGGCCACCGACGCATAATCGATGCCCAGTTTGCGTGCGACGCCGGGACGATACGATTCGATAATCACATCGGCGCGCGCCAGCAAACGCCGGATCACCGGCGCCGCTTCGGGCTTTGCCAGATTGAGCGTGATGCTGCGCTTGTTGCCATTGACCAGATGGAAGTAGACGCTCTCTTCGTGAAACTTGGGATGATTTTGGCGGCTGGGATCGCCGATGCCCGGCTGTTCTATCTTGACCACGTCGGCGCCGAGCTCGCTCAACATCTGCGTCGCCCACGGGCCGGGCAACAGCCTGCTGAAATCCATCACGCGTACGCCGTCCAGCGGCAGTGGCGGCGTGGTGCCGGGTGCCTTTGACTGCTGTGTCCCGCTCATACGCGATGCACTCCGTTTGCGGCTAGGCGCGCGGCTGGGTCCGACGGAACGCGTCGATACCCGTCAGCTCGCGGCCATGGATCAACGCCAGTATTTCATTGGTGCCGTCGGGCACCGCCAGCATGCGACTATCACGATAGAGCTGCTCCATGCGCGCTTCGGTGGACAGGCCCATCGCGCCGAGAATATTCATCGCCTGCCACACGGCTTCACGACAGGCGTTTTGCGCATGGCGCTTGGCCATCGCGGCGGCACCGGCGGCTGGCGCACCGCTGTCGATCAACGACAGCGCGTGATAACAGAGCAGGCGGCTGGTGGTGACGGCGGTGACGATATCGGAGAGATTTTTCTGCACCAGTTGATGGCCGCCGATGACGTCATCGAATTGCCGGCGCGTGCGCGCATACTCAAGCGCGATGTCGTACGCGCATTGCGCCAGGTGAACCGCCTGCAAGCCGAGCAGCGGCCGGTTGACTTGCCAGGTGGCCTTGAGCACGTCCGTGCCGCCGGCGTTGTTATCGATCAAATTACGCACTGGCACGCGGCAGTTGTCGAACACCGCTTCGCCCAGCAGGCCCTGCCGCAAACCAATAGTGTCGATCTCGCGCGCCTCGAAGGGCGAATCCTTGCGCTCCACCACCACCTTGACCACGCCCACGCGTTTACCGCCGCTCTGTCCCGACCGGCAATCCAGACAGGTGACGATGATCAGATCGCACATCGACACGTTGGTGATCCACATTTTGCGGCCATTCAGCACCAGCGTATCGCCATCCTGCGTGACCCGCGTGCGGATGCCGCGCGGGTCCGAGCCCGCGTCCGGCTCGGTGGAGCCGGTGCAGCCCAACGCGCTACCCGCGATCAGCGGCGGCAGAAAACGCTGGCGCTGTTCCGCGTTGCACTCCGCATACAAACGCGCAATGCAGGCCTCCTGCGACACCAGCGACAGGCCGATGGCGGGCGGAATGGCCTCGAACATCAGGCCATAATCGAGCATGGAAAGACGCGATCCCCCGGCATCCGGCGGCAGACGCGCCGCCGTTAATCCGAGTGCCGCGATGGCCTTGAAGATCGTCAGCAACACGGCTTTGGGTAGCGGCTGATCGGCATCATGACGCGCCAGCTCGGGGGCGATGACGCGCGCCACCATGCGCCGTGACGCGTCGCGCATCAATACTTGTTCGCTGCTGAGATTGAAATCCATGGATCAACGTTCCGAAGCGACGAGATCTACATTAACTATTTGTTTTTATTGATAATTTTATATCTTGATGCCCTCTCCCGCAAAGCAGGAGAGGGCGCGGGTTTAGGCCGTCTTTTCTTTCTTCGCCGCGTTTGAACTCACGGCGTCCGCCATCTTCACCGGCGGCACCACCGGCACGATGCCGCTCATCAGCGAACCGGGCACGGTTTCGATCAATTCCTCAACCGTGAATAGGCCGTCGTCGCCCTTGTGCAAAAATTTGTAGTCGTCGCCGAAGACATAGGTGTTGATGCGGCCGCGCTCGACGTGGAACACTTGCCCGTTGATGGTGTCAGCGTTATCGGTGGCGAGGTACGCCACCATCGGCGCGATGTATTCGGGGCCGCGATGCACCAGCGTGAGTTCGTATTGTTCTTTGGTCAGCAAACCCGCTTCGAATTTGCGGCGGCGGTTTTCTTTCACCTCGGGCGTGAGCGTCATGCGCGTATCCGCCGACGGGCAGATGGCATTGGCGGTAACGCCGTTTTTGTAGGCTTCTTTGGCGATCGAGCGCGTGAGCCCGATGATGCCGGCCTTCGCCGCGCTGTAGTTGCATTGCCCGACCGAACCTTTAAACGCGTCGGACGAAAAGTTGATGATGCGCCCGTGACCCGCCTGGCGCATGTATTTCACCGCGTGATGGCAGGTGTTCCAGTTGCCTTTCAGATGCACGGTGATGACGGAATCAAAATCGTCTTCGGACATGTTCCAGATCATGCGCTCGCGCAGATTGCCGGCGACGTTGACCAGAATATCGATCTTGCCGTAGGCATCGACACACTGCTTGATCATCAGCCCGGCCTTGAGGTAATCGGCCACTGAATCGTAGTTTGCCTGCGCCTTGCCGCCTGCCGCGATAATTTCAGCCACCACGTCGTCGGCGGGCCGCTCCTCGGTTTTCTCGCCGCCGCGACCGACACCCGGATCGACCACGATGACGCTGGCGCCTTGCCGCGCGAGTTCCAACGCCACTGCGCGTCCGATGCCACGTCCGGCGCCAGTGACTACCGCTGTTTTTCCTTGCAAATGCATTTTGCTTCTCCCTTGATGAATGGATGGACGATGACTACAAAGTCGTGATCGGCAAGTATACCGGGACACTGGACAAGCCATACAGTACCGGTAGAGTTGATATTCCATCATTTGCAACGAGGGCCCCACATGAGAAACGCGCGCACCCGTTCATACCTGGGCGCCCTGCTGCCTGCTTTGCTGTGCGCGGCGACAGCACACGCGCAGCCTTACCCCACCAAGCCGGTGCGTCTGATCGTGCCCTACCCGCCGGCCGGCACCACCGATTTCGTCGCGCGCGAGGTGGGGCTCAAGGTCGGCGAGGCGCTGGGTCAGCAAATCGTCATCGACAACCGGCCCGGCGCGGGCACACTGATCGGGCTGACGCAGGGTGCGCGCGCAGCGCCCGACGGTTACACCATCACCTTTGGCACCTCGGCGGGTCTGTCGCTGATCCCCGCGCTGGGCGCGAAGATGGCGTTCGATCCGCTGCGCGATTTCGCGCCGCTGGGATTGATGGTGTATGTGCCGTATTTTCTGGTGGTGAATCCGTCGTTGCCGGTGCGCAACGTCAAAGAGTTGATTGATCTCGCCAAAGCGCAGCCGGGCAAACTCAATTTTGCCTCGCCCGGCGTCGGTACGCCGAATCATCTCGGCATCGAAATGCTCAATGCCATGGCCGGGGTGAAATTCGTGCATGTACCGTACAAAGGCGGCGGCCCGGCGGTGACCGATCTCGTCGCCGGACAGGTGCAGGTGATGTTTTCCGGCACGCCGCAGATGTCGGCGATGGTCAAGGCCGGGCGTCTTCGCGTGATCGCTACCGCGACGCCCAAGCCCAACCGCGTCGCGCCGGAGCAACCCGCCATTGCGGACCTGTTCCCCGGATTTGATTGCAACACCTGGTACGGCTTGCTCGCGCCCGCCGGCACACCACCGGCTGTCGTGGCGCGATTTAACGCGGAATTGAATCGCGCGCTTGCTGATCCCGGCGTGATTCAGCGTCTGCTCGATCAAGGCGTTGAAGCCACCCCCGGCTCGCCCGCTGTGTTTCGCCAGTTGATCGTGGCCGAAACCGAACGCTGGCGCAAAGTCATCAAGGCGGCGGGGATTACCGCCGAGAGTGCGCAGTAGCGCGCCTCTCACGCGACTCACGAATCTCGGTTATCCTTCGCGCTTCCCGCTCCGCGCCCCCACTTTTACCCCTGTTTTCAACCCTCTCAGAGTCTGACACCATGCCCACTTATCAAGACACACAACTCTTCATCAACGGCGTATGGGGCCCTGCCGCCGCAGGCCGCACCCTGCCGGTGGTCAACCCCGCCACGCACGCGCAAATCGGCACGGTCGCCTACGCCGAGAAAGCCGATCTCGACCGCGCGCTCGACGCCGCCGACAAGGGCTTCAAAGTGTGGCGCAAGGTGTCAGCCTATGAGCGCTCGAAGATCATGCGCAAGGCCGCGGATCTTTTCCGCAGCCGCGCTGACCGCATCGCCGAACTGATGACGCTGGAGCAAGGCAAGCCGGTGGGCGAAGCGAAGCTCGAAGTCATGGCCGGCGCCGACATCATTGAATGGTTTGCCGAGGAAGGCCGCCGCGCTTACGGGCGCGTGATTCCGGCGCGCGCCGAGGGCGTGTATCAACTGGTGGTGAAAGAGCCGGTCGGTCCGGTGGCGGCCTTTACACCATGGAATTTCCCGATCAACCAAGCGGTGCGCAAATTGTCCGCCGCGCTCTCGACGGGCTGTTCGATCATTCTGAAAGCGCCCGAAGAAACGCCCGCCTCGCCGGCGGAACTGGTGCGCGCCTTCATCGACGCGGGTGTGCCGGCCAACGTGATCAGCCTGGTGTACGGCAGCCCGTCCGAGATTTCGAGTTACCTGATTCCCCACCCGGTGATCCGCAAAATCACCTTTACCGGCTCCACGCCCGTCGGCAAACTGCTCGCGGCCATGGCCGGCCAGCACATGAAGCGCGCCACCATGGAACTCGGCGGTCACGCGCCGGTAATCATTTTTGACGACGCGGATATCGACATCGCCGCCAAGACCATGAGCTTCATGAAATACCGTAACGCGGGGCAAGTGTGCGTGTCGCCCACGCGCTTTCTGGTGCAGGAAGGCGTCTACAAACAATTCGTCGAAAAATTCGTTGAAGGCGCCAAAAGCATGAAAGTCGGCGACGGTTTCGACAAAGACACCAAGATGGCCACGCTCGCCAACCCGCGCCGTCAGGCCGCGATGATCGCCAACATGGAAGACGCGAAAAAACACGGCGGCAAATTACAGACCGGCGGCTACCCCATCGGGGAAAAAGGCAATTTCTTCGAGCCGACGGTGGTCACTGAACTCGAGAACAGCGCTGCGGCGATGAACACCGAACCCTTCGGCCCGCTGGCGATTATCAACCCGTTCAAGACGTTTGACGACGCGGTTACGGAAGCGAATCGTTTGCCGTATGGATTAGCGGCCTATGCGTGGACACGCTCGGCGAAAACGGCGAACAACATCGCCGCGCAGGTCGAAACCGGCATGATGACCATCAACCATCTGGGATTTGCCTTGCCCGAAGTGCCGTTTGGCGGCGTGAAGGATTCGGGCTATGGCTCGGAGGGCGGCACCGAGGCGCTGGAGCCGTACCTCGTCGGGAAATTCATTACGCAGGCGGGGTTGTAACGCACCCGCAATCTGCGCCGCTACCTCAAACGGGGTAGCGGGCTGGTTCTCAAAAGCCGGAAATTAATCGACCTTCGCCGGCGCGTGCGACTTGGGTTTGCGGCCAGGGGCAGCCTGAGGAATGTAACCCGAGATACGGCACAGGATGCCTTCGATTTCCTTGCCATCCTGATAGCGTATCGATTTGCATACCATGATGGCGCCACGCGAACGCAGGTCGTTCACGCCCGTGCGCACGTTCGACAGCGACAGGCCGGTCGCCGCGGCGATTTCCGAATCAAGGCGCTCGCCGCTGTTTTTAAGGTAATCGAGGATTGCTTGCATTTTCGAAAGTCTCTTATGGAAGTCTGTCGGGTTGGCTCGCGCGTGGAGAACGCGGCGGGTGGGGGTGCGAATGATACAGGATTTCGCGCCGGATTGCCTCATTTATGACCAGCCGATTCGCCTGACTACTCGGTGACTAACGCAGAGCGGACAAATAAATACCTTTAAAACAATAACTTCATACTATTACCCGAAAACAAGATCACAATACGAACGGACGTCCGGTGGTGCGTGCGCCCAAGCTTGGCGTGCGACGGCACGCCCACCGCAGCCGGTAAAATCAAGTCATGACCTTTTGCCTGGCAACCTTTACGGCATCGAAGCAGCCCTGATCAGGTCTCCTTAGATATGCCCAGCATCACCCGAGCCTCATCCGTGGTTGCAGGCTCGCGTCCAGCGGCACGGCCCAGTTCGGCAAACCGGTGTACGAGCTGCGCATTACTCGGATAGCCAAACTCGGCGTACGGATAGTCGCCCAGCCCGGGAGCAAGATGGCCGCCGCGTTCCAGGATGAACGGTGCGACGTTCATCAGATTGCCGTCCTTCAGGCAAACCGTCCATTCGATGCGGCGATTAGCGGGCAGGAAATCGATCAATGCCTCCAGCCCGCGCGGGGTGCCCGGATGCGCGCCCACGTGCCATCCGTCCGCCAGCACACACTGCACATACGCCGGTTCATGAATCGCGCCCATGTCCAGCAACGCGCCGGTCATGCGCATGAACGGCACCGCCCAAATCGACAAATGCGGTTTAACGCCCGATGCCGTCATGCCCTTCGCCAGAAACAGGCAGGTCTCGGTGCTGTTGATATAGGTTTTGTTGACGGTCTTGAAGGTTTTCGTTTCAGGATCGTAGGTATCCATATTCGTCGAGCCGGTATCGACGGCGGCGAAATCGGGCCGGGTGCGGCTTTTCTGCCCCATCAGCTTGATGTGCTGAAGACGATTTTCGTCTTCCTTCACCGTGTGTACGCCGAGCGTGGAATCAATCAGGATGTCGGTGCGGTCGCGTATCTTGCCGACGATCTCCGCATACACCGCGGGCGTGTGGCACGGGCTGCCGTCGGGATTGCGCGCGTGCAAGTGAATAATCGACGCGCCCGCCGCCCGGCATTCGACGGCGGCGTCCGCGATTTCGTCCGGCGTGAACGGCACGTGTTTATTGCGCTCGCGTGATACGTATTCGTTCACGCGTACCGTGATGATGAGCTTCTTCATCATCTCAGTTCTTGCCCCAGATGCCGACGCGCTTCGCGATGACTTCCCACTTGACGATTTCTTCGCGCACGAATTTGTCGAACTGTTCGGGCGTGCCGCCCACCGTATCGGAACCGAGCTGCACCAGGCGCTCAGTGAGTTCGGGCGAGCGCACGATACGCACTACTTCCTTGTTGAGCCGGTCGATGATGGCGCGGGGGGTGGTTGCGGGCGCGAGCATGCCGGTCCAGATGGCCGCCTGATAGCCGGCCACACCGGCTTCCGCCACCGTGGGTAAATCCGCCATGAACACCGAACGTTTGGAGTCGCCGATGGCCAACGCGCGCACGCGGCCTGATTTGACGTGTGGCAACGAAATCACCGAAGGCGCGAACGACGCCTCGATCTGCCCGCCGAGCAGATCATTCATCATCGGCGCCGCACCCTTGTAGGGGATATGCACCATCTTGATGCCCGCCAGCGAATTGAACAATTCGGTCGCGAGCTGCGTGGCGCTGGAACTCGAGCCGTAGTTCAGCCCCTTGGGATGCGACTTGGCGTAAGCGACAAACTCCTTGACGGATTTCGCCGGCACCGACGGATGCACGATGAGCAGGATTTGTTGTGACGCGGTTTGCGTGATCGGCGCGAGGTCTTTCAGCGGGTCGTAGGGTAGCTTCATGCCCATTGAGGTGTTGATCGCATGACTGCTGGACACCATCAATATCGTGTAGCCGTCCGGCGCCGCGCGCGCCACCACGTTGATCCCCACCACGCCATCGATGCCCGGCCGGTTATCGACGATCACCGGATGCGGAAACGTATCCGCCAGACGCTGCCCGATGAGGCGCGCCAGCACGTCGGTGTTGCCGCCCGGCGCATAGGGCACGACGAAGCGGATGGGTTTGGTTGGGTACTGCTGTGCGATAGCCGGCACGGTCATCATGCCGCCGCAGAACGCGGCCACCAGTTTCAAAAGGGTTTTCATAGCGGCCTCGGCGACATGTTCAGAATTTTTCGCGCCTCGTCCGGCGTGGCCACTTCACGACCAACGGCTTTCGCCATCGCAACAATGGTACGCACGATCTCGGCGTTTGTCGGATAGCCCAGTTCGGGATAGTGATAGTCACCCAGCCCCGGCGAGAGATGGCCGCCGCGTTCCAGCGCCATGCCCACCACGGGGAAAATATTTCCTTTTTTCACGCACACCGTCCACTCCACTTTTCCGGGAGGCGGCAGCGCATGAAAAAACGCAGCGAGGCCGTCGGTCGTGCCGCGATGGCCGCCGATGATGCCGCCTTCACACAACACCAGATTAACCATCGCCGGTTCAACGAACTCGCCCATGTCGAGAAACGCATCCACCGCGCGCAGAAACGGCACCGACCAGCACGCGACCAGCGGTTTTACCTCCAGCTTTTTCATCGTGCGCGCGAAGTGCAGGCAACTTTCTATCGTATTCACATAGGCGCGATCGGTGGTCTTGAAGCGCTTTTCACCCGGCAGATAGGTATCGGTGTTGTTGCTGCCGATATCGAGGCTCGCCATGTCGGGGCGCGCTTCCGCCACATGCGCCATGCGCTTGTCGTCGCTGCCCGCGTTGTGTATGTTGCCCAGCGTGGTGTGAACCAGAATGTCTGATTTCGCACGCACCTTGTGCGCGATCTCCGTATACAGCTCCGGGCTGTTGGTCTTGCCGCCATCGGGCAGCCGCGCATGCACATGCATGATCGCGGCGCCCGCGTCACGGCAGCGCGCGGCGTCCTCCGCGATCTCGTCCGGCGTATAGGGAATGTGCGGGTTGGGGCCGCGCATCATCCATTCGTTGGGTCTGACGGTAATGATCAGTTTGTTCAATTCGCTCACCTTCTGTTTTTGAAAACTACTTTTATTTCAATGACTTATATAGAAACGGCAAACTCACGTCCATGCGGTAATCGACGTCGGAATGGTTGTCGTCGAACTCCTCGTAGGTATGGCGTATGCCCGCCGCCGCCAGCCGCTTGGACAAAATGCGCGAACCGTAATGAATGTGATACTGATCGCGCCAGCCGCAATCGATGTAGATGCCGCGCAGCGTTTTGAGATTGGCGCGGTATTTCGCCACCAGGTTGATCGGATCATGCGCGCGCCAGTTTTGCCAGCGGCGTTCGATGACCTCGCCCGACTCCAGATTAAACGGCACGCGAAAACCCAACGGCGCTTTGGGGTCGGGATCGTAGGTGGCGGCCATGCATAGATTCATCATGGCGTGGCCCTCCGCCGATGAGAGCTTTTCTTTTTTCCACGCCTGATCGAGAAAGCGCTTGATGCGTCCGTCGTCCAGCCCTGCGGCGATATTTTTTCGGGTTGACTCACGCAGCACGTTGTACGCACCCACCTTGCGCTTGGGTTCGCGATGTTTGGCCAGCTCGTTGATCGTGTTCGGCCAATCGTGCCAATAGACAAAATCGAAGTAGGCATCGCCCGAATGATTGGCAATCGCCCCCCAATGCTGCGCGTATTGCATGCCGTGAATGATCGACCCATACCCGCCGGAGGATTTGCCGAAGCAGCCGCGATGCTCGCGGCTTGCCAGCGTGCGAAACTCGCGGTCGACAAATGGAATGATCTCGCGCGTGAGGTAATCGGCATAGTTGCCGATGGCCGACGAGTTGATGTACTGGTTGCCGCCCAGCGCCGTATAGCAATCCGGGAAAACAATAATCGCCGGGCCCATTTTCTTGTCGTGAATCAGCCGCGCCGCGCGTTCCGGCACGTTGTCGCCGAAGGGCTTCCAGTTCGTATGCGACAACCCGGTGCCGGTGAATCCCACCAGGTCATACAGCACCGGAAAGCGCCGCGCGCCGCTGCCGTCGTACTGCGGCGGCAGCCACACGCCGAGCTTGCGCACATGCGGGTCATTCAGCGGATTGCCTTTGAGTATTTTCGAGGTGTGTTCCAGCACATGCAGCGTGCCGGAAGGACTTTGGGGGCGTTTGATCATGTGAGTCTGAGCAGCAGGATTAGCCTGACGATTGATTTTAACGCCGATGCACACCCGCACGCACCGGCAATGGCGTGCGGAATCGATTTGTGCGCGGGGCTACGCTAAACTGAGTTTCCCCGTGGAGAAACCCGTTATGCAGCGCAGCGCTTTTGTCATGAGCATCACCCCGTTCGACGCACGCGGCGCGCTGGACGAGCCGGCGTACCGCGCACACCTGCGACGGCTGCGTGACGCCGGTGTCGGGGTCTACATCGGCAGCAGCGCCAGCGGCGAAGGCTTTTCGCTCACCCGCGACGAACTGGACCGCATGCTCGCCATCGCCATCGAGGAACTCAAGGGCAAGGTCAACGTGCGCGCCATGGGCGTTGAAGTGCGCCACGCCGGCGAGATGATCGATTTTCTCAAGCTCGCCCGCGGTCATGCGCTGGACGCCGTGCATGTGTTCGGCCCCGAGATGGGCCACGCCGCAAAGCCCTCCGTGGCGGAGCTGGAGCAATACTTCTCCAGTGTGATCGAAACCACCGCGCAGCCGGTGGTGTTGTCGAGTTATCACACGCTGGGGTTCAATCTGCCGGTGGCGTTTCTGGAACGGCTGCTGAAGCGTTTTCCAAACATCATCGGCTTTTTCTACGGCGGCTCCGACATCCGTTATCTCAGCGACATCATCGAACGGTTTGCCTCGCGCATCGAGGTGCATTGCGCGGGGCCGGCTAACGCGCTGACCACGCTGTCGCTCGGCGGCCACGGTTGCATGGGGCACGAGGGCAATCTCGCGCCGACGATGATCACCGAGTTGATCCATGCTTTTGAAAGCGGCGATCAGGATCGTTTGCACAAGGCCTATGCGCTGCTGCTGGCGGTGTATCGCATCCACCTTAAACACGGTGGCCCGGTGCGTGCGATGAAACCGTTGCTCAATGCGCTGGGTTTGCCCGGCGGCACGGTGCGCCTGCCGCGCATGGCGATCGACGATGCCGAATTGGCTGAAGTGCTGGATGCCACGCTCAAACTCAACATCGCGGAACTGCCGCGCATGCGCGTATGACGAGCCGCACGATGAAACAGACCTTGATCGCGTTCCTGGTGTTGACCGCTTGCGGCCTGCCTGTAGCGATGGCGCAGAGTTATCCGTCGAAAGCCATTCGCCTCATCGTGCCGTTTCCGCCGGGCGGCGGCAGCGACATCATCGCGCGCGTGTCGGCGCAAAAACTGGCGGCGGCCATCGGGCAACAGATACTGGTGGACAATCGTCCCGGCGCTGGCGGCACCGTCGGCGTGGAGCTGGGCATGCGGGCGCCCGCGGACGGCTACACCCTGACGCTGATCGCGGCCAGTTACACCGTGAACCCGAGCCTGTACAAATTGAACTTCGATCCGGTCAACGACATCACGCCCATCATTCAGTTGTCGCAGGGGCCGTTTCTGCTCGCGGTGCATACGTCGCTCCCGGTGAAAACCGTGAAGGAACTCATCGCGCTGGCGCGGGCGCGCCCCGGCCAATTGAGTTATGCCTCCAGCGGCACCGGCAGCGGCGTGCATCTCGCCACCGAGCTGTTTCTGGAACGCGCGGGCATCCGCATCCTCGGCGTGCCGTACAAAGGCACCGGCCCGGCGCTGAACGACACGGTGGCGGGACACGTGCAAATGCTGTGGGGCAGTATCGCTTCAACCTTGCCGCAGGTGAAGGGCGGCCGCTTGCGTAGCATTGCGGTAAGCACGGCGCAACGCATTCGGGCGGCGCCGGAAATTCCAGCGATGCTGGAGTCGGGCTTCAAGGATTACGACGTGGTGTTGTGGCACGGCCTGATCGCGGCCAAGGGTTTGCCGCAGCCTGTCGTGACGCGCATCAATACCGATCTGAACCACGCGCTGCGCGAAAAAGAGATGGAAGACCGGCTCGCCGCCGATGGCGTCGCACCGGCGGGCGGTACACCGGCGCAATTTCTCACCGAGATTAAAAAAGGTATCGACATGTGGAGCGGCGTGGTAAAACGGCTGGGGCTGAAAGCGGAGTGAATGATGCGTGAGCCCGCCAGGAATGCTGCTGCTCAATTCGCGGTAATTCCGATCTCCCGAATGATGCGGCCCCATTTATCCACCTCGGATTTGATGTAGGCGCCGAAGGCCTCCGGCGTGCTGGTCCACGGCTCCAGCCCCACCTTGAACAGCGTGTCCACGGCATCGGGCCGGTTGAGTATCTGCACGATTTCCTTGTTCAGCCGCGCGACGATGGGCTGCGGCGTTTTGCCAGTGACCACAAAACCATACCAGGTATGCGCGTCATAGCCCGGCACGCCGGCTTCGGCGATGGTGGGCAGCGCGGGCAGAATTTTCGAGCGTTTCGCGGTTGTCACCGCCAGTGCGCGCAAGCGGCCCGACGTCATGTTGGGCATCGCCGTGGGCGCGGACGAAAACGAAAACTGCACCTGCCCCGCGATCAAATCCACCATCGCCGGCGCGCCGCCTTTGTACGGCACGTGCAACATGCGGGTTTGCGTCAACGACTGAAACAACGCCGCCGCCATATGCCCGGCGCCGCCGACGCCGGACGACCCATACGCCAGCGTATCGGGCCGGGTTCTCGCCAGCGCGATAAATTCTTTCACCGATTTCACCGGCAGCGCGGGATGCACCACCAGCACGCTGCCGCCGGAAATCGCCAGGGTCACCGGCGTCAGTTCGGTGAACGGATCATAGGTCATCTGCTTGATGAAAAACCGGTTGACGCCGAGATTGCCCGCCGCGCCCAGCATCAGGGTGTAACCATCCGGCGGCGCCTTGGCGGTAATCTCGGCGGCCAGCGAGCCATTGGCGCCCGCACGATTGTCCACGATCACGGTTTGGCCAAAACTTTCGGCGAGGCGCGATGCCACCAGCCGCGCAACGGCGTCCACGCCGCCCCCGGCGGACTGCGAGGCGATCACCCGCAGGGTCTTCACCGGATAGGCTGGCGCTGACAGCGTTGGTGCCGGAACCGCCGCAGGTTGCGCCTGCGCAGCTTGTCCGACAGCCCATAACACGCCGGCGACAACTCGTTTCACGCCACTTTTTGCACCCATTCTGCAACCTCCTGTCCTGAGCGATAATA